>JANNFC010000563.1:0-39250 GCA_031379405.1 Betaproteobacteria bacterium | reverse complement strand
GTTCGGAACCATTCTGCTGTATTTGGCGGCTGAACGCGTACTCGGCGCCGGCGGCGGAGCGCTATTGTGGACCAACCTCGAGGAAGTCAAGACACAACTCGAACCGACCATCATCTCACTCGCCTTTGTGTTCCTGCTGGTGGGTTATGGCACCAAGGTCGGTCTGGTGCCGGTGCATAACTGGTTGCCGGACGCGCACGCGGAAGGTCCGACGCCGATCTCGGCTGTCTTGTCCGGTTTGCTGCTCAACGTTGCGCTCTATGCCCTTCTGCGTTGCAAGGTGCTGACCGACGGTGCGCTGCAGAACGGATTGGCGAGCCAGCTCATGATTGGATTCGGCTTAGTGTCGGTGGTCACGGGGGCTTTCTTTCTTTCGCGCCAGAAGGACGTCAAGCGCATGTTCGCCTACTCCTCCATCGAACACATGGGGTTGATGACCTTCGCTTTCGGTCTGGGCGGTCCGATCGCCAATTTCGCGGGGCTGTTGCACATGACAGCACATTCGCTGGTGAAGTCCGCCATTTTCTTCGCCGTGGGGCATGCCTCGCAAAAAGCCGGGACCCAGATGATGGACGACATTCGCGGGATGCTGAAAGTCAGTCCCACCGTGGGTTGGGGACTCATGCTGGGCGCTCTCGCCATTCTCGGCATGCCGCCCTTTGCCATTTTCGCGAGTGAATTTTTGATCCTTACCACCACCATGCGCGAGCTGCCTTGGGCGGCGCCCGTGCTGCTGCTCGCATTGGGTGTTGCTTTCGCGTCCGTGATGCTCCGCGTGCAAGCCATGGTGTTTGGCGATACGAACGCGAAACCACTGCCGCATCCGCCCGCGTTGCTTCCGGTGTTCGTGCATCTCGGGCTTGGATTGATGCTTGGATTGTATATTCCGCCTTACCTCGAAACCTGGTTTCGACAAGCGGCGCGCATGATCGGTGGCTGACCCCATGGGTTTTCTGGAACTCGATGTCACCTTCGAAACCGTGTGCAAAGCCCCGCCGATCTGGCGCGCGACGGTGACGCAGAGCGAATGGGAAAAAGCGGCGCGCGTGGCAAAGGAAAGCGGCGTGCGGCTACTCTGCATTTGGGGTGCCGAGCGTCGCCGTCGCGACGGGATGTTCGCGGTGTACGCGGCTTACGTATTACGTGAAGGACTTGTCATCTTGGCGCTGCCGCTTGAAGGCGAAGCACTCGCATATCCGAATCTCGCCTGGGCTTTTCCTTACGCCGATCGAATGCAGCGGGCTGTGTACGACTTGGTGGGCTTGCGCGCCGCCGGTCTGAACGATGAACGTGGGTGGCTGAATCACGGCGCCTGGCCCAAGCATTATTTTCCGCTGCGCACCGAAGGCAATGGACAAGAAGTACTCGGCGATTGCGCCGAGGAGGACTATGCCTTCGTCCGCGTGGAAGGGGAGGGCGTGCACGAGATTCCCGTGGGGCCGGTCCACGCCGGCATCATCGAGCCCGGCCACTTCCGTTTTTCCGTCGTGGGCGAGAAGGTGCTTCGCCTTGAACAAAGACTAGGCTACACCCACAAGGGCATCGAGAAGCGCTTCCAGTCGGTCGCGCGGCAAGACGGCTATCGGCTGGCAGGGAGAGTGTCGGGCGACTCAACGGTGGCCTACGCCTGGGCTTATTGCATGGCCCTGGAATGCATCGAAGATGCGGATATTCCAGTGCGTGCAAGCTGGCTGCGTGCGCTGATGTTGGAGCGCGAGCGCGTGGCCAATCATCTTGGCGATTTAGGCGCACTGGGTAATGACGCCGCGCTCGCCTTCGGGCTGGCGCAGTTCTCCAGGCTGAAAGAGGATTGGCTGCGCACTAATCATGTCACCTTCGGACACCGCTTCATGATGGACCGCGTGCTTCCTGGCGGCGTAGCGGCGGACATTACCCAGAGCATGCGTGAAAGCATCACAGTCCAGTGCGAGGTATTGCGAAAGGAAGTGCGGACGTTGCGCACGATCTATGACGAGCACGCCGGCCTGCAGGATCGCTTCATGACCACCGGTCACGTCAGTCCAGAGTTGGCGGTGCAGCTTGGGCTATGCGGACTCGCGGGACGAGCCAGCGGGCAAGCCTTCGATGTGCGCACCGAGTTTCGCGTTTCGCCCTACGACGAAATCGAGGCGCAATGCGTCACATCGCGCGGTGGCGACGTCGCCGCCAGAGTGAGCGTGCGATTCGACGAACTGTTCGAATCACTGCGACTGATCCAATCCCTATGCGAGCGCCTGCCACCGGGACCGGTGCTCGCACCCTTGCAAGGAGACGGCCGCAACGGATTCGGTGCCGGATGGATAGAGGGATGGCGCGGGCCGGTATTCATCGCCTTGGAGACGGATGCGGCCGGCGCCATTGCGCGTTGTCACTGCCACGATCCATCCTGGCAGAATTGGCCGGTGCTGGAACACGCCGTCATGGGCAACATCGTTCCGGATTTTCCCCTCATCAACAAATCCTTCAACCTCAGTTACTCCGGGCACGACCTCTGATGTGGCGCATCATCAAACAGATCAAAGCCGCTGGCCTCCCGACCGAGGCCCCGCCGGACACCGACGAATCCGTGCGCATGCAAGCGCAAAGCATCCAGGACGAAATACTGCGCATCCTCGGCGCCGCGCTGTGTATCCGCCAGGTCGACGCCGGATCGTGCAATGGTTGCGAGTTGGAGATTCATGCCCTGACCAATCCTTACTACAACATCGAAGGACTGGGAATCAAATTCGTCGCGAGCCCACGGCATGCGGATATGTTGCTGGTCACCGGTCCCGTGTCGCGCAACATGCAAACCGCGCTACGTCGTACTTGGGAGGCGACGCCGGCGCCCAAGCTGGTGGTTGCTGTGGGCGACTGTGGTTGTACGGGTGGCGTGTTTGGTGAGAGTTATGCTTCGTGTGGGCGTGTTTCCAATGTGATTCCGGTCGATGTCGCGGTTCCGGGATGTCCCCCGCCTCCGGTGGAGATATTACGAGGGATTTTGACGGCGGTGCGGCACGGTGTTTCGGTGAATAGGTCGAAGTCATAGCGCGTGGAGCGTGCGACGGCGGAAGGTTGGCTAGCGCACCATCAACAGATAAATCAGCAGCAGATTTATCACGAGCAACACCATCGCCGCTGTACGCCATATCACCGCGGGATCGCGCGCAGCGAGTGGCGTGGGGCGAGGTGCGTCCAGCGGATGAGCCGCGCCGCGTTCCAGTGCGAGAAGCAATTCCTCGGCGGTCTCGAAACGTTGAGCGGGATCCTTTGCCACCGCCTTGAGCACAATGTTCTCCATCCACACCGGCACATCCGGACGATAGCGAGTGGGTGGAGCGGGTTCGCCGAAGCGCGGCCGCTGAAATGCTTCCACTTCACCGTAGGGATAGTGACGGGTGAGCGCGAAATAGACGCTTACGCCCCATGCGTACAAATCGGTGCGCGCGTCGGCCGGGGCATCGGCAAACAGTTCGGGCGCAAGGTAACTGGGCGTACCGGCGCGGGAGGTAAGCATGCCAGCGGCGAAGCCGGATTCGGCAACGCCGAAGTCCAATAGCCGAACTTCATTGTCGTCGCCGAGATGGATATTTTCCGGTTTGATGTCGCGATGAATGACCGAACGCCGGTGTAGTGCACCAACACCGCGCGCGAGCCGTATTGCTATACCCAATACGTCAGGAACGGTGAGATGGCGGCCGGCCTCCAGCGTTTGTGCGAGTGTCGATCCGGCGTGCCAGGTTTGGACGAAATAAAGAGCACTGCGCAGTTCCGCCTCCACTGGAATGATTTGCGGAAAGAAGCGTGCAACCACGCGGCGCGCGATCCATTCTTCATGCGCCAACTGCCGGCATTCCGCCGGGTCGTTTGCGCGCTCCGGTACCAGCGTTTTCAGCACGCACAATCGCCCGCTGTTCGTCTGCTCCACTTTGTAGAGGATGTTGCTCGAATTCCGGCGTAGGATTTCGATAATGCGAAAGCCGTCGAGTTCATCGCCGGGCTTGAGCAGCATGGGTACGGGCACGCGCGTGCTAGCGGCGAGCACGTCGTCCAGCGCGTCATCGGCAATAGATTGCACATCGACCACGATGGCACTGACATTGTCCTGCGAACCGGAGATCATCGCTTCGTTCAACAATGAATTCGCCGTGGCTTGAGCGCCCTCGCCATCCAATAGTGCACGCAGCCTCTCCTCACGCACATGCGCCCACACGCCATCGCAAATCAGAACGAAGCGGTCGCGTTCGCGCAACACCAAATCACCGTAATCCACCCGCAGATCCGAGTCGAGACCAATACCTCGTGTCAGCACGTGCGACATGTCGGGACGGTCCCACACATGATCGGTGGTCAGCCTGGTGAGTTGCCCGTCGCGAAAACGATAAGCGCGCGTATCGCCAAGGTGCGCGACGGTGGCGTGCCGTCCGCGCAGCACCAGCGCCGTCAAGGTCGTGGCCATGCCAGCGATTTCGCGTCTTGTCTGTGCTTGCGAAATCACCCAACGGTTGATCGCCTTCAACACGCGATCCAGGGACACGGTGGTTTCCCAAGTGTCCGGCGTGGCGTAATAGTCTGCGAGCAAGCCACGCACCGCATACTCCGCCGCCTCACGTGCGCCCGCGTGCCCCGATACGCCATCGGCAATCGCTACCAGGACTCCCTTGCGCGCCAGCTCCTCGCCGGTAGGCGTGACCATGCCAACGAAGTCTTCGTTGTTCGATCTGACGCCTGCCGCGGTGGCGTGCCCTATATCGAGTTGGAGGGGCACAGTGCTTTAGGGTTTCGGATTGCGCACGAATCGTTGACTATTCGATGCATACTGCGTCGCCCCGCGTGCGGGGAGCAGGCTGACGTGAGAGACGCTTGACCCCCTTGAGTGCCAGGTATGCATCTGCGCCATCAATAGCCATACCCCACGGTCATCCAAACTTTTCGAGTATCCACCTTCCCCGTTGCCGCGTCGCCTCCTTTGTAATCGGCGAATTCAAGTTTGGCATACAGCCCCTTCACGGGCGTGTTGTACACCAGGCCTGCATCGAACTCTTTGCCAAAATCGAGACTGCCGGAATCGGCGTCGAACTGATGATACTCACTGAGCAACGCAACGGGCCCAAACTTGGCACCGGCAGTAAGAAATCTATCTTTGATGCCTTGTCTGGGTGTGCTCAGCAGTTGATCGGCCCAGCCTTGGAAGAGATGGTTGGTGCCAAGCGGCGTTTGGAAGCCGTAGAGGCCATTGTTGCTGCCCAACACCTCCTGATCGACACGCAAAAAAGCATCCTTCCATTGCGCGCCAACACCGACGCGGCGATAGCGCGCGTCAATGCGTGTATCGCCCCCGGCGTAACGATCCTGTTTGGCGAACTCCGCGGTGTACTGCACCTTCCATTGCGCACCGAGCGGATGCGCGCCATCCAGTCGAACACCTAGAATGCGGTTCGAGTTGTCCGCAAAGCCCGTAACCTGCCCCGTATTGGGTTGATTTTGCCAATACCCATAACCAACAATGCTCTGTCCAGGACGAAAGCTATATCGCACATTGACGATGGGCGTTTGCGTCTTGCGTTGCATTCCCGCGATGGTCTTGAGACGAAACAAGTATCCCCCGTATACACGCAGCCCATCGATACCTTGATAGTCTATGGTGGCAGCGTTGAATACCTGCATCACCTGGCGGAACTCGACGTTTCCAATAAATCGCACGTTGTCCAGTTTGATCGACTGTCTGCCAACGCGCGCGGTGGTTTTTGCGATGCCCGTATAGTCGACGAACCATTGATTCAGATCGGTGTCTTCCGGATCGGCCACTAGGGGGTAAGGAGATGACAAGGCGGCGTTGTCATTGAAGCGCTGCGGACCCAGATGCGTAACATTGATTCCTTCCGCCGTTGCCGATACGTCATGCCACGACTTTGTTTTCCACCCGAGCAGCGAGCGCAGCGTGAACGCGTTCGCCTCCTTTGCTTTGTTGTCTTGTTCGACATACTCATAGCGCGGGCGAAGATTGAGGAGCAGCTTGCCGTCCGTGACGGCTTCCACCAATGAGCCCGTCTGTGCTAACGCTACCTGGGATACCGTTAGCGCGACGATCGTGGAAAGTGCGGATAGTGGACGGAGCGCCAGAATGTTCCTGGTCATGAGTCAGATCTTAGCCGCGCTGAGGTGGGATGCACCCCACGTGGTACGCCACCTCGTTTTAACGGCAGTCAGCCCGACGAGCGCCAAGCAAGCAAGCCCACTGAAAACGAGGAATGCGGATTGATAGGAGCCTGTGATCTGCTTCGAGTAACCCAAGCTCGAAGCCAGAAAGAAACCGCCGATTCCGCCTGCCATGCCAACCAAACCAGTCATGACGCCGATTTCCTTGCGAAAGCGCTGCGGCACTAACTGGAACACCGCACCGTTGCCCATGCCGAAGGCCAGCATGGCGCCGACGAAGACGGCGAGGGCCATCCAGGCATTGGGCAGCCCGAAGCTCACCAGTGCGAGCATGGCGCCGCCTACCACGTACATCACGCTGAGCGAGCGAATGCCTCCGATGCGGTCCGCCACGTGGCCGCCAATGGGACGCACCAAGGATCCGGCGAACACACAGGCGGCGGTAAAGTAACCGGCAATCACCGCGGATAGACCATACTGGGCATTGAAGTAGATGGTAAGCGAGGCGGCGAGTCCAACGAAACCCCCGAAGGTCACTGCATAGAAAAACATGAACCACCATGCATCGTTGTCCTTGAGCACTTTGAAGTAATCGCTGAAGGGCTTCGCCGGCGGACAGTCCGGGCTGTCCTTGGCGAGCGCCATATAGATCAGAAAGGTGATGAACAACGGGATGATGGCCAATCCGAACACATTCTGCCATCCGAATGCGGCGGCTAATCCCGGAGCGAACAGTGCCGCCAATGCGGTGCCGGAGTTGCCAGCGCCCGCGATACCCAGCGCCGTGCCTTGATGCTCTGGCGGATACCAACGCGAAGCCAGCGGCAGCGCCACCGCGAACGCCGCGCCCGCGACACCTAGCGCCAAGCCCAGTAGAAGTACTTGCTCATAGGTGTGAACGCCGAATTGCCAAGCGGCCGCCAGTGCAACCATCACAACGATCTGTCCGATCGCGCCGGAGGCTTTGGGCTTTATGTGATCCACCAACACGCCCATTACGATGCGTAACAACGCGCCCGCGAGCACCGGCGTGGCAACCATCATTCCCTTCTGCGCCGGTGTGAGATCCAAGTCCTGTGCGATCTGCACGCCAAGCGGCCCCAGAATAACCCACACCATGAAAGCCAAATCGAAATACAGAAAAGCCGCGAACAAAGTCGGCAAGTGCCCTGCGCGTAAGAACGACTGCTTCATGGAGGTTCCCTTGGAGTAATGACGAATGAGTTTGTCGCTGAAGGCTCCCTATTGCAGTGCATGTGCCACGCCGGTCGATGACGGCGGCTTAATACGACAGTTGCCTGACTTGATGGAGATTTCCGCTGCGGCCCCGATCAGCGTGCGTGGTGTTTGCCATCATTGCCCGCACTGCTGCGGTGCGAAAAAACGTTGGGCGCACCTTGATGAGGCGTGAGTACTTTCGAAAAAATGTGCTAAGTGGCTCTAACGACTGAGAAAATGGAAGTGGCTCCGAACTTGCGGAAGATGTCGCGTAAATTGATCCATGGACGAGATAGCTGCGATGCAAAAACTAAGGTTAGTAATGATCGGTAATGGCATGGCGGGCGTGAGAACGCTCGAAGAGTTGCTCGCCATTGCGCCCAACCTCTATGACATCACTGTGTTTGGCGCCGAGCCGCATCCGAACTACAACCGCATCCTGTTGTCACCCGTTCTCTCGGGCGAGCAAACGCTGAAGGAGATTGTGCTCAATGATCTCCACTGGTATGCCTCGCACAATATTCGCTTGATCCTTGGCAAAAAAGTCACGCGCATCGACCGCCGTGCGCGCCGCGTCGAGGCCGAGGATGGCACCAGTGTGGAGTATGACCGCTTGCTGATCGCCACCGGATCTAACCCCGTCATGCTGCCAGTGCCCGGCGCCCAGCTAGAGGGCGTGCTCACCTATCGCGACATTCACGACACGCAAGCGATGATCGACGCGGCGAAGACGTTGAAGCACGCCGTCGTAATCGGTGGCGGTTTGCTGGGACTGGAAGCTGCCAATGGATTGCGTCAACGCGGCATGGACGTCACCGTGGTGCACCTGATGCCGTGGTTGATGGAACGGCAACTCGATCGCACGGCAGGCGCGATGTTGCAGCAGACCCTGGAAGGGCGAGGATTGCAATTCAAACTGGAAGCTCAGACGGCGGAAATCGTCGACGATGGTAAAGGCCATGTCAGCGCGGTGAGACTCAAGTCCGGTGAAGAATTGCCCGCGCAACTGGTGGTGATGGCGGTGGGTATTCGTCCCAATACCCAACTCGCGCAATCGGCCGGGTTGTATTGCAATCGCGGAATCGTGGTGAACGACACCATGCAAACCTACGATCCGCGCATCTACGCAGTGGGCGAGTGCGCCAATCATCGCGGTATCGCCTATGGCTTGGTGGCACCGTTGTTCGAGATGGCCAAGGTGTGCGCCAATCATCTCGCCGAGTTCGGCATCGGTCGATACGCCGGTTCAGTCACTTCGACCAAATTGAAGGTGACTGGCGTGGATCTGTTTTCCGTGGGCGATTTTCACGGCGGAGACGACGCTGAAGAAATCGTCATGTCCGATCCCGGTGCGGGCGTATACAAGAAGCTGGTCATAAAAAACGACAAACTCGTAGGCGGCGTGATGGTGGGCGACACCGTCGATGGCGCCTGGTACTTCAAGCTCTTGCGCGAAGGCACCAACATCGCCGCGCTGCGCGATCGTTTGATGTTCGGCGAGTCCAATCTCGGCGACACCGGGCATCAGGGACAGAACAAAGCCGCGGCGATGTCCGATGATCAAGAGGTCTGCGGTTGCAACGGCGTGTGTAAGGGCAGGATCGTCAGCGCCATCAAGGAAAAGGGACTGTTCACCTTGGACGAGGTGCGCAAGCACACCAAGGCGTCGAGCTCTTGCGGATCATGCACGGGACTGGTGGAACAGATCCTCATGACCGTGCTGGGCAGCGACTACTCCGCCACGCCCAAGGCCAAGCCGCTGTGCGGCTGTACCGAGCGCACACACAAGGAAGTGCGCGATGCCATTCGCAAGCACAAACTGCTGTCCATCCCGAACCTGCAGAATTTTCTCGAGTGGAGAACGCCCAACGGATGTGCCACGTGTCGCCCGGCGCTCAACTATTACCTGCTCTGCACCTGGCCACATCAAGCTAAGGACGATCCGCAGTCGCGCTTCATCAACGACCGTTCGCATGCGAACATTCAAAGCGAGGGCACCTATTCCGTGATACCACGTATGTGGGGCGGTGAAACGACAGCGTCCGAACTACGGCGCATTGCCGACGTAGTCGATAAATTCAAGATTCCCACGGTGAAGGTCACCGGCGGCCAACGCATCGATTTGCTGGGTGTGAAAAAGGAAGATCTGCCTGCGGTATGGCGCGATCTGGACATGCCCTCTGGACACGCTTATGCAAAAGCACTGCGTACGGTGAAGACCTGCGTAGGCAGCCAGTGGTGCCGCTTCGGGACGCAGGATTCCACCAAGATGGGGAAAGATCTGGAGCGCGCGTTATGGCGCATGTACGCCCCGCATAAAGTGAAGCTCGCGGTGTCGGGTTGTCCACGCAATTGCGCCGAGTCGGGGATCAAGGATGTGGGGGTCATTGGCGTGGACTCGGGCTGGGAAATCTATATCGCGGGTAACGGTGGTATCAAGACCGAGGTCGCGCAGTTTCTGGTGAAGTTGAAGGCCAGCGAAGAGGTGTTGGAATACGCCGGCGCCTTCTTGCAGTTGTATCGCGAAGAAGGGTGGTACCTGGAGCGCACGGTGCACTTCGTATCTCGTGTAGGTATCGACTATGTCAAGAAGCGCATACTTGACGATGCGGCCGGGCGATTGGCACTATGGGAACGGCTGCAGTTCGCGCTCAAAGACGAACCTGATCCGTGGCACGAGCCCGCAAAAGCCAGCGTGGATACGCGGCAGTTTGAGGCCGTGACGGTTTAACTGCCAACCTCGTTGAGAAGATTTCAACTCGTATTCCCCCCGCTCTTGGCGCGGGGGCAAACTTCGGGGGTTTCCAAAGGGGGCGAAGTGATTTTCACGTAGCCCCCTCTGGTCAATTTGGTCAATTTGGTCAATTTAGTCAAGGGCGAGGTCAATACCCCGCCCGCGAAGTCCCTTTTATTTTTTTCAGCCCAATAACTATGATCAGGTTACTAGATGTTTGCGCCCTCGAGGACATTCCACTGCTGGGCGCGCGCCGCGTTAAACGCAGCGACGGAATCGAGATCGCAGTATTCCGCACGCAGGATGACGCCGTATTCGCGCTGCTGGATCGCTGCCCACACAAGGGCGGACCACTGTCGCAAGGCATCGTATTCGGCAATCGAGTCGCCTGTCCCCTGCACAACTGGACCATAGGATTGGATAACGGCTGTGCAACGGCCCCGGACGAAGGGTGTGTTACCCGCTTTCCGGTCCGGGTGGAGAATGGGCGTGTGATGCTTGACGTCCACAATCCTATCGCCGGTGACATCGCAACTGAGCGAGAAGTTGTGCGACGAGAAGCCGCATGAAGCCACCCTCGCCAACGGAGGTGAAGTCCACCTGCTGCTACTGCGGAGTGGGCTGCGGCGTGATCATCGAAACCGACGGCGCTGGCATTACCGGCGTGCGGGGCGATCCGGACCACCCAGCCAATTTTGGAAAGCTGTGCTCCAAGGGTTCCACCTTGCATCTGACCCAGCGGCCGGCGCTGCGCAACTCGCGCTTGCTACATCCCGAATTGCGTACGGCGCGCAACGTGCCGCGTGCGCGCACGACTTGGGATGATGCGCTGGACTATTCGGTCATGCGCTTTCGAAAGATCATCGAAGAGCACGGACCTGACGCCGTGGCGTTCTACATCTCCGGCCAGATGCTGACGGAGGACTATTACGTCTTCAACAAGCTGGCGAAGGGACTGATCGGCACCAACAATATCGATTCCAACTCGCGTCTGTGCATGTCTTCGGCGGTGGCGGGCTACAAACAAACGCTTGGCGCCGATGCGCCGCCTTGCTCGTACGAGGATATTGAAGAAGCGCAGTGTTTGTTCATCGCCGGATCGAACACGGCGTACGCGCATCCGATCCTTTATCGCCGCATCGAGGCGGCGAAGGCCTCGCGGCCGGAGATGCGAGTGATTGTCGTGGATCCGCGTAAGACCGAAACCGCACGGGAAGCCGATCTGCACCTTGCCATTTTGCCTGGAACCGATGTCGCGCTGTTCAACGGCATGTTGCACGTGCTGTTATGGGAGGACTTGATCGATCGCAACTTCATCACGGCGCATACCGAAGGATTCGAAGCACTGAAGGCATCCGTGCGCGAGTTCACACCCAAGGCCGTAGCCGAAATTTGCGGTATCAGCGAGGCCGACCTAGTGCTTGCTGCCCAGTGGTTCGGTGAATCGGCCGCCACCTTATCGCTCTACTGTCAGGGGCTGAATCAATCCACGTCCGGCACAGCGAAGAACGCCGCGCTCATCAATTTGCACCTGGCTACCGGACAAATCGGCAGACCCGGTGCCGGTCCCTTCAGCTTGACTGGACAGCCCAATGCAATGGGCGGGCGGGAGGTGGGTGGCATGGCGAACTTGCTGTCTGGTCATCGCGATCTGTCCAACGCCGAACACCGCGCGCAAGTGGCGCGTCATTGGGGGGTCGAGGCAGTTCCGGCATTGCCCGGAAAGACCGCCGTCGAATTGTTTGAAGGATTGCGCACCAAAGCGATTCATGCGGTGTGGATTGCGTGTACAAATCCGGCTCAATCGATGCCTTATCAAGCGGCAGTGCATGAAGCGCTGCGCAACGCCGAATTTGTGGTGGTGCAAGAAGCCTATCGCAACACGGAAACCACTTGGTACGCCGACGTGTTGTTGCCGGCGGCCAGTTGGGGAGAAAAAGAGGGCACGGTGACGAATTCCGAGCGCCGCATTTCGCGCGTGCGTGCCGCCGTCCCGGCGCCGGGGAAAGCGCGCCCTGACTGGGAGATCGCACGCGATTTTGCGAAAAAACTTGAAGCGCGCTTGCGCCCAGGCAAGCCGAGCTTGTTTGCCTATGACTCGACCGAATCGGTATGGATGGAGCATCGGGAAAGCACGCGCGGACGAGATCTGGATATCACCGGCCTGACGTACGCCAAGTTAGAGGCAGGGCCCCAGCAGTGGCCCTTTCTTCCAGGACAGGCCCAAGGTAAGGCCCGACTCTACGAAGACGGCCGCTTCGCTACGCCCACGGGCAAGGCGCGCTTCGTGGTGACACCTTATCGACCGGTAGCGGAAGCGGTCGACGCGCACTATCCGTTTCGTTTAACTACCGGTCGATTGCGCGATCAGTGGCACGGCATGACTCGCACGGGCACCGTGGCGCAACTGTTCAATCACGCGCCTGAACCCGCTATCGGTATGCACCCCCAGGACCTCGATCGACGAGGATTCGCAGCGGGTGACCTTTTGAGATTGGAGTCTCGGCGCGGCAATGTGTATGTGATGGCGGCGGCGGATGATTCCCTGCGTTTGGGGCAGGTCTATCTTCCCATGCATTGGGGTGCGCGCTTTCTGGGAGGGCGTGACATCTACGGGGTGAATTCGCTGACGGTACCTGCCTTCGACAAAGACTCAAAACAACCGGAACTCAAACACGCCGCTGTGCGCATCACGCGCGCTGAACTGCCGTGGCGCTTAGCGGTGTTCAGTCATGCGCACTTCGGATCGGCCGCTTCGCTGCTGGATTCGCTCACCCCCTTGCTGCATGAGTTTGCGTTTGCTTCCGTTGTGCTTTTCGGACGTGAAGAGGAGGGCGTGCTGTTGCGCCTGGCCGACAAACTGGCGCCCTCGCTGCAAGCCATCGAAGACATCGATCGACGTTTTGGGCTCGCTCAATCCGATGTGCTGCGCTACGACGATGCACGGCGTGGCGTCGGCCGGCGCGTAAACATCCTTCACGGTAAGCTAAACGGCGTGCGTTTGTCGGGCGATAGCGCGCAACTCGCCGCCGAGGCTTGGCTCAAGGAATGGCTTATCTGCGCTGAGCCGGTCAGCGCTATTCGCCGTTTCTTACTCGCGCCCACCGCGGTTGCGCCTGCTGGATTTGTATCCGCCGGAAAAGTCGTCTGCAGTTGCCTGAACGTGACCGATTCCCAAATTACCTCCGCCCTGGTTCAGATCACCGGTTCTGCCGCGCAGCGCGTGCAGACACTACAAAGCACGCTACGATGCGGCACCAACTGTGGGTCTTGCTTGCCCGAGGTGCGCCGCATGGTCGAGTCCGTCTCTGCCGAGGTCGCATTCTCGTAGGATGGGGTGACGGTGATGGGATTCGCCTGCGCTCATCCCATCCTACGGGCGATGTGCGCAAACCACAGCCATGGCAGAATCGCGTTTCCTCGCAACACATGGAACTCGCATGTCCACGCAAACCGCCCCCGTCGTCGCATTCTTGGAAAGCCGCGCCGGAGAACAATTGGGCAAACTCATCGCCCGCCTTGGCGCGGTACCGTTACACGCCCCCGCTCTCGCCGAGCAGCCCGACATCGATCCAGAACAACTTCGCGAATGGATCACACAATGGGAGAATGCCGACAATGCCTTGGTGATCTTTCAAACCGGCGTCGGGGTCGATGCGTTATTTAACGCCCTGGAGAGACTGAATCTTCTTCCACAATTCCGAGCGCTGCTCGATCGCTCGACGGTGGCGGTGCGCGGACCAAAACCAAGCGCCGCGTTACGCAAACGCCAGATCCGTATTGATGTGAGTGCTACAGCGCCGTTTACAAGCGAGACGCTTCTGAAATCATTGGCGCAAACCAAATTGGACGCACGCGCTGTTTACGTCCAGCGCCACGGCGGCCAGAATCCGGAGCTGATGGATGCCCTTCACGCCCGAGGCGCCAAGGTGATGGAGATCACCGCTTATCGATGGAGTTTGCCGCAAGATACCGAGCCGCTCGATCGGTTGCTCGCCGCACTGGGCAAACAAGCAGTCGGGACGCTGGTCGTTACCAGTGCCAGTCAGATTCAAAATCTAGTCGCGCACGCCGATTCCAAGGCGCAGCGAGAGAGTTGTTTGAATGCCTTGCGTGGCATGCCGGTGCTTTCAGTCGGTCCGGTATGCTCCGAGGTGTTGAGGCAGTATGGAATCACGGTGTCTGGCGAAGCTTCACCGCCTAAGTTGGGGCCGTTAATGGAGTTGCTTGAAGGCAATCTTCGGGCGCGTGGATTGTTGATGGGGTCGGTGCGGACCTTTCACACCATACCGCTCATGCCCTCCAACTCCTTGAATGCGTTTCTCTCACCCAACAGCGTTGCCATCGTCGGTGCAGGCGATCGTCCAACCAGTTCGGGTGGTGCCGTCCTACATAATCTGCTCAAGTCCGGCTATCGTGGGCGCATCGTTCCGGTGAATCCAAAGGGAGGCACGCTACTGGGATTGCCGGTGGCGCGATCGTTGAGCGAGGTGACGCCCGCTGCGGAATTGGCGGTAGTCGTCGTGCGGCCTGATCTGATTCTTGAGGTGGCCAAAGAGGCAGCGGCCAGCGGACATAAGAATCTTCTCATTCTTCCTGGTGGGTTTGCGGAGGGCGCGGAGGAGGGCAAGGCACGCGACATTGAACTGCGTGCGTTGGCGCGAGCGGCGGCACTCTGCATAGGGGGGCCAAACTGCGCGGGGACGATTAACCTGCTCGATAAGAACGCACCGTTCGCTGCGACGTTTTTCCGCGATCTACCAGGTGGCGGCAATGTGGGATTGGTGTCGCAATCCGGTGCCATTGCCGAGGAACTCATCGGGGCCAGCAATCGATTTAGTGTGCCACTGGGCGCCATCGTGTCGGTGGGCAACTCGATGCAGATAGGGCTCACGGAGTATGTCGAAGCGCTCGGTGCGGATGCGCGTTGCGAAGTGATTTTGCTCTACGCGGAATCCTTTGGCGATGCCGAGCGCTTCGCGCGGGTCGCCCGTGAAGTGGTGAATAGGAAACCCATCATCGCGCTGCTGGGCGGGCGCACCGCTGCGGGCGGGGCGGCCGCTTTTCGACATACGGGATCGCAGGCGATGTCGGAGCCTCAGGCCGACGAATTTTGCCGGCAGACTGGTCTGGTGCGCGTGAACACTTTGCGCGCTCTGATGTTGGCGGGCAAGGCGTTCGCGCGCTATCCAAGCGGAATCGGAAAACGCATTCTGGTGTTGTCCAATTCCGGTGGCCCCGGCGTGTTGTGTACCGACGAAGCGGCAACGCGCGGGCTGCAGATACCGGACCTTCCGAGAGCATTCGCGGACAAGTTGCGCAGCTTTCTGCCGCCGGAGGCAAGTGTTGCGAATCCCATCGATCTACTCGCCGACGCGCGCGAAGACCGTTTCGGAGCAACCTTGGAAGCTGCATTGCAGAACGCGGCGGGCCACTTCGACGCCATCCTCATGATCCACGTGATTCCGTTTATGGTGGATGCGGGGGCAGTCGTTGAGCGTCTGGCCAACGGCGTGCACGGATCATCCATTCCCATCATGCATTCGATGATGGGGACGCTGGAGGACAAGGACGCTTGGTTCGCGCGAATGGAGTCTGCCGGTGTGCCGATGTTCGACAACGTGGAGGATATGGCGACCGCAGCGGGATTGTTGGCGAGTCGTGCAACAGCCTAGGAACCAGACATGAAGCTCTATAACTACTTTCGAAGTTCGGCTGCCTATCGCGTGCGCATCGCACTTGCCATTAAGGGCCTGGAATTCGAGCACATTGGTATTCATCTGTTGAAGGGCGAACAGTATGGCGAGGCTTATGCCGCCATCAATGCGCAGAACCTGGTTCCGGTACTCGATGATGAGGGGACGTTGCTGCATCAATCGCTCGCCATCATGGAGTATCTGGAGGAGTCCCATCCGCTTCCGCCGTTGTTGCCTAAGTCTTCAGTGGAGCGCAATCGCGTGCGCTCATTGGCGTTGCTCATCGCATGCGAGATTCACCCGCTCAACAATCCGCGCGTACTCAAGTACCTCACCGGCGAGTTTGGCGTGAGCGAAGAGCAGAAGAACCGGTGGTACGCGCATTGGGTGCAGACCAGCTTCAAGGCGCTGGAGAAACGCTTGGCTACGGAGAAGTACACCGGTAAATACTGTCATGGCGATACCGTCGGACTCGCCGATTGCACACTGGTACCGCAGGTGGCCAACGCGGTGCGCTTCAAGGTGGATCTGTTGGCCTTTCCCACGATTCTTCGCATCAACGAGGCGTGCCTGGAGTTGGTGTCGTTCCAGAAGGCCAGACCCGAAAATCAGCCTGACGCGAGCTAGCGCGATGATGACGCATGGGTACTTGGCCTGCCTTGGCGTCGCGCTGGCGCTGAGTGGGTGCGCCTCATTGCAATCGACCGGGTCGCGACACAGCGACACTGCGGCTGATTCGGAGGTTCGCGGTTGCGTTCGACTATTCCAGGATATCGACTCAAAGGTGGCTAAGGCGGGCGTCATTGATGGTGGCGACGCGCGTATCGCGGGTTATCCTTATTTGCGTGCCACCCGTTTCCTTGAATCCCTTAAGGGCGAGATAGCGCAACCGGTGGTGTTCGAAGAATGGATCGATCTGCTTCGTCAAACGGATCTAAAAGCGCGCGGCTACGAGCTGCGGAATGTGCCCCAGGCCGCACTGGATGAATCCGTGCTAAAACAACTGGACCGGTGTGGACAGCGTCTCGTCAAGATCGACGCATCCGATGACCGACAGCGTGCGCTCGTCAGGAAGGCCATTGTGGTGCCCCCAGACTATCAAACCTGGAAGCGCGTGTTGGGCATCTACGCGCTGGCGAGAATTCCGTTTGCGGCGGGTGTGCTTGGTTATCAGCGAGACACGGAAGAGGCATTTCGAATACCCGTCGATCAGATCAAGGTTCGCGGCAAGCTCGTGCGCTACGGTCCCTCCATCAAGCGCTCGGAAAGTGAGGCGTGCACCAGCGAACCCGCGATCAGCGCATTGAAGATTCCGCGGTGGTGCGCTATGAATCTGTCGCGTCTGTTCGACGAGCATGCGCCCATCTTTGAAGTCGATGAGACCGGGGATTTCGACCGAGGTGGCGCATTGCGCTGGGATTCCGCTGATCGATTGAGCGTTGATACCTCCGTGCCCATGGTCTACCGACGCGTCGGGTTGACGCGCTACCGCGATCGAGTGTTGCCGCAACTTCAGTATGCGCTTTGGTTTCCGGCGCGCCCTAAAACCGGGGCCTTCGATCTACTCGGCGGGACGCTCGACGGCATAGTCTGGCGAGTGACTTTGGACGAACATGGAACGCCACTGTTGTTCGATAGCATTCATGCATGCGGATGCTATCACCAGTTTTTTCCCACGCCCGTGGCGGTGCTCAAACCCAGGCCCGATAGCTTGGATGAGTACGCCTTCGTACCACAAAAACTTTCGCCTATCGAACGCGGCCAGCGCGTGGTCATTCGAATTGCTTCGCACACCCACTATATCGAGCGTATCGTCGTGGTGAATGAGACGACCGCGAGCGATCGGCCCTATACCCTGGCCGATGAAGACGATTTGCGCTCGCTCCCTTCTGCCAAGGGCCGCCGCAGTGCCTTCCGCGCGGATGGCATCGTTGCCGGGAGCGAGCGTGGCGAACGCTTTTTGTTCTGGCCCATGGGGATTGCCAGCCCGGGGGCCATGCGCCAATCCGGGCGTCACGCCACGGCTTTCGTCGGCAGGCGGCATTTTGACGATGCCGATCTAATCGAGCGTTACTTCGACTTGGTAGCGCAATGATGAAAAGAATCTGTATCTTCTGTGGTGCCAACGCCGGCGTGCGTGCGGTCTTCTCCGAAGCGGCTACATCATTGGGCGCAATGATCGCGCTGCAGAGCATGGGCGTGGTCTACGGTGGCGGGAATGTGGGGCTGATGGGCGTGCTGGCCGATGCCGCGTTGGCGGCGGGCGGCGAAGTGATCGGAGTTATTCCCAGATCCCTGGTCGAACGCGAGCTAGCCCACTCGGACCTGAGTGCACTGTACGTCGTCAACAGCATGCACGAGCGTAAAGCGCTAATGGCGGACCTTTCAGATGCGTTCATCGCGCTGCCGGGCGGTTTTGGCACTCTTGACGAGTTTTTCGAGGTGCTGACCTGGGCGCAGTTGGGAATTCACGGCAAACCCTGCGGCCTGCTCAATGTGGACGGTTACTTTGACCACTTGCTGGCTTTCCTGGATCGCGCGGTGAGCGAGGGATTGTTGCTGTCGCACAACCGAAATATGTTTACGGTAGACTCGGACGAGAGAAGACTCCTCGCGAGTTTGCGCTCGCGCGGGACGCGCTCAATCGTTACGGCAGGCGACTTGCGATAGCGCCCCTCAGTGCAGGGCCGCACTGTACGGTCAAGCGACTGGCGGGTTACGATGCGCACCCATCTTGCCCACCCCGCGAGTGCGAGAAAAATTGCGGCGGGGATGCGTGTTCACGACAAATTTGGCCTAGAATTCAGAGCTAATGCCCACTAGACCAGCTGATCCAGTTGATCCAGCTGATTCTGCCCAGGGCAATCCACAATCTCGCGGCAAGACTCAACCAAGGAAGCACTCATGAAGCAATCCTCCTTAATTCAGACATTTATCGCATCGGTGCTTACGCTCGGATGCGTTCAATTTGCGTTCGCCGAAGGCGATCCGCAGCCGACAATTCAGCGTGAGGCAGCGATGCAGAAGTACAAAAGTTGCAAGTACACCGACGAGATGGGCAAGTACCTCTATGAATGCGTGAAGAAAAACGGTGGCTTTGGGACGCACTGGTGTTTCGACGAATCACTGGAGGTGTTTTGCCCCAAGCCAGAAACGGCGCAGTCTGCGGTCACGCCGAGTTCACGGTAGGGTAGTACGGTAGTACGGTAGGATCGCACCACTGTGGTTTAGGAATGGGAGGCCGCGCGAGCGTCCTCTATCTTCGCAAACGGGAAACTTTTCGCAGCGCGTTCTACATCCGGGCGCACTGAAGATGATCGAAGTAGGCAATGTCCGCGCGATACATAAAACAAGAATAGTGTCGCGCAGGGGGAGGTCGGAATGGAGTTATTCGCGCGTTTTATGGTGTATGCGCAGCAATGCGTTGTGCAACCCCTGGGCTACCCGGATTGCAACGCGCTATGGGGTGGTGTTTTCTTGGTCGCTATTTGTTTCTTTGGCATACTCGCAATCAAACTCATCTACCGCAGCTTCGGAAATTGGCGTGACGAGCAGCGCGCAGTGGAGGAAATCATCACCGGCAGGCGGGTCGCCTCACCACAGGCCAGGGAGCAGCACAAGTTACCAGTGCTCTGATCTGGTGTGGCTTGGGTAGGGCGTTGCCCGCCAATTTCACATGGCGCACGCCCACCTTGCCCAGCAACTCAAAACGAGTCGCCAGTCGCTGGGTGGAGACATCGGTGTCCGCGCGGTCAATCGCCGTCATCCCATGCAATGCTACGGCGCGGCGCCCTGCGGGACCATGATTAGACTGGATGAATTATTAGGGGCAAACGACTGGGATGCGCTCGCTGAGATTAATCTCACTCGTGGTCACCAACGCCCGATAAGCCAGGGCTTCAACCCCGTTCGCCATCGCCTCGCGTAAGGTCTTGCCGTAAATCGGGTCGATGGCGTCGGCTGGGCGTACCTCGGTCACGTCGTCACGTTGAACGCAAAAAAGGATGACCGCGCGATTGCCCCGAGCGACCTCTTGTATCAATTCGCGCAGATGCTTGGAGCCGCGATCGCTGACGGAGTCTGGAAAAAGTGCGACGCCGCCGGCGACGGCCGCGGTGACGTTTTTCACCTCCACGAAACAGGGCTGTTCCTCACCGCAGCGCAGCAGCAGATCGATGCGACTGTTCTCGCGGCCGTAGCGCACCTCGCGCGTAATGTCGGCGTAACCTCTGAGTTCCTGAATGACTCCACCCCGGATGGCTTCCTCCACCAAGCGATTGGCGATTTGCGTATTGATGCCCACCAGCGTTCCACCTTCAACTTTAACAAGTTCCCAAGTGTGCGCATATTTTCGCGTGGGCGAATCGCTTCGACTCAGCCACACCGGCGATCCTGGCGTCGCGCATCCCATGAGCGATCCTGTGTTCGGGCACACGGCCGTGAGAGTCTTCCCATCGGCAAACTCGACGTCGGCAAGGAAGCGTTTGTAGCGACGCAGCAAGCGCACGAGGATCAACGCAGATTCGAATTTCATGGGGCGACCTGCGCTATCTTGAAGGGGCTGTGCTCACTGAGCTCGTTCACGTAGCGCCCGATGCCGCTCCCCTCCTGTTCGAGATAATTTTCAATGGCGCGGGAAAATCCGGGATGCGCGATCCAATGCGCCGATTGGGTACGCACGGGCAGAAGCCCGCGTGCGAGTTTATGTTCGCCCTGAGCCCCGCCTTCGAAGACCTGGAGGCCATGTTGAATACAAAACTCGATGGCCTGGTAGTAGCACGTATCGAAGTGCAATCCTGGAACGAATGCGTTGCTGCCCCAGTAGCGGCCGTAGAGCGCGTGCTGGTCGTGCACGTTGAGCGCGCACGCGATGGGTTCGCCATCCAACAACGCCAGCACCAGCAGCAAATTGTCCGGCATGACTTGCGTAATCCGCTGGAAGAATCGGCGATTCAAATAAGGCGACGATCCATGCTCGCGATAAGTGTTGAAATAACAACGGCAGAAGAAGTCCCACTCAGACTCGGTGGCCTCTTGTCCGCTGCGCCATCTATAAGTTACCCCGGCATCACGCACACGCCGGCGTTCCTGCTTGATCTTCTTGCGTTTGTCGTGGCTCATACCCGCAAGAAAATGATCGAAGGATTCGTAGCTCGCATTGCGCCAATGAAACTGCACTGTCGAGCGTAGCATGAGGCCGGCACTTTCCAGCTCGCCAACGTATTCGTCCGGCGGAAACAAGATGTGCAACGAGGAGGCTTTGCTGCGTTGAGTGAGATCGATGGCGGCCTGCAATAGCTCTTGGCGCAACGTCGGCGTCGGCGTCATCAATCGCGGGCCCCGCACTGGCGTGAACGGTACGGCACAAAGCAATTTTGGATAGTAGTGCACACCATGTTCGTGATACGCGCGTGCCCACGCCCAATCGAACACGTACTCGCCGTAACTGTGCGTCTTGAGATACAGCGGCATGGCCGCCACCAGATGCCTGTCCTCCCAAAGCGTGACGACGCGGGGCGTCCAACCTGTATCCGCGGAGACACAGCCGGAGTCCTCCAAAGCGGCGAGAAAGGCGTGGCGAATAAAAGGGTTGCTACCGGCGAGCGCGTCCCACTCTTGTTGTTGAACGGCGCCCACGGATTCGAGAATTCGATGCGTCGGCATGAGGCTATACTACGCGACTTCCACCGGCACACGGGCGCGTGGGAAGCAACCAATAGGGAACGCATATGAAAAAAGTCGAGGCGGTCATCAAGCCCTTCAAACTGGACGAAGTGCGTGAAGCGTTATCCGATATCGGTGTCACTGGGTTGACCGTCACCGAAGTCAAGGGTTTCGGTCGGCAGAAGGGGCACACCGAACTCTATCGCGGAGCAGAATACGTGGTGGACTTTCTGCCGAAAGTGAAGGTCGAGGTGGTGATCCCAGACGCCTTAGTCGATCAGGCCATCGAGGCCATCATCAAGGCCGCGCGCACTGGCAAGATCGGCGACGGCAAGATCTTCGTCACTACCGTGGAGCAAGTAATCCGCATACGCACCGGCGAAACCGACGAAGCGGCGGTCTAAGGGAGTTCACGCTTCTCAATCAGGCTCGGGAGGCGGTGCTGGCCGCCGGGCCGATTTGAGCAGCGTCACCACGGCGCCCGAGCCACCATCCGCCGGCCGCGCTTCGATGTAGGCCAGCACTTCGTCCCTTTGCATTAACCACCCCGCCACGCGGCGCTTGAGTACGGGTTCTCCGTTTGGAGAGCGTGCGCCCTTGCCGTGAATGATCAGCACGCAACGCAGCCCGCGACGTACGCAGCTTGCCAGAAATTCGGCCAACAGTGCGCGCGCCTCGTCGCTGCGCATGCCGTGCAAATCCAATTTGTCCTGAATGGCCCACTGCCCCGCACGCAGCTTGCGCAGCGTCTGGCGCGCAATGCCCTCGCGCAAGTAGGCGAGGCCTTCACCGATATCGAGCGCAGCGTCTGCGCTGAACGCATCGCTCAAGCTGTCCTTCATAACCTGCGCTTCGTCTTGCAGACGCTGCCGTGGCAGCGGGTCAGGGCGTGGGCGCGCGGCGGAAATGCGCTTCGGCGCGGTAATTGGCTGCACGTCCTTCACCGCATCCCGAAACAGGTCCGCCCCGTCCTGTTCTTGATCGCGTCGCCTGCCCGCCTTGCGTTCCATCACTGTATCAACTATGCGCTAATAACTCCCTCTCAACCGCTTGCGGGGAGAGCGGGGAGAGCGGGGAGAGCGGGGAGAGGGCCGGGGAGATTCCCGAGGCGAGGGGAGGTCAACTGCAATCCTCTAAGCATTCCCCAACCCATCCAAATACCGCTCCGCGTCCAGCGCCGCCATACATCCCGTGCCCGCGCTGGTCACCGCTTGTCGATAGATATGGTCTTGCACGTCGCCCGCCGCGAACACTCCGGCCACGCTAGTGGCGGTGAAGTTGCCCGCTCGTCCGCATTGCGCGACGATGTAACCGCCCTCCATCTCCAGCTGTCCTTCAAACAATTGAGTGTTGGGCGTGTGCCCGATGGCGATGAACACGCCTTGCAGCGCCAGATCTTTCTTCGCGCCATTGCGTAAATGCTTGATGCGCATACCGGTGACACCGGTCTTGTCCCCCAGCACTTCGTCCAAGGTGTTGTTCCATTCGATACGCACGTTGCCATGACTCGCCTTATCCATCAGCCGGTCGATCAGAATCTTCTCGGCGCGGAACTTGTCCCGGCGATGCACCACCGTTACGGTCTTGGCTATATTGGCCAGGTAGAGCGCCTCTTCCACCGCCGTGTTGCCGCCGCCGATCACCGCCACGTCCTGGCCCCGATAGAAGAAGCCGTCGCAGGTGGCGCAGGCGGAAACGCCCTTGCCCATGAAGGCCTCCTCCGAAGGCAGGCCCAAGTACTTGGCGGACGCCCCGGTAGCGATGATGAGTGCGTCACAGGTGTAAGTAGCTTGATCGCCGGTCAAGGTGATGGGCTTCTCCTTCACCTTGGCCGTGTGGATGTGATCGGACACGATCTCGGTGTCAAAGCGCTGAGCGTGCTTGAGAAAGCGCTCCATAAGCTCGGGACCTTGCACTCCGTCGGCGTCGGCAGGCCAGTTGTCCACGTCGGTGGTGGTCATGAGCTGGCCACCCTGAGCCATGCCGGTGATGAGGACAGGTTTGAGGTTGGCCCGTGCCGCATAGACGGCAGCGCTATAGCCGGCGGGGCCAGAGCCAAGGATGATGAGATGGGCGTGTTTCCGGGTCATTCTTCTGGGTCGGGATCGAAAACAGGGAATATAGGGGCTGGAACGCTTCGGGACAACCCCGCGCTCCGGTTGGGGAATCAGAAAAAGGATCCCCGATCCATTCGACACCAGGCCCGGCTGGCTATAATGCTCCATGCATGGCAAATCACGCGAGCATGATCTTTCACCGATCTAACGCCAAGCGAGCGCCCTTGGCTCGCCGACCTGTTTCCCCCCTTTCGCCCCTTCCGCCCAAGCTCGCGCGTCTCGTGGGTGAATCCTGGTGGCTGTTGCTGGTCGCCTTGGCGGTGTACCTGTTGCTGGTGTTGTTCTCCTATTCCAAGGGCGATCCAGGCTGGTCTCACAGCTCCGCAGTGGGGCCGATCCACAATTCGGGCGGCCGCGTGGGCGCCTGGCTAGCCGATGTGCTGCTTTATCTGTTCGGCTTGTCCGCCTATTGGTGGGCAGTGAGCGGCCTCTGTATCACCTATTGGGGCTACCGCCGGCTGGGTGACGCCACAGAGGAAGAGCGCTACCCGCTGATTCCCGCCGTTGGATTCTTGTTGCTGATTTTGTCCAGCGCGAGTTTTGAAGCCCTCCGATTGCACAGCATGCAGGTGGATTTGCCCCTGGCGCCCGGGGGCATGCTGGGTATATCGCTGTCGGGGATGTTGTTGAAGTGGTTCGGCTTCGCCGGTTGCAGCGTGACCCTGATCATCCTGATGGGCATCGGGTTTAGCTTGCTTACCGGAATGTCCTGGCTGACTATTTTCGAGAAAGTCGGGGAATCGTTGGAGCGGTTCTGGTTCTTCAGCCTGCAGCGCTGGCAAGCCTGGCAGGATCGCCGGATCGGCGACGTGGCGGCCCAGCAGCGCGAGGAAGTTGTCGCGGAAGATAAGAAGTATCTGGAGGAGCGTGAGCCGTTGCGCATCGAAGTCCCGCCGACAGTCATTGCCAAATCCGACCGCGTGGTGAAAGAGAAACAGCGCCCACTGTTCGAAGACCTTCCAGATTCACCTCTGCCGCCGCTTCACCTGCTGGACGAGCCACCCGGCGCCGTCGAGTTAATGTCGGCCGAGACGCTCGAATACACCTCGCGTTCCATCGAGAAAAAATTGCTCGATTTCGGCGTGGAAGTGAAAGTGGTGGCGGCCTATCCCGGGCCGGTGGTCACGCGCTATGAGGTGGAGCCGGCGGTGGGTGTGAAGGGCAGCCAGATCACCAATCTGAGCCGCGATTTGGCACGCGCGCTGTCGGTGACCAGCATTCGCGTGGTCGAGAACATTCCGGGCAAGAGTTGCATGGGCATGGAGATCCCCAATCCCAAGCGGCAGATCGTGCGGCTCTCCGAGATCTTGAGTTCGAAGGTATATGCGGATAACGCATCGGCCTTGATCCTGGCGCTGGGCAAAGATATCGCAGGCAAGCCGGTGGTGGCTGATTTGGCGCGCATGCCGCACTTGCTGGTGGCAGGTACGACTGGCTCCGGCAAGTCGGTGGCCATCAACGCCATGATTTTGAGCGTGCTCTACAAGGCGACGCCCAAGGAGGCGCGCTTGATCATGGTCGATCCAAAAATGTTGGAGTTGTCGGTATACGAAGGGGTGCCGCATCTGCTGGCCCCCGTGGTGACGGACATGAAGCAGGCCGGACATGCGCTCACCTGGTGTATCGCCGAGATGGAGCGGCGCTACAAACTGCTCTCTAACTTAGGTGTGCGCAACCTCTCGGGTTATAACCAGAAGATTCGTGACGCGGAAAAGACCGGCAAACCCATCAAGGATCCCTTCGCGCTCAATCCGGAAGATCCGCCGCCGCTCACGGAATTACCTTTGATCGTGGTGGTCATCGACGAACTCGCGGACCTGATGATGGTCGTAGGCAAGCAGGTGGAGGAGTTGATCGCTCGTTTGGCGCAGAAAGCACGCGCGGCCGGCATTCATCTGTTACTGGCCACGCAACGTCCATCGGTGGACGTCATCACCGGATTGATCAAGGCGAATATTCCAGCGCGCATCGCCTTCCAGGTGGCGAGCAAAGTGGATTCGCGCACGATTCTCGATCAGGGCGGCGCCGACGCGTTGTTGGGTCAAGGCGATATGTTGTTCTTGTCGCAAGGCAGCCGCGAGCCCGAACGGGTGCACGGCGCGTTTATCGCCGACGATGAAGTGCATCGTGTGGTGGAGTGGTTGAAGGCGCGAGGGCAGCCGCAGTACATCGACACCCTACTCACCGGTGCCGATGAGTTGGAGGAAGGCGCGGAGGGCGAGGAGGGTGGCAATGCCGAATCCGATCCGCTCTACGATCAGGCGGTGGAAGTGGTGCTGCGTTCGCGTCGTGCTTCCATCTCCCTCGTGCAACGCCATCTTCGCGTCGGTTACAACCGCGCGGCACGGTTGATCGAACAGATGGAACAAGCAGGCCTGGTCTCATCCATGGCCACCAACGGCAATCGGGAAGTATTGGTTCCTTCAAGAGAGTAGATCCATGCAAAGTATGATTTTGGGCGTTGTGTTGAGTGTTTGCGCGGCGGCGTCGTACGCCGGAAGCATTGAGAAACTGCAGGCGTTTATCGCGGACACGCGCAGCGCCAAGGCGAGTTTCTCCCAGTCCCAACTGGACAAGAACGGCAAGAAGATCAGCGCCACCAGTGGCAAACTTTCTTTCTCGCGTCCGGGCAAGTTTCGCTGGGAGTACGAGAAGCCCTACGAACAAGTCATCGTCGGCGACGGCGTCAAGTTGTGGGTGTACGACAAGGATTTGAATCAAGTCACCGTCAAGAAACTAGACGGCGCCATCGGCAGCAGCCCAGCCGCCCTGCTTGCGGGCAACAACGAAATCGAAAATCACTACCAACTCAGCGCCAAGGGTGTGAAGAACGGATTGGACTGGCTGGAGGCCTTCCCTCGCGAGGAAAGCATGTTCCAGAAAGTGCGCATGGGTTTCAGCGGCAATACGCTGGAAGCCATGGAGTTGTTCGATCATCTGGGGCAGATCACTTCCATTCGGTTTTCCAAGGTGGAGAAGAATCCGGCGCTGGCCAATGGCGTGTTCTCATTCACGCCACCCGACGGCGCTGACGTCATCACCGAGTAATGAAGCTGGCTAACGGCACGCGCGGTTGAAAGACGCCGACCTATTTGCTCGCCGCGAGCCGGAAGCGCCGCTCGCCGAGGCCATGCGTCCTCAGCATCTGGAGGACGTGCTGGGTCAGCAGCACTTGCTGGGTGACGGCAAACCGCTCTCGCTCTGGGTACGCTCCGGCAAACCGCACTCGCTCATCTTGTGGGGTCCGCCCGGCGTGGGCAAGACCACCATTGCACGCCTGCTGGCGGGCGCTTTTGATGCCGAGTTCATCGCGCTGTCCGCCGTATTCTCCGGCGTAAAAGAGATTCGAGAGTCCGTACAGCGCGCCGAGGAAACGCTGCAACGCAATGGCCGACGCACCATCTTGTTCGTCGATGAAGTGCATCGATTCAACAAAGCGCAGCAAGATGCATTTCTTCCCTTTGTCGAGCGCGGACTGTTTACGTTTATCGGCGCCACCACCGAGAATCCTTCGTTCGAGGTCAACGGTGCGCTGCTCTCACGCGCATCCGTATACGTTCTCGAACCCTTGGGCTACGACGATCTTTCGCGTCTCGTCGATCGCGCGTGCCAGGGCCCGCTGGACGCATTGACCCTAACTCAAGAGGCGCGCGAATCGCTGATCGCTGCCGCCGATGGCGATGCGCGGCGCCTTCTAAACTTTCTGGAGCAAGTCGGCCTCGCGGCCAAGGTGGACAACAAGGTCGAGGTGGAATTGCCTTTCCTCACCACCATTCTTTCCAAGGCACTACGCCGCTTCGACAAAGGCGGTGATGCTTTCTACGACCAGATCTCGGCGTTACACAAATGCGTGCGAGGTTCCAATCCTGACGCCGCGCTTTACTGGTTTTGCCGTATGCTCGATGGTGGCGCGGATCCGAGATATCTGGGCCGTCGCATCGTGCGCATGGCGAGCGAAGATATCGGTCTGGCCGACCCGCGCGCGTTGCGCTTGACCTTGGATGCTTGCGAAACCTACGAACGGCTCGGGTCACCCGAAGGCGAGCTGGCGCTGGCGCAAGCGTGCATTTACCTCGCCTGCGCACCGAAGAGTAACGCCGCCTACACTGCCTATAATAAGGCGCGTGAATTGGTGAGCAACGATACTTCCCGTCCCGTGCCGGTACATCTGCGCAACGCGCCCACTGATTTGATGAAACAGATGGGCTACGGCAAGGATTATCGCTACGCTCACGATGAGCCCGATGGCTATGCGGTGGGCGAGAGTTATTTTCCGGAGGGGTTGCGCCCGCAGAATTTTTACCGACCGACGGAGCGCGGCCTCGAAGGCAAGATCGGAGAACGCCTAAGGTACCTGCGCGAACTCGACAGCCAAGCCCACAAGGACAAGACCTGAAGTACTAAACCTGGATTATGCTAGACATTCAAACTCTTCGCGGTGATCTTGATGCCGTCGTAACCCGCCTCGCCACCCGTGGATATGCGTTTCCTGCGGACGCCTTTCAGCGCTTGGAAGCCGCGCGCAAAGTTACGCAGACCAAGTCGCAGGAATTACAGAACAAGCGCAACACGCTTTCCAAGCAAGTAGGCGAAGCCAAGCGTAAGGCAGAGGATGCCTCCGCACTGATGGCGCAAGTCGGTGGAATCGGCGAAGAATCGAAGCGCTTGGAAGGCGAGTTGGAGCAAATTCAGGCGCAACTCTCGGCATTGCTTGAGACGATTCCCAATGTGCCGCACGCTTCGGTACCCACGGGGAATTCCGCCTATCAGAACGTGGAAGTGCGCAAGGTGGGGACCCCAAGAAGCTTCGTCTTCGCCGCGAAGGATCACGTCGACTTGGGCGAAGGGCTCAAACAGCTTCATTTCGAAACCGCCACCAAAATTTCCGGTGCACGCTTCTCATTGATGACCGGAAGCCTGGCGCGCTTGCATCGAGCACTTGCGCAATACATGTTGGATGTCCATACGCAGGAGCATGGCTATACCGAGGTATACGCGCCCTATCTCGTAAACGCCGCCAGCATGCGCGGCACCGGACAGTTACCAAAGTTCGAAGAAGACAGTTTTGTTGTTCCGCGCAGTGACGCGGAAAAGCTGTATCTCATCCCGACAGCGGAAGTCCCGGTTACCAACATGGTCCGCGACGAAATCCTCGCGGCGGATCGCTTGCCGTTGAAATACGTGTGTCACTCGCCATGCTTTCGCAGCGAGGCTGGCTCCTATGGCAAGGACACGCGCGGCATGATCCGGCAGCATCAGTTCGACAAGGTGGAACTGGTGCAGATCGTCCATCCCGAAAAATCGTACGAGGCCCACGAAGAACTCACCGCGCACGCCGAGACCATTCTGAAGAAATTGGAGTTGCCCTATCGCACCGTAGTGCTATGTACCGGCGATATGGGATTCTCGGCGGCGAAAACCTACGACCTCGAAGTTTGGCTGCCCGGGCAGGGTGCCTATCGCGAGATTTCGTCGTGCAGCAACTTCGAAGCGTTCCAAGCGCGGCGCATGCAAGCGCGCTACCGCAACGAGAAAAACAAAACGGAGTGGGTGCATACGCTCAACGGGTCCGGTCTCGCTGTTGGAAGAACGTTGGTCGCGATCCTGGAGAATTACCAACAAGCAGACGGCAGCGTTGCCGTTCCCAGGGCGCTGCAATCCTACATGGGTGAGATGGCCAAGCTGGTGCCGGAGCGCTAACCTATCTTCCCTCATTCGTATAAAATAGGGTCAGGTCTAAACTTACAAGTTACAAGTAAGTATAGACCTGACCCTATTTTACTATTTTACGCGCTTGCGTCTTAGCTGCCCTTCATGCTGTTCAGAAATGTGGTCACGGCCGCAATGACAGCATCAGGCTGATCGCGGTGCGGCGAATGGCCACAATCGTCCAACTTGCATGCATCAACCTTTTCGACGCCACGCACAGTGCGATGGATCTGCTCCATGGTGCCATATTGGTCCTGGTAACCCTGAATGGCGAGAACGGGACATTCGATATGAGGCAAGTACTCCTCTATGTTCCACGCGAGGAAGCGTGGATCAAGCCAGATATCGCACCAGCCCCAAAACGCGGAGTGGGGATCGGCGTGCCGTTTTGCGAGCCGCTCCTTGAGGTCGGAGTTGAGGTAGGCTTCGCGCGCTTGCGTGATGCTTTTGATACCGACTTCTTCGACGTATACGAGAGGCGACAGAATGATGAGGGCCGATACCGGCCAACGTTGGGCGCCGGCGTGAATGATGGCGATGGAGGCACCGTCGCTGTGACCAAACAGAATAGGGTGTTTGATTGCGAATTTTTCGCGCAGTTCTGGCAAGACGAGCAATGCTTCGTCGTGCAGGTAGGCCGGCTCGCGCTTCTCGGTTAAGGGGTCCGACTCACCGTAGCCGTAACGCGAGTAGGCGAGGATGGCGTGCCCGCTCGCGTCGGCGAGTTGTTGCGGGAATTCCTTCCATAGCGAAACCGAACCCAGACCCTCGTGCAGCATCACGATGGGATTCTCGTGCACCGTGACGCTTGGGAGATACCACTGATATTCGATGCGGTGGTTTTGCAGGGTGATGAATGCCATGGAGGGGAGTCCGGAGGCTAAGCGAAGCCTACGGTGGGTGGCCGGCATCGCTCGGTGGGTGGAACCCACCCTACAAGATCTGCGTGGGTGGTTGGACTGGACATTGCCGGTTGAAATTGAGTGCGCTCAGTGCTCTTGCCACTAGGGTGAACCCTATCTTTTCCTGCTCCAAGCGGATCGATTCCCCCCATGTATTGCGCCGAAGATGGTCGTAGATCTCTCGTTCGGGAGGCGTTAGGCGTGGCAGGTCGCGGTCGGCGGGTTTGTCTTCTCTCACCCAATGATCGCAATGGGCATGCAAAGTGTCGTGATCCATGAGTAACGACTGCGCGTTGGGAAAATATGCACGCAGTTGGTCGAGTATGGCAAAGCCGTGGGTATCGATGTCACCCCAGTAGTAGATGGACTTGCCCCGTAGCCACGCTGCTTGCGCCAAGGTGTCGAACCCATAACCGGCGCCGAAAATGACCAGGCTATTAGCCATTGCAGGAAAGGCGAGAAAATTGATCTCGTTCTCCGTGATGAATACGTTCGGCATGCCCGGATCGAAGCGTGCGAACTCTTCGCCCGCTAGCGTGAGATCGGTCAGGCCCGGCGCAAGCGAGGGTGAGGTGTCAAGAAGCCTGAAGCGTACGGGGATGGGTTTTGCGCGAAAGCCCAGTCGCCGCTCGAACTGACTAAAACCTGTGGCTTCGGTGTCGATCACGTCGCACTGCAGCGCATAATCGCAGAGTTCGCTCAAGACCGATCGGTGCTGCTCGATGAACTTGCTGTGAATGCCTGGCAGGTCGACTTGGCGAAGGTAGATGCTTGGTCGAGGGTGCTCGCGTAACCACAATACGATGTCGAGCAGGCGTGACCACTGCGCCGCAAGTTCCAGTGCGCGCAATGGGCGCTTCGCCATCCATGGGACAACGGTTGCACAGCGGGCCTGTGCGTCTCGCACTAGCGCTTGAAAACGTCCGGCGTCGCGGCCTTTTCCGATCAAGGCGAGGGCCTCATCCAGAGAGTCGATCCAGATTTCGGCGGGAACTGCATTGGTGCCGATCACCCGATGCTCGACGAAGCGCATCTCAAGACGTACTCCGCGACGGGCGGCGTCTTGTAGCCGAGCGATCCAAGCTTTGACGTCTGCGAAGCGTTGGCTAAGTTCAGAGGAACTGGGTCCCTTAAGGGCAATGCGTAACGGAAACACATCCTCCCCCGTGACCAGGCTTGCAAGCAGCCTTCCCTTCTCCCACTCCCGCAGCACGCGTGCGCGAATGTCCTCCGGCGTGGTCCATCCACTCACGCGCTTTTCGCCTCCTGTCGCGCTCGTTTTTCGGCGTGATACTCATCGATGGTGAGATTGCGCAGGCGCGAGGCGCGTCCGTCTTCGTTGTGGACGAAGCCTACGTTTGCCACGTAGGGTTCGATGACGTGAATTTTCTGCAGCGGTGTGACGATGAGCAATTGCAGATTGAGTCGTTTGAATAACTCCAATCCGAAGCGTGTGGATTCGTCCGACCCTCGCCCAAAGGCTTCATCGATCACCACGAAGCGGAAGGTGCGTGAACGTTGTTCGCCCCATTCCAAGCCGAATTGATAGGCCAGACTGGCGGCAAGGATGGTATAGGCCAGCTTTTCCTTCTGTCCTCCGGATTTGCCGCCGGAGTCGGTGTAGTGCTCGTACTCGGTGCCATCTTCGCGCCAGCGTTCGGACGCGGAGAAAACGAACCAGTTGCGTACGTCGGTAACCTTCCGGGTCCAGCGCAGATCCATCTCCGAGCGCCCTTCGCGTCCGCGAAATCTCTCGACGATGCGTCGCACCTGCAGAAATTTCGCTTCGGAATATTGCTCATCCTCGGACCCGGTGAGTGCGCCTTCCGTGCAGGCGCGCAGCTCGCTGTGGAAGTCGCGGATCTCGCTGTCAGTGGTGGTCTGCGTTTCCAGCAGAATATAGCGAGCGGGGTTGTAGTCGATCTGCGTGAGCGAGCGATTGATGCGCGCGATCCGGTCTCGAATGGTCTCTCGCTCGCGCGAGAGCAGCGATTGGAAGTTGGCGATCTCGCGAATGGTATTTTCATTGAGCAGTGCCTTGAACTGCGCCTCGAAGCGCGGCAGATCGTCACCGTTGAGACGCCGCAGTATTTCACGAAATTCGTCGGCGGCTTCGATACTGACATCGACTTCGTTGGTATCCAACGGATAGGTTTCGCAAAAGCCTCGCATGGCATCGATGATCTTGTCGCGCAGACGCGCCACTTTCTTGTCCTCGCCATCGATGCGGCCCGTCAACCAATCCCTCACATCGCGTTCTCGGTTGTCGCAAGATTCCACGCTCAGCGTATGTTCGCCGAGCGCCTCCTTGCGCATCGCCTCGATGGGCACGAAATACCGAGCATGCGTGGCGGAGTCCTCGGCGTCGAGTAAGCTCTGGGTATCTGCGAGCAGCGCTTTGGCGTCCGCTTGTTTTTGCTCCGTGCGTGCGCGCTCCGCAATACGTTCACCTAGCGTTGACTCGATATCCTTAATCGACGCAATGAGTGCCTCAAGACTGGCGTTGAGCGACTTGAGCAGATCGGAGGCAGCTTCAAGCGCTTGCTTCTCGTGCACGAGCCGCTCGATCTCGACGGCCAAGGGTTGCCAGTCGATGTCGCGGAAGTCGCGATACTCACCGATCTGGCTCAAGGTTTCGGCGCGCGCCTTCAATTGCTTCTGTATCGATTGCAACGTGGCGATCTGTCGCCCCTGCGTCGCCATGCGGCCCTCGAGTACCTTCGCGCTTTGATCCAATGCCGCGATCTTGGCCTCGTTCGTCCAACCCAGCACGTAGCGGCTGCGATCCTCCAAGCGGTGGCGGTCGTCTTTCTCGTGCCGCTCGGCGCCCTTTATCTGTCCCAAGCGCGTGATGGCGCGTGGCTCACGCCAGAATTGTTCCATGCTGGCACAGCATGCGACGTCGAAGCGACGTGCGAGCTCTTGCTCCAACCATTGGTAGAACGGCGTATCCGGTTTGATCGCGAGCTTTCTCACCAGGGAATACGGATGCAGCGTAGGCAGTTCTTGGGTGGTGCCACTGCGCACGCGGAAATACACCAAGCGACCGCGTAGATGCGTATGATCCACCCACTCGGCGACGCGAGCATAGTGACGGTCGGGGACCAACAAAGACAGACCGAAGTTGCGCAGCACACGCTCCGTAGCGCCCTCCCAATCCTTCTCGTCCTCGCGCACTTGGAGCAGTTCGCCGGCGAAGGGCATGTCCTCTTCGGACAGACTCAGCGTCTTGCATAGCGATTGTCGAATGGTGATTTGCGCCTGGTCGATGTTGCTGCGACGTGCGCGCAAGCCCTGCAATTCTTCTTGCAGTGCGGCGTACTCGCCTCTTAATTGTGCGAACTCGACACCGCGCTCGTTCAACTCGTTTTGTGCTTGCGCTTCCTGCTGTGCCACACTCTCCCCCATTCTGATGCAGCTGTGGTGGTTGGCCAGGAAGCCATCGGTGTCTTGCGCACCGGGAAGTTCAAGCGTACATGCCAGTTCGACATAGCGCTCGGATTTTCTCAGGCGGCGTGCCTTCTCGTCCGCCTTGGTTTGTATCTCTTGCCCAATCTGCTCGATACGGTTGCCGCCGTTCTCTGCTATGGCACGACGCAACTCGCGGTCCTGCGCTTGCGCATTGCGCTTGTTTTCGTCGAGCTTTTCCACCTGCGCATGCATGCGCGCGTGCTCTTCCGAGAGATGCTGTAAGCGACGCTGCAATAGATCCAGTTTCATTCCAGCGAAGTAAGTCTTCAATGCATTGCGGCAGGCACGCAAGACGTCGGCTTCCGCGCACAACTCAGTGTGCCGGTCGCAATCGCTCACCAGCGGGGTCAACCGCTCCACCTGTGCCTTAGCCTTTAGCACGGCTTCGTGGGCGCGGTTCAGGTCATCGAAATGCGCGATCAGCGATTCGATGCGCGCCTCCATCTCGAAGGGTTCCAGCATGTGACCCCGTACGAAATCGGTGAGATTGCCTACTGATTTCATGGAAACAGTTTGATGGAATAGATCCAAAGCCTGCTCGTTATCGATGCCGAAACGGCGGCGAAAGTGCGCACCATAGGGCGGAAAGGTATCGAACACTTCCACGTTGTTGGCGCGCAGGCGTTTGCGCAGATTGGCGATATCGGTTCCGAAACCGGCGAAATCGGCGGCGATGCTGAGCGCACGTTCCGCCACCGCGAAAAAGCGCGCCGGCTGACCTTGCGCTTCCTTCAGCCAGAACACCTGAGCCAAGGTCACCGTCTGATCGTAGCCCGTATTTCGGAACACACCCAGCAAGACGCAGTACGTGTTGTTATCGCGCAGCGCCACAGGTTTGGCGGAACTGTTCACTTCGTTGCGCTCGGACTTGTAATGCCCCAGAACGTAAGAGCGCAGTGTGCGTTCTTTGCTATCCGCCCCGGCCGCTTTGTTGTAAGCCACCCGATGGGCGGGCACGAGTAAGGTAGTGACCGCGTCCACGAGGGTGGATTTGCCGGAACCGATATCGCCAGTGAGGAGTGCGTTGCGTCCACCCAGTTGCAAGGTCCACACACGTTGGTCGAAGGTACCCCAGTTGAAAACTTCGAGACGTTCCAGGCGGAATCCCGCGAGCGACTCATCGCCCACGAAATCGAAGCCTACGCTTTCGTGAACCGTGCCCACTACGAAGGATCTCCCGAGGGCGCGTTGGCGAGATGTTCACGATACTGCGCAAGCCGCGCCTCGAACTCCGCCAGCCACTGTGCGTCGACAAAAGCCTTGAGGATGCGCCGCACTTCGAACATCTGTTCCTGTCCTTTGAGTTTGCGGATGAAGCCCAGCTCGGCGATGCGTTGGAGGTGGGTATCCACTTGGTCGATCAAACGGACTTCGTTGCTGCCCTCCGGCAAGAATACGCGCACGAGCTCTAGGATGGCATCGCGCGACAAGATGAGGCGGGTGTCGCCGCCGCCCGCATCGAACTCCGCCAGTTTTTTGCGCAATAGCGCGAGCAGCAGGCTCACATGGAAAGACAGCGGCCGGCGGGCGACCAGGCGCGGTATTTCTGCTTCCCCTTCTTCTGCGTTGCGCGCTCGCAGGAAGGCATATCCTTCTGCTTCATCGAGCACTAGCTCCAGCCCCAGCACAGAGATGAAGTCTCGCACCGGCGTTTGCAACTGCATTAGGGATTGCCACAGTTCGCCTTCGCCTTCGCGATACAACACGCCCTTCATCAGTCCGATGCTGACTGCGGACAAGGAAGGAGATTTTGCGAGCGGGGAGATGTCAGATGGATTCATGGGCTAGCGAGAAAAAATCACGCGCGGCAGTTGTGCTGCTTTCCAGTGCCCTTGCGCATCCTGCCATGGAATGTGCTCCTGCGAAGTTTCGTCGAAGACAGTTTTCCGGTCCTCGCCGGCAAGGGAAAGATAGGCTACCAATTCCGCCAGGCCGTGGCACAGCGGATGTGCATCGATGACCCGCGCCAAGCTCACTTGCGACTGGCTTTGCAGTGCATGGCGGATGTTGCGAGCCAGTTGTGCCTTGTCGATCACGACTTGACCGAACAAGATATCCGCGCTGAACGCCTCCTCGCCTGCTTCGAGGGTTTGCGTGGCGATGGCGCTCTTCAACGCTGGCGTGAACAACGGGCGTTGCATGGGAAGTTCGACGCTGACGGACATCGCATCCAGGCTCATAAATTCTCCGCGCGGGGGCGCAGCACGCACGCTCAACGCATTGGCTTCGATGCCGCGCAGGATTTCTATGATGCGACGGTTCTCCAGCCAGGCTTGATCGTCCAGGAATCGGCGTAACTGCTGCGACAGCAATCGTACGGTTCGCTGAGTGTGTTCGCCGGCGGTGAGCCAGTCATAGTGCACGCGCCGGACACGCGGATCGGGATGCAACGCCGCCACCGGGGCTAACGCCAGCACGCGATCGAGCAGCACCGAGAGTTCCTCTTGCCGGGCTTGTGACATTAGAAAATCCCAGAAGGCGCGAAAACTTTTGCCTTGGTCCGAATCGGCGATGGCATCGCGCGCTCCCAGAATGTCGTCAAGCAACGCCCCCTTAGCGCCCTCCCATAAAGCGATGCGCTCGCGCACCCGGCGGTCCAACACGCGAAAGTTGTGCTCCACTTCACGAAAATCGCTCAATAAGTCGCGCGCCGTGGCGACCAGTTGCTGGAAGCGATCTTTCAAGCCCGTATCGTCCAACATCGGCAGATTGCCGGCTTGGATGCTGCGGATTTCGTCGTCGATCTCGGCGCGGCGCTTGTGCAGATCCGCGATGCGTGTTTGCGGATCGGTTTCCGAGCCTTCCACCATCTGGCGTAGTAGCGCGAACACCGTCATCAGGCGCGACTCCGTGCCGACGAAGGCGCGCTGTGTGAGGCTCGCCAGCCAAGTGAGCGCTTTCTCGGTGGAAGGGGTGAGGTCGAAATGCGGTTCATCCGAACCCGGCGGGTAGTACTTACGCAACCAGCCCTTATCATCCGCCGCCCAATCGTTGAGATAGTGCTCGGCACTGCGGGGAAATGCCGCTTCGCCAAGGCTACGCCGCAGACCGAACAGTTCGTCCTCGAGCTTCTCCATCAGATCCGCTTGTGCCATCACCCGCACGTTGGGCGTGACAAACACCCGCTGTAAAAAGCTCGCCACCAGCGCGGCGGAATCCGCCATCAGCAAGCGCCAGGCGGGGTGGTTGCGGCGCAGTCCGTCGAGGGTAAGATAGTCAAGGGGCACGATTCAGGGATTCACCATGTGGCAGCCGCCGTCACGTAGCCTGGATAGAGCCATAGCGAAATCCCGGGAACGATCTTGTAGCCATGGCGCGATAGTATTCGATTGGCGCAATTGTTGCGGCGCAAACCCGACATTGCGAAGGGCCTTCTATATAATCGTCAGCATGCACGCTATAGCCCACACCCGCGAATCCTTGGTGGAACTCCTGCGCCAACGCGGCGTTAGCCCCACGCACCAGCGCATTGAGATCGCCACAGTGCTCTTCGGCCGGCAACAGCACCTGTCCGCCGATCAGGTGCTAATGTTGGTGAATGAAGGCCACCCCGAAACCTCTCGGGCAACGGTCTACAACACGCTCAAACTGTTCGTGGACAAGAAACTGGCACGGGAAGTTATCGTGGACCCTAGCCGGGTTTTCTACGACCCTAACGTCAAACCGCACTTTCACCTGTATGACGTGGAGAGCGGTCGATTGACCGATATCGACTCCTCCTCGGTCACCATCACCGGATTGCCCGCTCTACCGGAAAACATGATGACGGAAGGCATGGACGTCATCATTCGCGTGCGAAGAATCGATTCCTAAGCGGATTCGTGGCATCGCTTGCCACTGCCGCCTTTTCCAAGCCCCCGGAGAAGTCGAGATTTGAGTTGGCCGGATTTAGGAGCCTGTCGGACTTAGGATGATTCGGCTGCAACAGTGGGAGAGCGGTCCATATTTAGCCGCTTTCTCCTTACATATTCCCGATATGCGCGTCGAAATCATCGAAATCTATCCTCGCTCTCCCAGCGTTTCGCTATCGAACACCTAAGTCCGACAGGCGCCTAGCGCCCTACAAACCTGGCCGGGCGCTTTTCGAGGAACGCCGTGACGCCCTCTTTGAAATCTTCGCTATTTCCCGCCTCGCGTTGCAAATTGGCTTCAAGGGTCAATTGGGTGTCGTAGCTGTTGCCAAGCGAGTTATAGATCGCCTTCTTGATCAATCCCAGCGCCTTGGTGGGAGCGATGCTCAGCTTCTGGACCAAAGCATCGGTTACCTCCTGTAGTTTGTCGTCAGGTACGCACTTCCAGATCAACCCCCAGGCTTCGGCCTGTTCGGCACTCACCGGCTCCGCCAACATGGATAGCGCCATGGCGCGGGCCGTCCCCACCAACCGCGGCAACACGTAAGTACCTCCGGCATCGGGGATCAGGCCGATGCGGCTGAATACCTCGATGAAACTGGCGGACTTGGCCGCGATGATGAGGTCGCTCGCCAATGCGAAGTTGCATCCCGCCCCGGCTGCCACGCCGTTCACCGCGCACACTATGGGGTAAGGGAGTTTGCGCAATCGGCGCAGCAATGGGTTGTAGTGAGTCTCCAACGTGGAAGCTAGATCGAAGGATTGGCCGCCGGTCATGGCGCGCTCCGTTAGGTCTTGCCCCGCGCAGAATCCCCGTCCGGCGCCGGTGATGCGTAACACGCGCACGCTAGCATCGGCTTCGAGGGTGGTCATCGCCGAGCGTATTTCTTCATGCATTTTTCCGGTGAACGAGTTCAGTTTGTCCGGGCGATTCAGGGTCAGTCGGGCGATGCCCTCGACGATGTCGAATAGAATGGTTTGGTAAGTCATCGTGGCCTCCGCGGGCGTGCCTGTCATTGGAGTTGCGATTATAGATATGTCCTCCCCTCGCCTTGAAAGAGATCATGAGCTATCAAAACATTCTGGTGGAAATACGCGGTAAGGTTGGCCTCATGTGGGAAAGCGCAAGGCGAAATTCGAGCACCGCTAGTCCGCATTTCCTTGGGAGTACTCTGAATTGCCGTGGACAACTCCTATATAATCCGCGCCCGTGGCCGGCATAGCTCAGTTGGTAGAGCAGCGCATTCGTAATGCGAAGGTCGGGGGTTCGACTCCTCTTGCCGGCACCAACGAACGAGTGCGCATGACTCATGAGGGCATCCGCACTGTTGCAGCCCAGTGTCCGAAAATCGAATCTCTCCCGGAATGGATGAAGCCGACCCCTACGAGCGCGAAGACGTAATTCGCGGCGCGCGAAGATCGCGACGTAGCAAGCGGGGGAACGTCTTTCCGATCGATGAGGGCGGTGACCCAACGTCCGTTCAACGCCACGGTTCTACCTCGCACACTACACGTCGTCGGCGAAAGCGGCGAAGACGGCGGCGTACGCCCGTTACGGGCTTCGAACTCCTGATCGGGTTTGCCCTGTCGTGGATGGTGTTTGTGTGTTCGCTGATGCTGTTGGAGCTGGCCAGCAACTCGGAGTGGTTCTTCGTAACTTACACCGCCGAACCCACGCTTAGTGCAGGTTCCTGGATTATCGGCGATACCGCCTTCTTGTCCGACGGGCGCGTGGTGGATCTCAAATCCA
>JANNFC010000555.1:0-2660 GCA_031379405.1 Betaproteobacteria bacterium | reverse complement strand
CTGATGCAACAGAACTCTCGCCGGGGGATATACAAGGGGGACACCCCTTGCTCCTTCTTGGGGGATAAACAAGGGGATGCTCCCCTTGTTCGTAACATGATTGTTGGCGGCACAATCTCTACTGTTTTGGTTCCGCCTCCGCCGGCTTAGGGCACACGTCTTGCACCCACCTCTCTGACGTTTCACGCGACGTTGCGTTTCACCTTATCTGATCAGGAGGCAATTCATGCAATTGAGAACCTTGACTCTTCCCTTCCTCCTGGCTGCGGCACTTGGCAGCGCGCAGGCAGAAGTAACCTCGGTACCGGGACACAGCGCGGCGTCGAAGGTGGCTCCGACAATCCAAAAAGCGGCGCACGATAGCGCGGATGCGGAACAAATCGGTAAGGATTTAGCGCACGATGCCAAAGAAGTTGCGCACGCGGTCCACACCTCCGGTGAGATCGAGCACGAAATAGCTCACGCAAGCGGTGCGCCGTCACCACCCACGCCGGAAAAAGAATTCAAAGAGATGGGACACGAAATGAAGAAAGGATGGCACAAATTCAAGAAACTGTTCCACTAGATCGGGGCTTGCAACAACCTATTCCTCTTTGAAGTAGGGCGTAAAAGCGTAGGGCCTTCCGCCCATCAAAGGCGAATAAAGAGGACTTCGCGGGCGGGGTATTAACCCCGCCCTTGACCAAAGGGGGCTACGTGAAAATCACTTCGCCCCCTTTGGCAACCGAAGTTTGCCCCCGCGCCAAGAGCGCGGGGAATACGAGTTCGAGTGTTTCAGTGGGAAATTCGCATCACTGTCCTCCCCTCACTAACCGGCCCGGCAAAACACCGGTCGCCTGATCATGCTCGATCACTATCTGCCCCGAAACAATCGTCGCAACGTAACCCTTGGCGGTTTGCATGAGGCGGCGGCCGCCGGCGGGCAGGTCATGCACGATGTGGGGCGGGGCAAGGTAGAGCCCGGCGTGGTCGATCACATTGACGTCGGCTTTCATGCCGGGGGCGATCAGCCCGCGATCGGTGAGGCCAATTAGCTCCGCGGGAGCGCGGGTGTAGCGTCGTACGGCCCACTCCAAGGGCAGACGCTCGCCCCGGGTGCGATCGCGCGTCCAATGCGTCAGCAAGTAGGTGGGGAAGCCGCCGTCGCAGATGGAGCCACAATGCGCACCACCGTCACCTAGCCCGACCACGGTGTGCGGGTGACGCAACATGGCCAAGGTTGATTCGTAGTTGAAGTCCGAGTAGTTGGCCGCAGGTGCGAACAGCAGCGCACGGCCCTCGAGTTCGAGCAGCAGGTCGTACATCAATGCCATGGGATCACGTCCCATACCTGCCGCGACGGCGGCTACGCTCGATTCGGGAGCCGGTTCGTAGTCGGGTGGATCGCCCAAGGGGAATACACGATCGAGGCTGGCCAAGAGAGCGGTGATGAAAGCGGGCATGCGGCCAGGCAGGCTGTCAAAAGGCTCGGCGAGAATGCGCTCGCGCACAACTGGATCAAGCATCTGTGCGACGCGTTCCGCCAGAGGTAGGTGCGCGATAGCCAAGTAACTTGGTTTGGTCATGAAGGGATGCACCGACCCCTGCAGACCCAGCAGCAGACCCACGGCGCGCGGTGCCACCTGACCCCGGATCTGCAGGCCATCGTCCTGAGCCTTTTCGATCAACGTCAACAGCTGTCGCCATTGCTGTGGAGATTCGTAGCGTTGCACCAGCGTGAATGAAAGGGGCCTTCCGCCGCTGGCTTTGACGCATGCGCGCAGCAACTCGAATTCCGCCTCGATGTCTTCGAAGTCGGATAACAACTGCAGCACACCGCGTCCAGCGCGCCGTATTCCTTCGGAGATGACCAGCAGCTCGTTGGCGGCGGCGCCGTAGTTGGGCACGTAATTCCCGCGCGCGGTCTTGTGCAGAATGGTGCGCGAGGTGGTGAATCCCATGGCCCCCGCGTTCAATGCCTGCTCAGTGAGTTCGGACATGCGCTGCATGTCCTCCGTGGTCGCGGGTTCGCGCGCTGCACCGCGCTCACCCATCACGTAATAGCGCAATGCCGCGTGCGGCAACTGCGCGCCGATGTCCATGATGCGGGGCTTGGACTCCAGCGCATCCAAGTACTCGGGAAAACTTTCCCAACCCCAATCGACGCCTTCGGCGAGCACACTGCCGGGAATGTCCTCCACCCCTTCCATCATCTCGATGAGGAAGTCTTTCTGGTCCACATGCATCGGCGCGAAGCCGACGCCGCAGTTGCCCATGATGGCGGTGGTGACGCCATGCCAGCAACTGGGTGTGAGCAGGGGATCCCAGGTGGCCTGGCCGTCGTAGTGCGTGTGAACGTCGACGAAACCAGGTGTCACCAACAGGCCGTCGGCATGCAAGGTGCGCCGCGCGCCGCCATCGACCTTACCGACCGCGACAATACGGCCACCATCGATTGCGACGTCGCCCGTGAAAGCAGGTTTTCCGGAACCATCGACGATGGTACCTGAGCGAATCAGTAGATCGTGCATAGGGTGGAGGTTTCGTGGGGGGCAGAGGTTTCGTGGGAGTGGTGAATGGCGAGGGAGTGACAATACCCCTTCATCATATAGCACTTTGCCAATGATGATCGACAGTCAGTCGGTCGACCAGGATCAGCGCTGGTTTTATCCACTTCTATC
>JANNFC010000240.1:0-2192 GCA_031379405.1 Betaproteobacteria bacterium | reverse complement strand
CGCCGACCTCCTGCTGGCCTTCGGCGTCCGCTTCGATGACCGCGTCACCGGCAAGGTGGAAAAATTCTGCGAGACCGGAACCATCGTCCACATCGACATCGACGCCTCGGAGCACAACAAGAACCGCAAGGTGCAGCTCCCCATTTGCAGCGACATCAAATACGCCCTCGCCCGCCTCAACCAGATGATCGCCGACCGCCCCATCCGGAAGAAATTCACCCCCTGGCACAAGCAGGTCGCCGAATGGAAGACGCGCGCCCCCTTCCAATACCGCGTCACCGATGAAGTCATCAAATCCGACCACATGAAAGACCACCTGCAGGATCACGAAAACGAAGTGATCCTCCCGCAGATGGCCATCGAAGCGCTGTATGAGCTGACCAAAGGCGAAGCCATCATCACCACCGGCGTGGGCCAGCACCAGATGTGGGCCGGCCAATGGTACAAATACAAATTCCCCCGCCAACTCCTCACCAGCGCCGGACTCGGCGCCATGGGCTACGGCTACCCCGCCGCGCTCGGCGCGAAAGTCGCCTGCCCCGACCGCCAGGTCATCGACATCGACGGCGACGGCTCCTTCCTCATGAACGTGCAGGAACTGGCCACCGCGCACATCGAGAAGATCGCCGCCAAGGCCATGATCTTGAACAACCAGCACCTCGGCATGGTGGTGCAATGGGAGGACAAATTCTACCAGGGCAACCGCGGCCACACCTATCTGGGCGACCCCGACAACCGCCAGCAGATTTACCCCGACTACGTCGCCGTCTGCAAAGCCTTCAACGTCCCCTGCGAACGCGTGATGTACAAGCGCGACCTCCGCGCCGCCATCCAGCGGATGCTCGACTCCGACCAGCCCTACGTGCTCGACGTGATCGTGCCCTACACCGAGCACGTCCTGCCCTTCATCCCCGCCGGCCGCACCGTGGCCGACATGATCTGGAAGGCGTGAGGTCTGGGTGGAGTGAAGATTGAAGATTGCGCGTATCGGAAAAATTCTCCAGATGCCTTGATCGCATCCGTTCACGAATCAAGCAGCGGATGGTCGACAATACTTTTACTGTTGCTCTGCCAATCGAGAATCTCGTCGGACACTTTCTCGCCGCGAGCGATAACATCGAGTCGTGGCGTTGGAAACTTGTATGGATTGTCACTATTCTTTGGAAACGCGAGCACCACCATACCCGAATACAGGATTACGTAGCTGAATGGGTGCGTCCTCTGGCAGATTGAAGAAATACCATAGGCAGCTTTTGCTCTATGATCTGCTTGATCTGCTTCTCGTCCAAGGGTAGCTTTTAGCCCGGTCGCGACCAGTCCCCCAAATGGACTCCCGCTTCCAATATGCATCAGCAACCAACTCTCTGAAAAACTCCCTTTCCACTTGCTGGCCTTTTGGCTCTTCGTTTCTAACTGCTGCGCGAACGAAGCCAATGATTCCCTCAAAGAAAAGTTCCCCCACTCAAACTCGTGTCGAGGTTGCGGCACCTCATTGATCGCAATCCTCCAAGATTTGAACACTCCCCGCCGTCGATAGCCTCCATTCTCGAACCGCTCCGGCACAAGGTCGGTTAGCTCAACTCCGATACTTGCGTTTTGGTGTTGAAACACGAAATCGGGCGGGTCTTGTCCAAACTGCACATCGTCGAGTGTGATGAATTCCTCGAGACGCAGCAAGAATGGCATGAGTTCACGAGATTCCTCCACACGCTTTTGTTGCCAAGCTTTGCGCTGCGGCCGGGCCGGTGGGTCGCTGTAAATCGAAAATCGGGAAAGCTCTGGCATACGTTTAGGATACCCAAGGAAAGTCCATCTCCAACGCGGCGGGAAATCTCGCTCTCTCAGCGTTCCAGTTGCTTGGTCTTTATCATCTCATTCAGTTTCGTACGCGCGCGGGGATGACCTTGGTCGGCCGCCAACCCAAGTAATCGTCGGGCTTCATCGTCGTTCCTTGGCACCCCATCTCCTGTGAGGTGTCGGCAGCCCAGGTCGAACTGTGCTTCAGCCGATCCTTCCGCCGCGCGCCTAATTTGAAATGCCACTACCCGGTTGTTCATCGCGGCGTCCTCAATTCGTTTCTTTTCGTCGGCTTCGCGCCTGATTTCTTTCTTGGCGGTATCGATTTTCAAAATCTCCCTGTTCCTGTTGGCTTCGATAAATGCAATTTCCATCTGGTTTGGGAGACGTCCCGC
>JANNFC010000212.1:0-5717 GCA_031379405.1 Betaproteobacteria bacterium | reverse complement strand
CAGGAAATGCGCGAAGCCGGAACGAATTTGCGTGCAGTGGTGCGATATGCCTTGAGCATCGCCGATGATTACGCCTCCGGACCAGAATTCCGTAATGCGGCATTCGTTCGCGTCGGCCCTTCGCGCAAGCTACCCTTTGCGGTGTTGTCTCGTTTGATCGGTGACGATCTGCTCGCGCGTAGGAACTCAAGAACCAGTATGGGTGCCGGCACAGGGCAAACCAAGAATGTACTCGTGCCGACCATCCTAAACGTTCGATAGCACCCTATGGTCATTTGAGACGCCTCGTGAGACAGCAGAGTGCTCGGTGCTCAAGATCGGCAAGCAACTATATCGGGTTTGGAGGGTTTGCCGTCAAGCACGCTCAGTTGATTCTCGAAACGCTCGACAAGATCGTGTAGTTTAGAGTTACCCTTGGCGATGGCAATGGCCATGTTGTATGCAGCGCGCGCTCCCTTGAAGTCTCGGCCTTGCAGCGCTATGTCGCCACGCTGTTCGTGAATGACGGCGATATCGTGCAGCCAATCCACGTTTTTGGGGCTTGCCTTGTGGAGGTGCTCCGCGAGTTCCAGTGCCTTGGCGGAAGCTTTACGGGCGGCCTCGAGACGGCCACTACTGAGTTCGAAATCGCCTAGCACTTGGTAGCTGCGGGAAAGGCTGTGCCGCCATTCCATTCTGTTTGGCTGTTGCTCGTGCAGGTGCTCGGCGATTGCCACCGCCGCCAGCGAGGCTTCGCGCGCGCGCTCCAAATTCTTGTCGTCTATCTCAATTTCGCCGCGCAGTCTGTGGTAATTGGAAAGTTCGTGTTGCCATGCCAAGTTGAAAGGATTGTCCCGAGTCAGGGCCTCGCCGATGGCAATCGCCTTATCGGACCAGTTGCGTGCGTGCGTGCACTGGCCAAGGTTTATCGCGCTGTCGCCCAGTTTCCAGTAAATGTTTCCCAGATCGCGCCGCCACGCCAGATTGCTTGGATCAGACTGGGTCAACGCTTCTAGAAGCTTGCGGGCTTCATCGTAGCTGGCACTCGCGGATTCGCTCCCCTCGTGCCGATCGAGATCGCCTAGTCTCTCGTAGCTGATGGATAGATCGTGTTTCAGATCTCTGCTGCCTTGTTGCAATGCGACCAAGCGCATGACGAGCTTCTGAGAGTCTTGGTAATGCAGACGCGCTTTCGCGGCATCACCTGTCCTGCGGTCCAGGTCGCCGAGCTTGCCGTAGCTGACAGCAAGATCTCGCTGCCATTCCATGTTCTTTGGATCACGTGTGCTCAATTCAAGGTCGATCTCCAAAGATCTTTGGAAGGCAGCGCGCGCCTTGGTGAGATCGCCATGCTCGGACTCCTGGCTTTCCAGTTCTCCCAGTTTGGTATAGGCCACGGAAAGATTGCGATGCCAATCCATGTCCTTGGGATAGCGCCTGTTGAGGCGCGCAGCGGTGTCCAACGCCTCTTGAATGGCATGACGCGCGGCAGCGTAATTTTTGTGATCTATGCGCTCCAACTCGATATCGCCCTCCAGAATGTTGGCCCAGAACGGAGGCTTCTCCTTGGCTGCCTCGTCGTCCAACGCCAACTCTTCGTTCACCCCCCGCACCTTTCGCAGAAGGTCGCGTCGCACCTCGGTGGTTCCGTGAATCGGCTTGAGTTCGTCCAGAATGGAAAACGACAACTCGTTGGTAAAGTTGCGAGCGGTGGCAATGGCTTTGGTCGCGCGTTGCTCACCGTGCCATGCCCACGCCGCCAAGCTTGCCAACGCCAAAATCAGGACACCCCCCATGGCCAACAATTGGTCCCGCTTCCTTCGAACCTTGTGAGCGCTCTTTGCAACGAAATCTGTTTCTTCCGCATTCAAACTCACTTGCCCAAGGTACTGATTGATGAATCCCAACTCCTCCTTGCTCAAATAGGTATGGGTTTGCCCAAAGGCTAAGTAGCGGTCCTTGATGAGTTTCCGGACTTTGAGTAGATTCTTGCGCTCCCCGCTTCGCTTGTCCGCGATACGTCCGGCCAAGCTGTCGTGGGCCAGTTCATAGACGCTGTCGGCATTGCGCACAATGCGGCTGTTCTCAAAGGTCGCCAAGCATGCATCGACAATGGTATTGAATGCCCGCAGCCTGCCGGCAATTTCCTCGCGTGACATCGGCTGCTTAGTGCCTTCAAGGGTGGCGAATTCCTCAAGAATGCGTTGTACAGCGTCATCCGGGATGATGGGAAACCTGCCCTTCATGTCCTTCTGAATGGTGGCGGTTTGCTCCTCCAGAAAGTCCGCCATTACGTCGCCAAGTGCGCCCGTTTGTCGCACCCGCTCCTCGGTAAAGACGATGGGCGTGACGATGGGCGTGCGCTCGCCAGGTTGAGCATCTTGCGCCTGAACGGCATCACGGTAGACCTTGTCCAGATAGACTTGCAAATAGGAAAGCTGCACCCCCGCCCGGGGATCGCGCAGGTTGGCAATGATTTGCCGTGCGGTGTCTTCACCACGTTCCAGACTGATCCCGAAAGCGGCCGTGGTACGCACAATGACTTGTTCGACATTGCGCATGCTCATGGGCTCGACACGGAAGCGCTTGTCGAACAGCCTCGGCACTGCCTTTTCGAAGTCATGCAGCATGGCGATATATTCTTCGCGCATGACTAGAACAATCTTGCAGGGCAGATCAGCTTCGAGCAATGTGGCGACGGTTTGAACGAAAGCTTTCTGTTCTACCTCCGATCCAAGAACGAAGAGTTCCTCGAACTGATCGAAGATCAAGTACACCGGTCGCAGATGGTCGATATACAGCGAGTCGATGGCCTGCGCGACAGTGGCCTCGTCCTTGATGAGCCTTTTTGCGCGTCGCCTGATTTCGCGGTCAAGGGACAAATTGATATCGTCCTTTCTGCGCACGAACAGCTCGAACCAATCAGTGGACTTGAAGCGGTTGGCCAGACCGCACTGAATCAGACTGGTCTTGCCGGTTCCAGATTGTCCATAAACCAACAACAGGTCGGTCTGGAAGATGAGTTGATAGAGTTGATCAATCTCCTCGGACCTCCCAAAAAAAATCTCCTTATCCTGCCTGTCGTAGGCGTCTAGGAATTTGAAGGGAGATCTCATTGAGCAGACATCTCTTTCTTGAAATCCTCAAACTGGGTTTTGATCCACGGATAGGGATCACCAGAAATCTTCAGCGCATGCTCGGGGTCATTTACAAACCTAAAGTGGTAGCTGTCATTCGCCACGTCGTAATGCGAATAGAGAAATAGCTTGGATTTGGCACTTCCGGTAAAGGCGTTTTCATCGATGACAAAGGGGGACAGGTTGAGGTAGTCCTTCACGTCCTTGAGGCTCTTTATCAGTAGCACCGATCCGCTGTCCGTAAACGTGCTGAGGTCCCTATCTTTGTCCAGGGTCGGGCCGTTGACACGGTCGAGCAAGAACATTCTGTGGCGATAAATGGGCTCCTTGTGGCGCTCCTTGATGAAGTCGATGCGCTTGATGGTGCTCAATTTATACTTGCCCAGAAAGGTAAAGCCGGACATGATGGTGCCGAGGTGCTTCTCCGTTTGCACGCAGAAACTTTCAATCTCCGTGGCGCTTACTTTGTTCTGTCGCAGCTCCGCGCGCATTTGTTCCATAAAGCGATACGACTGGGAAAATGCTTCTTCCATGAGCATTTCGGTGAGGCGAGTGAACTCCCCAACGAAGGGGGCAATCTCGTTCTGCTGAAAAATTCGCCCGACGGCGGTAACCAACTTCAGGTAGTCGAAGGTCGGTTCACCTTCGCCGGAAAGCGCGAAGAAGCTATTGAGATCGGCCAGATCCTCATGGTTGAGAATGAGTGATGGCGCATCGTGCCGGGCATTCCAGAGTTGCGACAACATGGCGAAGCAGAACAATTTGACGGTGGTTTCATAGGCAATCACCAGTTGTTGCAAGCGCGGGACATCGATGTCATCCACCGCAAACAGCTTGCGCAGCTGTTCGCCCACCGGCGCGGGAAAAAAATCGGAGATGTCCCGACGAATATAACCCTCGTCCTGATCTCCTTCCTCACTAATTGCTTGCTCGCTGAACTTCCCCCCCCTCTCGAGAATTGCCTCGACCAGGACTTTGGTCAATACGGCGTTAACCGGCGCACTCGCCTTCGCCGAGAAGGCCGCGCCGCGAATATTGACCTGGACTTGCCGTTCCGACACTTCCGGCAGCTTCCACGCAAGCGCGCCCTCGCCGTTGGCGGGATTGATGTACAGACCCCACGTCACGCCCGTAGTGGGACCGACATCCTGCGCACCTTCCTCGGGGATATCGCGAAACTCCGAGATTTTCTTGTCCTGCCCGTAACAGGTTGTAACGAAAGCCTGGGCGGTTTGAAAAGCCTTCTGGATGGGAGCCCTGTTGGCCAGGGCGTCGTAAAACTGTTCCGCAAAGGCGGTCGCGACTTCATCGTTGATCGGAACGGCGGTTGCAATCACGGCCCTTACACCGCGCGCAAAAAGTTGCTTGACTTGATCGCGCGTGGCACAGCCGTTCAGAAAGACCAGTTGCAGCGTCTTTTGCTGGCCGAGCAACTGCGCCAATCCGGTGGCGTCGGCCAGCTCCGCTTCGCCGGAGGAGGTTTCCAGTTGCAAGCAGGTACCGTTGGCGTGACCGCCATAGTGAAAGATGGCGATGCGATCGGCGTAGCGATTGAACAGTTTGAAAATGTCCGCGATCGCGGTGTTCTCTTCCTTGTGCACCTGAATATAGCCGGCGTCATGGTGGCGCTGTAGTTTTTCGAAGATATTCTTGCGCTCCCGCTGGAGCATATTCAAGTGGGCATCGTTATCGTTGGCAAAGGCCAGAACGACCACAGGCGTGGCGCTAGGTACACTCATAGACTATTCATCCGGCATACTCAATTCGATGGTGTTGGCAGAATTGTTGTGCCTACATCACCATGCCACGGCGGTGAGCGCCTTCTGCCCTGCGTCCGAAACAAAATAGTTCAAGTGATGGCAGGCCACGTTGTGTTGAACGGGTGAGAATCTGCGCGTGCTTTGTATGCCAAGAATGCTGTCGACACTGACCGCGATATCATTGGGCATATTGCTGAATAGCGCCTCCAATGGGAAACTCGTGCCGATTCGCTTCACCAGTTTAGAAACAAGCCGGTCGGACGGTTCCGCATACGTCTCGATGTTTCCGGCCAGGATAGTGTACGGGATACCTGGGTCCGGACTTGCATTCAAGGTCTGGATGAATGCGGACGCGGGATTCATCTGCTCCAAAGAGGACGTCAATCTCTTCGAACGATTCAATGCAAACAGCACCGCTCCACTGAAGGGGAGGAATACGGGCAAATAATTCATCGCCAGACCTGTGAGCACATTCAGAATCTGGCGCGCCTCGTCGATTTTGCCGAAGGGTGAGCCATTGTTCGGCGTGCCGCACATCACCAGGTGATCGACGATCTGGTTGCCGCCCTCGCGCTCGATGAACCAGCGCGAGACCAAACCTCCCATGGAGTGCACCAACAAAGTGAGTCTCTTGCCGTCATCTTCCCTCAAGCCGACTCCCGCCAGTTGCGTCTTGAGTTGTTTCGCGGTGTCGGCGATGGGCGTGTTCAGATTCTCATAATCGTAGGTCAGAACCAGGTCAAACCGTTGATCGAGACCCACGGCCTTGACGCCCTGGGCCATGCCCTCGGTGTCGCCGATGATGCCATGCACCAGTAGGAGCACATTTTTGGCTGTGGCC
>JANNFC010000204.1:0-2260 GCA_031379405.1 Betaproteobacteria bacterium | reverse complement strand
CGCAACGATCTTGTGCGCTGCCGGCAAGTACATCACACTTTTCCTTGGCCACTTTGTAGTGAGCGTCCGATTTATCTTCCGCGGCTTCTTCGCGGGCTTTCGCTATGTCTCCTTTTGCGTTGCGGCGCGCATCGGCGGTCTTCTGATTGACTTTAGCGTTTGCATCCCAGCTCTCCATTTGCACCTTGGCGTCGGCCTTGGCAGTCACCAGCGCAGCTTTCGCTTCCTTCACGCAAACGTCCTTTGCGTTCCCCGCCAGATCGTCACAACGTTCCTTCGCCACGCCATACACCGCCTCGGCTTTGGCGACGTTTGCCTTGAAGTGGTTCTTCGCGGTGGGCTTGTACTGCGCTTCAAGTTCGCTTTTTACAATCATCTGTTTACCCTTGGCCTCCTCAACGCAGATGTCCTTAAGGTTGCCGGACATCGAACCGCACGCCGCTTTAGCGGATTTGTACTCCGCCGAGATTCGATCCCGGCTGACCTTATAGTCGTTCTTCGACATGGTTTGCGCCAACGCGCCGGCGCTAAATGCCAAGCTGACCGAAAGCGCGATTGCTTTAATGTTGAGATTTTTCACTATGACTCCTTCGTAAGTAGGATTCGAGAATGACGCACCGGCAAAACATGCCTGGCGTTTACCTCTCATTGCCAGGATCGCGCCGGCTTCATCCATTTCCCTTTGCGAAACGGCAACCATCGCGCCCTATATGGCTCCGATAGGTGAAGGCTATCGCCATCGCGCTTTTCCGTCTGTCCCCTGACGCACATACGATGAATTGTGTTTAGCGTCGCCGGCACCGACACTAAACATGTCTTTCTAAATGTGCGCTAACGGACGTAAATAACCAAACAACTCGTGTACCTTAGGTTGCAATATCCCAAAGCCAAGCAGTGCCGTCAGCTTCCTGGCAAGAGCCCGTTGGTGCCCGCAAGGGTTCTACATTGAGATGTTGAGATGGGCTCTCGCCCGCCCGCAGTGGGCAGGTAATTCGTATCTCATTCTATCCAGGCGATTGCGCTACCCATTCCGGAATCTCATGACCATTGCAATCTGGGCACTCATTATCGGCGTGCTATTAATCACGATGGCCCTATCGGCTACGACGCTACAGCGCTTGCCTTTGAGCACGGCCATGCTTTACTTGGCCGCTGGATTCGGGCTCGGACCCGCCGGATGGAATCTTTTGTCACCTGACCCGTTACTTTATTCCATCGTTCTGGAAAGAGTCGCCGAAGCCGCGGTGCTCATCTCGCTATTCGCGGTCGGTCTGAAACTGGGTCGCCCCTTCTCGCACAAGCGCTGGCGACTTCCAGTCCGACTCGCGATCGTTTCCATGTCGATTACGGTGGCGCTGATCTCGGCGATCTCGATGTTGGGCCTTGGACTATCGCTGGGCGCCGCCGTCTTGCTCGGAGCGATCCTGGCGCCCACCGACCCCGTTCTGGCCTCCGATGTTCAGGTGACCGATCCGAATGATCGCGACCGCCTGCGGTTCAGCCTCACTGCCGAGGGTGGCTTGAACGACGGTGCCGCTTTTCCATTTGTAATGCTAGGTCTCGGGCTACTTGGTTTGCATGACATGGGAACCGCGGGTTGGCGCTGGCTCCTAGTTGATGTGCTATGGGCGAGTGCTGGTGGCCTACTGATCGGGGGTATTCTGGGCACGCTCATCGGGAGAGTTGTAGTCTATCTGCGTAGTCGCCACAAAGAGTCAGTAGGATTTGACGAGTTCCTCGCGCTCGGCCTCATCGCCCTGGCGTACGGCGTTGCGGTGCTTAGCCATGCAGCTGGATTTCTGGCGGTATTCGCTGCCGGGCTCGCCTTACAACGAATCAACGAACTCCCTCGGAACGTCTCCCCTGCAGGCGAAGGGGCTGGAGATATCCCCCGCATCCAGGGGCACGAAGCGCTTGCCACGCATTCGGAATTTGCTGGCGCGTACATGATCTACCAAGTGGAAGGGTTCAATAAACAACTTGAACGCATTGCGGAGGTAGCGGTCGTTTTGATGGTCGGTGCAATGCTATCTTTCACCTCCCTCCCCGTCAGCACCGGCTGGTTGGCTTTGCTCTTGCTGCTGGTGGTACGTCCAGTCTCGGTATGGCTAGGATTGTTTGGCGCGCAAGTGTCGCGAGATCAGCGCATCCTAATATCCTGGTTCGGCATCCGCGGCATCGGGTCCATTTATTATTTGTTCTTTGCCATCAACCATGGCCTTCCTCGCCACTTGTCGGAGCAAATCGTCGCCCTAACCCT
>JANNFC010000188.1:0-3831 GCA_031379405.1 Betaproteobacteria bacterium | reverse complement strand
CCGGCCTCGGAGTGTAGTTGCTGCTTGCAGACGCTGATGTGATTGGCGTGTACTTCGAAGTGCAGGGACAACTCAGCGAGGGCCTTGTCGCCCTTGATCGCTGCCAGCGCGACTTGCGTCTTCAACTTTGCCGTCAGTTTCCGGCGTGGCCGTCCCTTGCTCATGGTTTTGCTCCTCTTGGTTAGAAGCACGGCTATCAATTATCTATGTGTCCGAAAATCCGGAGCCCCCTCTCCGAAGACGAGGCGCAAGTCAACTCGGAGGCGTCCGAAATTCCCGCGCACACCGCAATCGCGCCGATCGGCGAAAGGGAACCCGAGGCTTGGGGAAAGTAGTGTTCGCGCGGGCTAGTATGTCCCGAGATTCAGCATCACTCCAGATAGGTGATTGGCACGCTGTGAAGCAAAGAACAACGCGGTGTCCGCTACTTGTTCCGGTTCGATCACGCGGGTTTGCTTGAGCAATTCCTCCCAGCGCGATTCGTCACCGAACTTCTGCTTGGCGATGGTCTTGTTCAGTTGAATGATGCGATCAGTGCGAGTGGCCGGCGGATGCATGCCTAGCACGCGCACGCCGTATTCGATGGAACCCTTGCCCGCGGCCTTGGTGAAGGCCTCCAGCGCTGCGTTACCCATTGCCCCGCAAATGTATTCGGAAGGGTGCGTCACGCCAGCCATGCCGACGATATTCACGATGACACCGTTGCCGCGCGCCTTCATGCGAGTGATCATCTCGCGGGTGAGATTGATGTATCCAAACACCTTCAATTCCCACGCATGGCGCCAGAGCTCCTCGTTCACGTTCTCGATGTTACCTCCGGGAATGTCGCCGGCATTGTTGATCAGGATGTCGATGTTGGCGCAGGTTTGGGCCAGCGTCTTTACCGCGCCGGGGGCGCGCAGGTCGCACAGGTGCACGTTCACTGGCACTTTGTGACGCGACTCGATATCGGCTTTTGCCTTTGCCAACAACTCGGTAGAGCGGGCGGCCAGATGCACCGCGCAGCCCTCGGCGGCAAAGGCCTTGGCGCAGGCTAGGCCGATCCCCTTGGATGATCCCGTAATCAGGACGGATTTTCCCTTTAGCCCCAGTTCCATAGCGTTCCTCCATGTGGTGTTCGATGAGGTCGAGATTAGCACGAGCGTTTTGCTCAAGCGGGGCGGGCTCGGCCGATAGGGGAATATCCGTGGATGGCTTGCTAGTTGCGGTAACGCATGTTCATCGAATCCGATCAAGGCGTTATATCCATGCCGTCGAATGTTCTCAACACCCAGTGCGTCATCTCCGGCGGCGGCCCCGCCGGTCTCATGTCCGGATTGCTCCTGGCCCGTGCCGGAGTCAACGTCATCGTCCTGGAAAAGCACAAGGATTTCCTACGTGATTTTCGCGGCGACACCATCCACCCTTCCACCATGGAAGTCGTGCACGAGTTGGGATGGCTCGATGAATTCCTGCGCTTACCGCACTATCCGGCCCGGAGCATGATGTCTTGGTGGGACGGCACCGAGATGGAACTAGGCAATTTCTCCCGACTGCCAACGCAGGCGAAATTCATCGCGATGATGCCGCAGTGGAATTTCCTGAACTTTCTGGCCGAGAAGGCGAAAGCCTACAAAACCTTCAAGTTGATGACCTTGTGCGAAGCGCAATCGCTGATCGAAGATGGTTCCAAGGTGGTCGGCGTGCGTGCGCAAATGCCCGATGGTGCATTGGAGGTTCACGCTGATCTTGTCCTGGCCGCCGACGGTCGTGGTTCAGAGTTGCGCGATCAGTCCGGGCTGGACCTCGAAGTGTTGGGTGCGCCGATGGATGTGCTCTGGCTAAGAATCTCGCGCAAGCCCCAGGACAGCAAGGCGATTGAATTGCGCTTCAGTAGAAGCGGCGTCCTGATCATGATTAATAGGGACGACTACTGGCAATGTGCGGTCGTTATTCAGAAAGGTCAGTTCGAGAATGTAAAGGCGGCAGGACTGGCTCAATTCAGAAAGTCCATCGCCCAACTTACTCCCTTGGAAGCCACGCGTTTCGATGAAATTCAAAGCTGGGATCAAGTCAAACTGCTCAACGTGCAGGTGAACCGGCTGCGCAAGTGGTGGCGCGAAGGCTTCCTGTGCATCGGCGACGCGGCGCATGCCATGTCCCCTATCGGTGGTGTGGGCGTCAATCTCGCAGTGCAGGACGCAGTGGCTGCCTCCAACATCTTGGCGCAGCCGCTATTGCAAGGAAATTTGAGCGTGAGTCACTTGGCCGCGTTACAGGAACGGCGCGAATTCCCCGTCAAGGTGACGCAGAAACTACAAGTCACCATTCAGAATCACATCATTGCGGCGGCGTTGCACGGGGCCAAGAGAATGGATCCACCTTTGCCGCTTCGTATTGTGAACAGCGTGCCGTTCCTCAATCGCTTGCCTGGCCGTTTGATCGGCATGGGCGTGCGTCCCGAGCATGTGCACACCCAGAGCGCGTTCGCCACAGATTCAACGGCTGGCGCAGCGGCTCGAAACACGCTAACGCCAAGCACATCGAGTACGTAGTGGTGTTGATTACAAAGCGGCGATCCGATATCCAACGCGCGGGAAGTGCACGCACACCGTCCCCACGCGTGGATCATCGCGCAAGATCGCAATCGTGTCAGGTCTCACCGATCTGACCGTGCCGATGACCATCGACTCCCCGCTGTTGAGATCGGATCTCACGCCCACTTTTTGTCCGACCACCCACCCTTGCGGTTCATCCGGATCGCTGTGCTCGGGGGTAGAAGTCTGATTGGCACGCGCCACCTCGATGGCGTCCGTGGAACTCATCTCGCTCGGGCGTCCATGGCCGATGGCGGCCACTCGTTTTTCCCACGCCTCAATCGCCGGAAACTGAGCCAGTAGCGCGGGACCGCCTTGCCATCTTGCACGTACGAACCACACGAGGTAGTAAGCCGCCGCATCCGTGAGCCCAGGTTTGGCTCCCAGCGTGAACGCCTGCCCATGTGCCAACTGCGCGTCGATCCAACCGAATTGGGCGCGCAATTGCGCGATGACGTGAGGCACGTCGGCTTTCACCTGCTCGATATCCCAATTTGGGCCGAAAAACAATGGCGCGCGATCCTTCACGAAGGCTTCGGGAAGTTGATCCGTGTTGGCACCGATGAGAAGTCTGGCGGCTAAATCGAATAAAGAATCGGTCCAACGCACAATCGCCCAAGACATTCCCTCATTGCTGTGTGGAAACATACTCGGTTGCGGAAAGCGGCGTTCGATTTCACGCAAAATGCATTGGCTATCGCAATAGATGTCGGCCCCCATCTGCATGATGGGCGTGCGCCGATAACCACCTGTCAGCGGCATCACATCGGGCTTGGGTGGCACGCGGGGAATTTCCACGGAGCGCCACGCGAGGCCCTTCATGCCCAGCACGATGCGAACCTTTTCGGACACTGGAGAAGCCGGGTAGTTATGCAGAATTAGATCGTTCATGGGGACTCTTCAGAATTAGCGTGGTGGACTTGACTGACTGCGGCCGGGGCCTGGATGATCTGGTAATGTGGCGGAAATATACAGCTTCTGATTCACCCATGCGGATCGACGACAACCCCCAGCCAGGCAACCAGGGCCTCAGCCAGTGTCCGGTGACGGGCATCGGTCGCGAGTTCGATCCCTTCAACAATCCCTATCTTGCCGACCCCTACGCCTTCTGGCTGCGCGCAAGACCTGCGGAACCAGTGTTCTATAGCCCCGAGCTGGACTACTGGGTGGTGACGCGCTACGAAGACATCAAAGCCATCTTCGCCGATCCGAAGACCTTCTCCGCGAGCAATGCTCAGAACCCCATCCAGCCGCT
>JANNFC010000168.1:0-3142 GCA_031379405.1 Betaproteobacteria bacterium | reverse complement strand
ATTCGCCAAAGCCACTTTAGTACTCTTGAACACCGGAATAATCGCCCCTCCCACCTCGGCAATATGGCGCTTGCCATCCTGGTCGAACAAGAACAGCAAACCGCCGAACTTGCTATCGACGTCAGTTAAAAAGCTGGTCAGCCGCTCGACTTCCCAAGCCGCATCGGTGGCGTCGAAACGAATCTCCTTGGTCTGTCCCGGTGCGATGGGCGAATCATCGCTCAGCACCAATCCGTTGCGCGCCAACAGCTCCTGGGGAAAATTCGCGCCGACGTTGGACATCGCGGCGGGTAGATCTTGGTTCACGAAACGAATGCTGGCGGTGGCGAACTCGCCGATACGAAGCGACTGGTCGCTCACATTGGTCACGCTCATGCTCACGCGCATGGAGCGTCCCGGTACGTCGTAACGCGCTTCCTTCACCACCACCTTGAGGGGCGAGGACTGCAAGGGCAATGGCGGTGTGTACATGGTGCCCGCTTGCAGCGGTACTGTGCGGGGATACTTGGATCGCGCCATGTTATAACCCCAGAATGACAAGACCACGCACACCACCAGCAATGCGATTCCCAACTTGAGATCGAGTGTTGTTGTCAGCAAGTCCTCGCGCTCCTGCTTCAACGCCAGATATCTGGGGATAAGGAGCGGGCGACGCACCCACCACAGAATCCATAACACGGCGATGCCGAGCCACACCATGTGCCACTGAACGGCGTCGGCCACGCCCCAGTTTTCCAAGTTGGGGATCTTCTCACCTGAAATCGCCGTCACGGGGAATAGAAAATCGGCGGCATTGCCGGTGATCTCCACCCACTTTCCGGCGCCGACGAGCGGGCCTGAGCCTTTGATAGCGATCATGGGGTGCACGTGAAAGCGCCCCGGAATGCGCCCCTTCAACACCATTTTGTATTCGTAATCGCGCCCGATCTCCAGATCGCGAAACGACTGCCGTGCCGGCACGCCGTTAAGAAATGACTCCACGCGCGCGAACACGGGGCCCGGAGTGGCGTTGCTGACAAATACCGTCTCGGGCAAATCCACCGACGTCGGCCAGTCGCCAAACAAACGAAACTTCGCGGTGAGAGTAAGGATGTCGTTGACCGCGACTTTATCGGTCGACCATTGGACGTCGTACCAATGCACGGTGCGTGTTCTCAGATACGGTTCCTGTGCGCGCTCGCCGTGGGCGTTGGCCCATAGCGGCACGCACATCATTGCTGTCATTGCCACCAGCTCGACACAGCATCCCAGCAGAGTTCCGAACTTTTTCATGGTTCTTCTCCTTTGTTATTTTCAAGTCAGACCCATCATCTGTTTCATGCGCTTCGAATTGGGCACGAAGCGTTGCGTGGAGAACGCCAAGCCGATGCGCCACCAGATCATATGCATGAAGATGCAAACGAATCCGGCGAAGGCGGTGGACACCCACACCGAGGTTCCCTCAAAGGTGCGCAGTGTGCCCCGCTCGATCAGACGGATGTATTCGGGCGTGCCCGCGCGAGGATAGACGTAGCCGATCATGTCCGCGACGGAGGCCACCATACCTTGATGCTCAACCGGCAAATAGTAGGCGGCCAGCGCAGGCCAGTTACTGGGATAGAACAGCAGGGCAAAGGCAAATCCGCCGAAGGTGGATGCCAGCAGCGGGTTGCGCACGATAATCAAGATGGCGTCCAACGCCATCGCACCTGCCAGCATGGTAGCGGGAACACCCATGCTGAACGGGAAGTAACCCCATAGATGCCAGCCGACCACTCTTGCGATCCAGGTGGCGATGATGAGCAGTACCGCTCCTAGAGTGGCGCCGATGGGCAATCGGAAGTAGTGCCAAAACACCGCCTGCAGCGCGGCCGGGATCATGATCATGGATATCGGCGTCACCAGAACCCAGAACTGCCGATCCTTCCAATCGATGAACATATCCCAATCGCCCACGCTCAACATGACGTGCAGATGAATAGCGCCCATGAAAAGCAAGGCCACCGCCGCTACGACGCACCATTCCCAAATGCGGGACAATTTCGCCGCTTCGGGGGACAACCCGGACACCGCCAGAATTTCTCGGGTATTTGGACTCATTGCGATCTCCTCCAGCGGGTTCTACAAAACGAAACGGGCGATGGCCGCTATGCGATCGCCCGTTGTTTCATCTGGGATTGTTAGGTTATGCCGATTGCGCTTGCGCGCTGCCGAACACTTCGTGGAACAAAGGCACCATGCGCTGGATTATCTGCAACGCGACACCGGGCAATGCCAGCGCATTCCAACCCAGTACCACGAAGCCCCAATGCAAAGGATGCGAGAAGATCTCTTCTGTCAGCCAGTAGGCATGCCCCCACTCGTTGAAACCAAGGTTGGGCAGAATCAACACCGGCCCCAACACCGCCAGCACGTGGGCAACCGAGATACCGCGCGAGAAGGCGGGTAAGCGCGTCATCGCATAAAGAAATCCGCCTACGCTGAAGAAAATGTACGTTGGGATGCACGCGTAGAACAAGACGTTGTGGCTGGGTGTGAAGCTGGTATCGCGAATGACGGTCTGATGCCATACGCCATCCCCTTCGGCGAAGAAGCTGCCGATGAAATAAATGGAGAAGGTGTAGGCCACCAGCCAGAAGGTAAAGCTGAAGTAGCGTCGCAATTCAACCTTGGGTGTGAGAGCCGACAAATTCCGGTCACGCGTCATCCACAAGTAGCCCCAACAGATGCTGCACAGCACCATAAACGCAGGAATCTCGATCTTGACCAGTGTCATCCAGTACTTATCGAACTCGGCAGAGGTGGAATCCAGTCCCGCCTCCCATCCATAGGCCTGCTGATACAAGCGGAAGCAAGCGAACATGACGGCCATGACGATCAGAGCCAGGGCAAACAAATTGAATTTGACGTAGTAGCCCGGCTTCCGATCAGCCGGGGTTTCGGCTGATGGCATTGCGGTGGCAGTGGCAGTGGCGGCGGTCATGGATCCCTCTCCAGAACACTCGTTATAAAAACGCTCGATGGTGCGAGCGCTCTTGTCTCGTCGAGTTGCTGCGGTGCAAGGTATTCGATGCAGTTTAGTAGAGACAAAACACAATCTAACTCAGCTTACGGCGTGACGCAATCGGAAGTTCAAATCGCGATGGCCTTGGAGACGGAAGAC
>JANNFC010000540.1:0-5088 GCA_031379405.1 Betaproteobacteria bacterium | reverse complement strand
TCGCCGCCGCTGGCGGGTCCGGAGGATGTTCCGCTCAAAGTGCTGGTGCCCGCGTTCGTAATCAGCGAACTAAAAACCGCGTTTCAGATCGGTTTCGTCATTTTTCTGCCGTTCCTGGTGATCGACATGGTGGTGGCCAGCGTGTTGATGTCCATGGGTATGATGATGCTCTCGCCGGTGATCGTGGCGTTGCCTTTCAAGCTGATGTTGTTCGTGTTGGTGGACGGTTGGAACCTCCTCGTAGGTTCGCTTGTGCGTACCTTTGGATAGTGGGCAGGATATGAATTCGGAAATGGTACTTTCCCTCGTGCAGCAAACGTTGTGGATCACCATGTTGATCTCGGCGCCCTTGCTGCTTGCGTCATTGGTGATGGGGTTGATAGTCAGCATCTTTCAAGCGGCGACCCAAATCAATGAAATGACGCTGTCGTTCATTCCGAAATTGCTGGCGGTATTCGTCGCGGGCGTAATGGCGGGCCCGTGGATGGTTAGCACATTCGTGGACTTCACTCGGCGATTGTTCGAGGATATTCCGGGGTTGATCGGGTAGCTGTGGTAATGCACAACTTAGTCGCTTATGAGTCTACTGTTGATCGAAGCACAGAATGTTTAGCTTCACATCGGCACAGCTCGAGGCGTTGATTACGCTGTTTTTCTGGCCGTTTCTGCGCGTGCTGGGTATGATCATCGCCGAACCCATATTGGGTCATAGCCAGATCCCTATCCGGGTCAAGGTCGGACTTGCGATTGTGCTCGCGGTGATCATTGGACCGCTGCTGCCGAAGTTGCCCGCGGTTCCGCTGTTTTCCGCTGAGAGCTTCCTCATCGGCATGCAGCAGTTGGTCATCGGAGCGAGCATGGGGTTTGTCGTGAGGCTGGCACTCACGGCCGCGGAAACGGCGGGGCAGTTGATGGGTCTGCAGATGGGATTGGGATTCGCCGTTTTTTTCGACCCGCAAACCTCCGCGCAGACTGCCGTGATCGGACAGTTTCTCGGGCTATTCGCCATGTTGATTTTTCTGGCGGCGAACGGACACTACTTCGTGGTGAGTGCCCTAGTGGAGAGCTTCAATACCCTGCCGATTTCCATGGCTCCGCTGGGTGCCAACGGCTTTCTGGCGATCGCGCAAGCGGGGGCCGATATTTTTCTCTACGGGCTATTGATCGCATTGCCGGTCATTGCTACGTTGCTCATCGCCAACGTATCGTTCGGGATTCTCAGCCGCGCGGCGCCCCAGCTCAATCTGTTTGCCGTTGGCTTCCCCATTACTTTGGCGGTCGGGTTTCTCGCCCTCTACTTTCTGGTCCCGATGCTCGCACCTTCACTGCACGGACTGTTCGAGCATGGTTCAGATGTGATGACCCGCATCCTGGAAGGCTTCGCCGCACCCTCTCGCATCAGGCCATGACGGCGCACTCAGGGCTCGCACCATCGCATTGGATCCAAACCTGGTCGGAAATCATTCTTCCGGGTGGGCGCGTACTGGACCTGGCGTGTGGCAGCGGACGTCATGCGCGCTGGTTGGCGCAACGTGGATTTTCGGTGCAAGCCGTGGATCGCGACGCGTCGCTGTTAGCCGCAATGGAAGGGGAGGCTTCGATACGTACACTGGCTTACGACCTGGAGGCTGATCCCTGGCCGTACGCGAGGGAGAAGTTCGACGCGGTCGTCGTTACCAACTACTTGCATCGTCCATTGTTTTCCGCACTGCTGGCGTGCCTGACGGAGCGCGGCGTGTTGCTCTACGAGACGTTCGCCTTGGGGAACGAGCGGTTCGGTCGACCGGCGAACCCGGACTTTCTACTCAGACCGGGCGAGTTGCTCTCGGTCGTGCATGGCGAGCTTCATGTGGTGGCCTATGAGGACCGCTACGTCGCCGCGCCGAAGCCTGCGATGGTGCAGCGAATCTGCGCCGTCGCGGTGCGCGACTCTTCTGCAGTTTGGCGGTGACAACGCGTCGGCGCCATCGTCGCGGCGAGGAACGCACAGGGGAATTGCGCTACACTACCGCGCCTATCTTTTAGCCCACCCCCGAGGGAATTATGCTCACCGGTAGTATCGTGGCCATCGTGTCTCCGATGACAGACGATGGCAGTCTGGATTTGGCTGCATTCAAGCGACTCATCGATTGGCACATCGAGGAGGGAACCGACGGCATTGTGGTGGTTGGCACCACGGGGGAGTCACCCACCGTCGACGTTGAGGAACACAGCCAATTGATCAAGACGGCGGTGGAGCATGCGGCCAAACGCATCCCTATTATCGCCGGTACCGGCGCGAACTCCACCCGTGAGGCGATCGAACTGCAGCGGTTTGCCAAGGAGGCCGGCGCAACCATGTGTTTGTCCGTCGTGCCCTACTACAACAAACCTACGCAGGAAGGCTTGTATCGCCACTTCCGCGCTATCGCCGAGGCGGCGGATATTTCTACCATCCTGTATAACGTGCCCGGACGAACGGTGTGCGACATGAGCACCGATACCGCCTTGCGCTTGGCGGAAGTGCACAATATCATCGGCATCAAGGACGCCACCGGCAATATCGAGCGCGGCGCCGAACTGATTCGGCGCGCTCCCAAGAACTTCGGGATCTACAGCGGGGATGATGGCACCGGTCTGGCGCTGATGCTGATGGGTTCTCACGGTGTGATTTCGGTGACATCGAATGTCGTGCCCGCCGCCATGCACCAGATGTGCAAAGCCGCGCTGAGCGGAGATTCCGAAACGGCGCGCGCGATCAACAATCGGTTGTTGGGATTGCATCGCCACCTCTTCGTGGAGGCGAACCCAATTCCGGTCAAGTGGGTCCTAGAACAAATGGGGCGCATTGGCGGGGGCATTCGATTGCCGATGACACCCTTATCGAGTTCTTTTCATCCACTACTCAAGAGCGCCATGGAGCAGGCGGGGATTCAGTCCGTCCTTCAACCTGCTTAACTTGCGCCGCTACTCAAGGCGACCAGTACTGAATATGTTTAGATTTCTAGTTGGCGCTGTACTCGCAGTGTTTGTTCTCGTTGGCTGTGGCGGCAAGGTGATGGAGGGTCGCAAAGTTGACTACAAGTCCGCCAAAACCGGTAAACAACTCGATGTGCCTGAGGATCTTTCTCAGCCGCCGGTCTCCGACCGCTATAGCGTGCCCGATGGTGGTGCAACCTCTTTTTCGCAGTACAGCAAGGACGGGTCAGCGAAACCCAAGGGCCAGGAACTGTTGCCGCAAGTCACGATGGCGCGCATTCAACGGGCGGGAACGGACCGCTGGCTAGTGGTGGACCGTCCGGCGGAAGAGGTGTGGCCGGTACTCAAGGAATTCTGGCAGGAGATGGGATTCATCATCGACCGTGAAGCCCAGGACCTTGGCATCATCGAGACCGATTGGGCAGAGAACCGCGCCAAGATTCCCCAAGGGTTTGTGCGCAGTCTGCTTGGAAAATTAATCGATCAAGCCTATTCCACCCCGGAGCGCGATAAGTTCCGTAGCCGTTTGGAACGGGGTGCTGACGGCAAGAGCTCTGAAGTGTACGTCACCCATCGCGGCATGTACGAGGCGTACATTGAGACCAATCGCGGTGGACGCAATCCGACCATTTGGCAACCACGCCCGGCGGAGCCTGAGTTGGAGATGGAAATGTTGGCCAGAATCATGTTGCGCTTGGGTACTGGCGAACCCGTGGTGGCCGAGGCGCGGCGCGAGTTGGCGAAAGCCTCCGAACCGAGAGCGGCGCTGAGTAAGCTTCCCGACGGCACGACGATTCTGGAAGTGAAGGACGGTTTCGACCGAGCCTGGCGCCGCGTGGGCCTGGCATTGGACCGATTGGGGTTTACGGTGCAGGATCGCGATCGCTCCAGCGGACTTTATTTCGTGCGCTACCAGGATCCGGAAATGGCGAAGAAGGATGACTCCTTTTGGTCTTTCCTCAAGAGCGATACGAAGAAACCGGATTCGGACCAATTTCGGGTGGCGGTAAACGAGGCCGATGCCGGGTCCGAAGTGCGGGTACTCAATGCCAAGGGCCAACCGGAGAAATCTGACACCGCCTCCAGGATCCTGGCTTTGCTCAAGGATGATCTTCGCTAATCCTGGTCAATGAGGTTCGCCTCGCTGGGGAGCGGTAGCCAGGGTAACGGGCTCGTCGTCGAGCATGACGGCTGCCGGGTGCTGGTGGATTGTGGTTTCGGGCTCGCCGACTGTGTTCAGCGTTTGCGGCGACTGGGCTTGGAACCCAAGGATCTTACGGGGGTATTGGTGACCCACGAACACGACGACCATGTCGGAGGTGTGGCAAGACTTGCCGCCACCTATTCCTTGCCGATCTGGATGACCCCGGGCACTTTGCGGGGCCTGGAGCGGCGCTTCGAATCCTGCGCGGTCGATCTGATCGAGGGCTATCGGCCCTTTGCCGTGGGGGAACTGCATATCACGCCCTACCCGGTCCCACACGATGCGCGTGAACCATCGCAGTTTGTCTTCAGTGACGGCAAGCGGCGCCTGGGTTTGCTGACCGACGCCGGCAGCGTGACGCCGCATATGGTGAGCACGCTGGCGGGTTGCGATGCCTTACTGCTGGAGTGCAATCACGACGTGGACCTCCTGCAACGTGGCCGCTATCCCGAGCATCTCAAGCGCCGCATCGCCGGCAAATGGGGACATCTGGACAATGGCGCGGCCATGACTATGCTCAAGGCGGTGTGCACCGAGCAACTACAGACCATCGTCGGCATGCACCTTAGTGAAGAGAACAACCACCCGGCCTTGGTGCGGTCAAGAATTTTAAGTACCGTGGGCGACTTTGCAGGCCACATCGCAGTCGCGCAACAAAACGAGGGAACCCCCTGGATAAGCGTGGGCTAGCCCGCATTGTCCACGACACGTAGGGCGGTAAAGCGCAGCCCCTTCCGCCGAGCCGGAGCGTATCGAGTCTTGCCCGCCCCCGACTCCCCTTCATCTTTGAACCACCAATGAAAAAGCCGGCAGAAGCCGGCTTTTTCATGAGCAAAGTACAGTTTACCTCGTATTCCCCGCGCTCTTGGCGCGGGGGCAAACTTCGGGGGTTTCCAAAGGGGGCGAAGTGATTGGTACGTAGCCCC
>JANNFC010000131.1:0-11760 GCA_031379405.1 Betaproteobacteria bacterium | reverse complement strand
GACATGGGGGGATTTCGCTGCCGAAATGACGCCGGGATTGGTCATCGGCCTGAAAGCAAGATCCGTGAGCGCAGGCAAGGGGCCCTGGCGGACCCCTTTGGTCAAGGGCGGGGTCAATACCCCGCCCGCGAAGTCCCCATTATTCCCCGCGCAGCAACTCATTGATGCTGGTCTTGGCGCGGGTCTTGGCATCCACGCGCTTGACGATGACGGCGCAATACAGGCTGTACTTGCCGTCGGCGGAGGGCAGATTGCCGGAAACCACCACCGACCCGGCGGGGACGCGCCCGTAGGACACTTCCCCGGTCGCGCGATTGAAAATCTTGGTGCTGGCGCCGATGAACACGCCCATGGAGATGACGGAGCCTTCCTCCACGATCACGCCTTCCACCACTTCGGAGCGCGCGCCGACGAAGCAGTCGTCCTCGATGATGGTGGGGTTGGCCTGTACCGGCTCCAGCACGCCGCCGATGCCCACGCCGCCGGATAGGTGCACATTCTTGCCGATCTGGGCACACGAACCCACGGTGGCCCAGGTGTCCACCATCGTGCCTTCGTCCACATAGGCGCCGATGTTGGTGAAGGAGGGCATCAGCACTACATTCTTGGCGATGAAGGACCCGGCCCGGACCACGGCGGAGGGCACCACGCGGAAGCCGCCGGCCTTAAAATCCTTTTCGCCGTAGCCCGCGAATTTGGCGGGGACCTTGTCGTAATAGTTGGTGTAGCCGTCGCCGATAACGCCGTTGTCCGCCAGTCGGAAGGACAGCAGGACCGCCTTCTTCACCCATTGGTGCGTCACCCAATTGCCAGCGATTTTCTCCGCCACGCGTAAGCCACCCGAATCCAATTGCGCGATGACGCTATTGACCGCCTCGCGGATTTTGGGATCGGCGTTATTGGGAGAAATGCTCTGACGGTTATCGAAAGCGCTATCGATGATTTGTTGTAATTCGTTCATTTATGCATCTCCTGAAAAAAAAGCTTGAGCCGTTGGATGGCGTCCATGCATTCGTCGTATTCCGCCACCAGCGCTACTCGCACGAAGTTCTTGCCGGGGTTCACGCCATGCGCTTCGCGGGCGAGGTAGCTGCCGGGCAGCACCGTGACGTTGAAGCGCTGGTAGAGCTGTTGCGCGAACGTCTCATCATCCATCGGGGTAGGTAGCCACAAGTAGAAAGCGGCGTCGGGCATCTGTGCCTGAATGACTGAGCTCAGTGTCTGAATCGCGGCTTGGAACTTGGCGCGGTATGCGCGCCGGTTGTCCAGCACGTGCGCTTCGTCTTTCCACGCCACCTCGCTCGCCACTTGAACTACTGGATTCATGGCACAGCCGTGGTAGGTGCGATAGAGCAGAAAGCGTTCGAGGATGGCGGCGTCGCCCGCCACGAATCCGGAGCGCATGCCCGGTACATTCGAGCGCTTCGACAAGCTGCCGAAAGACACCAGGCGTTGATAGTCTCGTCTACCCAGCTCGTGTGCGGCTTGCAACCCGCCCAGCGGTGGATGGGATTCGTCGAAATAGATTTCCGAGTAGCACTCGTCGGACGCGATGATAAATCCGTATTTGTCCGAGCAGGCGAACAGTTCACGCCAGTCGTCCAGTGTCATCACCGCGCCGGTGGGGTTACCGGGACTGCAAACGTAGAGCAGTTGCGTACGCGTCCAGATGTCATCGGAAAGCTGGTTCAAATGCATGCGAAATTTATTGTTCGCTTCCAAATTTAGGAACTCCGGTTTCGCGCCCGCGAGCAGGGCCGCGCCCTCGTAGATCTGGTAGAAAGGATTCGGCATCGCGACGCAAGCACCCGCGCGACTGGGATCGATTACGGCTTGTGCGAAAGCGAACAAGGCTTCGCGACTGCCATTCACCGGCACCACTTGGGTGTCAGCGTTGAGTCGTTCTAAGTGGTGGCGGCGCACGAGCCAATCGGTAATGCTCTTGCGCAGTTCCGCCGATCCCGCCGTGGCAGGGTAACGCGCCAGACCGGATAGGTTGTCCCGCAGCGCTTGCTGAATCAGCGCGGGTGTGGCGTGCTTTGGTTCGCCGATCGAAAGACTCACGGGCTTGTAGTTCGCGTTGGGCGTCACGCCCTTGAACAACGAGTTGAGTTTTTGAAACGGGTAGGGCTGCAGGCAGGTGAGGTTTGGATTCATCGTGTCGCGGCGGCGCGTACAAAGGTCGAAGGCAAGGCGGCGGATTATAAGACGGGCCGGCCGGCGCAGTCGGAACCAGATGGTGACCGGTGTGCGGCCATAAAGCATGTTACGACCATAGGAACAAGGGAAAGGAAATTTTGCACAACAAAAAGATACTCGCAGTAGCGGGACTCATTACCGGTGCGGTGGTTTGGGGCCTGATCTGGTATCCCCTGCGAATTCTGGAACAGCACGGACTCCTGGGAAGCGTCAGTACCACCTATGTGTACGGGGTGTCGCTGCTCGTCGGGTTGGTGCTATTTGCCAAGCAGCTGGCACAAGCGCGTGCTGCCCTTGCCGCGTTGTTCTGGATTGGTATTATTGCCGGCTGGACCAACCTGGCCTACGTCATCGCCATCATCGATGGCGAGGTGATGCGGGTCATGTTGCTGTTTTACCTTGCGCCCCTGTGGACGGTGCTGTTCGCGCGTGTGTTGTTGGGGGAGAAGCAGGGCCGCATCGGATTGCTGGTCGTGCTGATATCGCTGGCGGGAGCCGTCATCATGCTGTGGAATCCGGCGAGTGGAATGCCGATTCCGATCAATCGCGCCGAATGGCTGGGCTTGAGCGCTGGCATCGCCTTCGCGCTGAGCAATGTGCTGATACGCAAGGCGGACGGCATCGGCATCCCGGTCAAGTCCATAGCGGTATTCATCGGCGTTACCGCGCTGGCGTTGATTTGGAGTTTGCTGGCGCCCGGCACGCGCCTGTTGCCGGCGATGAGTGGTATCGCGTACGTCCTGGTGATCATTCTGGGTTTGGTCATCCTGGCCACCAACCTGGTCGTGCAGTACGGCATCAGCAAGACCACCGCCACGCAGGCCATCGTCATTCTGCTATTCGAATTGGTTGTGGCGGCCTTCGGTGCCTACCTTCTGGCGGGCGAGGTCATGTCGCCGCAGGAGTGGGTGGGTGGAATTTTGATCGTTGCCGCCAGCTTGCTCTCCGGACGCCTAGCCGATCAGCTGCCGCCGGTGCTCGACGCGGGTGCGAACGTCGTCAAGTCCACCCGCGGCTGAGGTGCCCATCCCGGCATTCGGTGTTCGGCGACAACCGTCGTGAAGATGCCTCCACGCACCCAGAATTTGGCGGTCAGGCGCATGAAGCGCGGCTGGGTGGCGCCTGCCAGGTCGCTCAGAATGCGATTGGTGACGTCCTCGTGAAAGGCACCGTCGTTGCGGAACGACCAGATATAAAGTTTCAGGCTTTTCAATTCCACGCAGGTCTGATCGGGTACATAGTCCAGGATAAGCGTGGCGAAGTCGGGTTGGCCGGTCATGGGGCACAGGCAGGTGAATTCCGGAATCTCCATGTGGATGTGATAGTCCCGTCGCGGCCACGGATTTGGAAAAGTTTGGAGGTCCTTACTTGCGACGGTGGGCATTCTTGAAGGTCTTTCGCTAGAATAGATGGCATTCGTATACAGCGCCTGGTCTGCCGGATAAGCCCAGGCGTTTATTTTATAGGGTTGTTTTGTACGAGTTTTATAGGGGTTTTATAGGGGCTTTAGTTATTCTTCCGGCATTATATCGACAGGGTACACAACAAATTGCGCCTCGCGCACATCAAACTCGCGGGATTTAAGTCCTTCGTCGATCCGACCCACATCGCGGTCCCCAGCAATCTGGTGGGCGTGGTGGGACCGAACGGCTGTGGCAAATCCAATGTCATCGACGCCGTGCGCTGGGTGCTGGGCGAATCTTCCGCCAAGCATCTGCGCGGCGAAACCATGCAGGACGTCATTTTCAATGGCTCGGGAGATCGCAAGCCGGTCGGCCGTGCCAGCGTGGAATTGATCTTCGACAATAGCATGGGTAAAGCCTCGGGGCCCTGGTCGCGCTACGCCGAAATTTCGGTCAAGAGAGTGTTGGAGCGCAACGGCGAATCCTCGTATTTCATCAACAATCAGCACGTGCGCCGGCGTGACGTCGCGGACATGTTCCTGGGTACCGGTTTGGGTGGGCGAGCCTATGCCATCATCGAACAGGGGATGATCTCGCGCATCATTGAGGCTCGCCCCGAGGAATTGCGCAGTTTCCTGGAAGAAGCCGCCGGGGTGTCCAAGTATCGCGAGCGGCGCAAAGAGACCGAAGGCCGCCTGAGTGATACGCGAGAGAACCTGGCGCGCGTGAGCGATATTCTGCAGGAACTGGCGCGCAACCTCGGACACCTGGAGAGCCAGGCCCAAGTGGCGGTGCAGTTCCGCACGCTGGGAGCTGAACTCAAAGCGACTCAGCATCTGCTGTGGTACCTGCGTAGGCAGGAGGCCAGCAATTTACGTAACCGCGCCGCACGCGACCTCGATCAGACCTCGGTGGAATTGGAGGCGCAGACTGCGCGCCTGCGCGAGATCGAGTCGATGCTGGAAACCGCGCGCCAGGAATACATCGCGGGTAGCGACCGTCTGCAACAGGCGCAAGGTGCCCTCTACGAAGTCAACTCCACCGTGGCGCGGCTGGAACAGAGCCTGGAGCACCTGCGCGATAGTCGACGTCGATTGCAGAGCCAACTCGAAGGCGCACAAACCGAGCTGACCCAAGCTGAGTCGCGTCGCGCCATCATCGATGCCAGCCAGGTCGATCAGCAGCGGGCGCTGGAGCAGGTGCGCACCGAGGTAGCGGTGGCGGTGCAACGCGCGGAAGAATCCGGCTTTGCCCTTCCCACCGCGGAAGCGCGCAATGCCCAGAGCCGGCGGCGTTTGGATGACACGCAGAAGGAAATCGCCGACGCGCAGCGCGAACTGGGCGTGGAGCGCACCCGGCTCACCCATACCGAGCGCGCCATCGAGCAGCTCGATGCCCGCAGTGCCCGGCTGGCACAGGAACGCGACCGTTTGCAGCGCCCCGATCCTCGTATCGTGGAAGACTTGCGGGCTAAGGTGGAGAGTTGGACGGAGAATCTTCAGCGTGAGCGAGAAGCTCTGACCGTCATCGACCAGCGTCTTCCTGCTCTCGAACAGGCGCTGAAGGCCGCGGCTCAGGAATTGGAAACCGTCGAGCGCGAAATGGGCGTTCTGGAAGCGCGTCAGCAAGCATTGGAACTGCTGCAACGGCGCGTCAGCCGCTCGGGCGAAATGCACGCGTGGCTTGATCAACGTCAGCTCGATACGTTCTATCGTCTGTGGCAGGGCTTCAGCGTACGTCCGGGTTGGGAAGATGCGGTGGAATCCATCCTGCGCGAACGCTTGAATGGCATCGCGCTCACCGAACTGACGCAAGCCGAGCCCTGGCTGCAGCAACCGCCACCGGGTAAGGTGTCCTTCTTCGAGCGGCGCGGTAGTGCACCGACCCACTCTACCTTGGAGGGACGCACCTCGCTGTTGAGTTGTGTGGAAGTGCGCGACAGCAGCTTGCGCGCCGTACTCGCGGATTGGTTCGATCAGGTGTACATCGTGGAGAGCGCCGCCGAGGGCTTTCGGCAGCACGGGGAGTTGCCAGCGGGCACGCGACTCGTGTGTCCAGAGGGCCACGTGTTCACCGCCAGCAGCGTCAGTTTCCACGCCGAGGATTCCGATGTACACGGGATTCTCGCGCGTCAGCACGAGATCGAAGAATTAGGCCGACGCCGAGTCTCGCTCGAGCAACGCGCACAGGATGCGCAAACGCGTAAGGAAGAAGCGCAGTTCGCCTTGAGGGAATGCCGACAGGCGTTGCAAAGTGCGCGTGACCAGCGTGATGAAACGCAACGATCGAAGCACGCCACCGAATTGGAATTCGTGCGCGGCTCGGAACAATCCGAGCGCATCCAGCAGCGTTTCGAACAGATCCAGGCGGAGTTGTCAAACGTTGAAAGCGACGCCAAGCGTGAACAAGAAACGCGTGCCAATGCGCTCAGCGCCGTGCAGCGCTTGGAGCAACAAGAGCACACCATCGAGGAACAACTCGCGACCCTGCAACACGAACACCAGTGGGCAGCGGAGCAACTACGCGAGGCGCAGGCAGCGCATCAAGCGGCGCTGCGGGCGCTGCAGGAGCGGCAATTCGGCGAACGCGTGGTGCAGCAGAAGTTATTGGACTTGGAGTCCGCCCGCCAACAGCTGCAGTCAAGCCTGCAGCGGCTCAACGGCCTGTTGACCGAAGTACGCGCCGAGGTGGCGACTCTGGACGAAACCAGCTTGGTGGAAGGGTTGCAAAGCGCCCTGGTACTCAAATCCGAGCGCGAAGCAACCCTGTCCGAACTGCGCGGCCAAGTGGACGAGAAGGAAGCGGCACAGCGCGACCTGGATCGCCAGCGCATGCGCACGCAACAACTCATTGTTCCGCTGCACGAGCGTCTAGGGGACTTGAAGCTCAAAGAGCAAGAGGCGAGATTGGTGGAGGAGAATTTCGCCAACCAGTTAAGCGAGGCGGGTGCCGTTGAGGAAGAGTTGGCGCCGCGTCTTGGAAAAGGCGTGCGGGCGAACGCGTTGCAAAACGATATCACGCGGCTGAATGAGGAAATCCAAGCGCTGGGCGCGGTTAACCTGGCCGCCTTGGAAGAACTGGAATCCTCGCGTGCTCGCAAGGACTACCTTGAAGCGCAAAACCGCGACCTCACGCAAGCCATTGACACCCTGGAAGACGCCATCCGCAGGATCGACCGCGAAACGCGTGCACGCTTGCGCAACACTTTCGAGGAGGTCAACCGTCACTTCGGCGAGATGTTCCCGCAGCTGTTCGCGGGTGGAGAGGCGCGCTTGGAGATGACCGGCGAGGAGATTTTGGATTGCGGTCTACAAGTGATCGCGCGCCCGCCTGGGAAGCGCAATACATCCATCCATCTACTTTCCGGTGGCGAGAAAGCCCTGACCGCGGTGGCCTTGGTATTCTCGCTATTTCAGTTAAACCCCGCGCCCTTCTGTTTGCTGGACGAGGTGGACGCGCCCTTGGACGATGCCAACACCGAGCGCTTCTGCCGTCTGGTGAAACGCATGGCGGAGCAAACGCAATTCCTGTATATCAGCCACAATAAAATCGCCATGGAGATGGCCCAGCATCTGATCGGAGTCACCATGCCAGAGTTGGGCGTATCGAAGATCGTTGCCGTGGACGTGGATGAGGTCGTGAGAATGCGCGCCGAGGTGGCCGCATGACACCCCTCAACTTTAAACTTGACACAGAAGAGACCAAATGAGCAACCTGCAACTCGCGTTAATCGTTCTCGCCGTTGTCGTCATCGCGGGGGTCTACGGATTTAACCGCTGGCAGGAGCGGCGCTATCGCCAACGCGCTGAATCCGCCTTCAAGCAAAGGCATGAAGATGTGTTGATGAGCGATGCCTCGCCACCGCCCGCTCCGGCGCTGCGCGTCAGAGAGCGTATCGAACCGCAGTTCCAGGGACTGCAAAGCAAGCTGGCACAGGAGAGTGAAAAATCCGAGGCGCGCGCCACGCAAAACCAAGTTAACCTTAAGGAACAAGTCGCCGCCGAGTTGCGCGCCGATAGACGTTCAAGGAGCCGCGCGCAAAGCGACGCTCACCCCGCGACCAAGGAAGAATCGCCGGAAACATCCGTACGCACACAGGACATTGCGCGCCCACGAGTCGGCGACACGCAGGAGAAGATAGAGCCGCGTCAGGTCAACAACGTGGCACCGCTGGCTTCGCCGCCGGGGGCCGACCACCTGGATTATCAGATTGACCTAGTGTCGCTCACGCCAATTGCCCACAGCAATCTGGAGAAAGCCCTCAAGCAGTTGAGCGACCTGGCTAACCGAGTCTATTTGTGGGGAGCTTTCGAGGATCATTGGACACCGGTGGATTTGCATGCCGCCGCCAAGTACAACAGAGTGCGCGCCACCATCCAGTTGGTCACGCGTTCGGGTATGCTGCAGAAAGAGGATTTGATCACCTTCAAACGTGCCTTTGAGCGTTGCGCCAATGAGATCGAGGCTTCCCTGGAAGGCGCTGAAATCGAACGCTCCCTGGAAGTCGCACAGGATCTGGAAAAGTTTTGCCTGGAATCCGATGTCGTCCTTGGGTTGAGTGTGGTGGCGCAGAAAAGTGGACCGTTCGCGGGGACCAAGATCCGGGCCTGGGCGGAAGCCGCCGGCTTCCAACTGCGGCCCAACGGCGTGTTCCTGTTGAACGATGAGCATGGCGCTATCACTATTAGCATGGAGAGTCACGACAATCCGGGATTCTTGCCAGAGCGAATCCGCTCGCTTACGACCAACGGTGTGACCATGATCTTGGATGTGCCCAGAGTCAGCAATGGACTGCATGCTTTTGACAGGCTGGTGGGGCTGGCTCGGCATCTGGCAAACACCATGGGCGGTGCCTTGGTGGACGACAATCGTGCGGCTGTGAGCGAATCGGGCCTGGATCAGATTCGTACTCAACTGAAGAAGGTCTATGAAAGAATGGATGCGCGTGGAATTCCCGCCGGTGGTCCGGTAGCCTTGCGCCTGTTTCAATAACGTCGGTGGATCCGCGCGCACGCGCGCAGGAACTGCGCAAACTGATCGAGCACCACAATTATCTCTACTACGTCAACGACCAGCCGGTCATCAGCGACGCCGAGTACGATCGGCTGTTCCGGGAACTGTCCGAGATAGAGCGCGCGTTTCCCGAATTCAAATCGGCGGACTCACCCACTCAAAGAGTCGGCGCGGCACCCTTGGACGCCTTCGACGCCGTGCGCCACGAGCTCCCCATGCTGTCCCTCAACAACGCGTTCGATGAAGTCGATGTGGAAGGTTTCGATCGTCGCGTGCGCGAAGGGCTCGGCATCGAGGAAGTGGAATATGCGGTGGAGCCGAAATTCGATGGCTTGGCCGTCAGTCTGCGCTATGAGGGCGGCTTGTTCGTGCAAGGCGCCACCCGTGGAGACGGTTCGCAAGGCGAAAACGTCACCGCCAATCTGCGTACCGTCCGTAGCATTCCGCTGCGTCTGAGCGCGCACCATGCGCCAGCCGTGCTCGAGGTGCGCGGGGAAGTACTGATGTTCAAGGAGGACTTTGCCGCGCTCAATCGGCAGCAGCAAGCAATCGGTGAGAAAGTTTTCGTCAACCCGCGCAACGCGGCGGCCGGAGCGCTGCGCCAACTCGACCCCAAGATTACGGCCACGCGGCCGCTGCGTTTTTTCGCTTACGCCGTGGGTGCCGCCGATGCGCCCGATCTGCCCTTGGAAACGCACAGCGCACAGATGGATTATCTAGCGCAATTCACCGTCCCGGTGGCACCAGGGCGGGCAGTGGTGCGCGCTGTGCGGGGGTTGATGGAGTACTACCGCCAGATCGGGTCGAAGCGCGCAGCGTTGCCGTACGACATCGACGGTGTCGTGTACAAGGTCAACGACCTGGCGCATCAAAAGCGTCTTGGATTCGTATCGCGCGCACCGCGTTTCGCCGTGGCTCACAAATATCCGGCGGAGGAGGCCACCACGCGCGTGTTGGATATCACGGTGCAGGTGGGGCGTACGGGCGCGCTGACGCCGGTTGCGCGCTTGGATCCGGTGTTTGTCGGCGGTGTAACCGTTACCAACGCCACGTTGCACAATGAAGATGAAGTCCGGCGTAAGGATGTACGCATTGGCGATCGTGTTATCGTTCGGCGGGCGGGAGATGTCATTCCGGAAGTGGCGAGGGTGCTGCTGGAGCACCGACCACCCGATGCACGGGAATTTGTGATGCCTACCCGCTGCCCTGTGTGCGATTCGCCCGTCGAGCGCGCGGAGCAGGAGGCGGTATCGCGCTGCACCGCAGGGCTCACTTGCCCAGCGCAGCGTAAGCAGGCGATCTTGCATTTCGCCTCACGTCGCGCCATGGACATCGAAGGACTAGGCGAGAAACTGGTGGAACAGCTGGTGGACAAAGGATGGGTGCAAACGCCCGCCGATCTCTATCAACTTGGAGCGGAGCAGTTGACCGCGCTGGACCGTATGGGAGAGAAGTCTGCCGCCAATCTGGCCGAAGCCTTGGCCAAGAGCAAGCGCACGAACTTGGCACGCTTCGTCCATGGGCTCGGAATTCGAAATGTGGGCGAAAGCACGGCGCACGATCTCGCCGTACACTTCGTCACGCTCGAATCCTTGGTGGGTGCTTCGGAGGACGAATTGTTGCGCGTTCCCGATGTCGGCCCGGTGGTGGCGCGCTCCATCGCGGAGTTTTTCTCGGCAGCTTCGAATCGCGCGGTCGTCGATGCTCTGGCTTGTCACCTATCGTTCGAAGCCATGGCGCCGCGGATGCAATCGGGAGCATTAGAAGGTAAATCTTTTGTTCTCACGGGCACCCTCGCGGGCTTGTCACGAGAGGAGGCTAGTATGCGCATTCAAGCGCTCGGCGGTAAAGTGGTCTCCAGCGTGTCCAAGAAGACGCACTATGTCGTGGTGGGTGCGGACCCGGGAAGCAAATACACCAAGGCGCAGGCGCTGGGTGTGCCGATATTGAACGAAGAGCAGTTGTTGCAGCTTCTACAGAAAAACCAAACGGGATAACCATGACGAAGGTAACCAAGGCGATCTTCCCGGTGGCTGGCATGGGCACACGCTTCTTGCCGGCCACCAAAGCCAGCCCCAAGGAAATGCTCCCCATCGTGGACAAGCCACTCATCCAATACGCCGTGGAAGAGGCGGTGGACGCCGGCATCACGCATCTGGTCTTTATTACGGGCCGAAACAAACGCGCCATCGAGGATCATTTCGACAAGGCCTATGAGTTGGAAACGGAACTGGAGGCGCGTGGCCGCAACGCGTTACTGGCTCAGGTGCGAAACATCGTTCCGCGCCATGTGAGTTGCACCTACGTGCGCCAGACCGAAGCACTGGGCCTTGGGCACGCGGTGCTGTGCGCCAAACCGGTCGTGGGAAACGAACCATTCGCCGTGATTCTGGCCGATGACTTGATCGACGCCGGTGTTCCGGCTCTGCGCCAAATGATCGAGGTATATGAGCGCAAACATTGCTCCGTCATTGCCGTACAGAACATCGCGCGCGAGGACACCACCAGCTACGGCATCATCGCCGGCGAGGCGGAAGGTGAGCGCATCATTCGCATGACCAGAATCGTGGAGAAACCTAAGCCCGAGGATGCGCCTTCGACCTTGGCCGTGGTGGGCCGCTACGTGTTGACCCCCGCGGTATTCGACCATCTCGAGCGAGTGAAACCTGGTGCCGGCGGTGAAATTCAGCTCACCGACGGTATTGCCGCCACGCTGGAAGCGGAAGGCGCGGTGGGCTATCAATTCGAAGGCACTCGCTATGATTGCGGCTCCAAGTTGGGCTATCTTCAAGCCAATATCATGTACGGTCTGCGCCATGCCGAAGTAGGTAAGGGACTGGCGCAATTCCTCAAACAATTCTCGGGGTAGACAAGCATGCTGACACCATCGGAAGCCTGGGGCGTGCTGCGCAATGCCGATCTGATCTGCGACGTATCCACCGCCAAGGCAGCCGTGGAAAGGGTCGCGAAGGAGATCACTGCCGCGCTCGCAGATAAATTTCCGCTGGTGATTTCGGTCATGGGCGGCGGTGTCGTGTTTACCGGCCAGTTACTACCCATGCTGCGCTTTCCCTTGGAGTTTGATTATCTGCACGCCACCCGCTATCGGGGCGCAACCGCGGGCGGAGAAATCGAATGGAAGGTG
>JANNFC010000538.1:0-1677 GCA_031379405.1 Betaproteobacteria bacterium | reverse complement strand
GTCGCGTGGACGGTATTCATCTCGACGCTGATCAGCACGAAATCCTCGGTATCGCCCTAGCGCGGCAGGTGAGCCGGATATTGGGCTAGTCACAACTATGCTGGAAGAAGCCTGGCATTGGTTGCGCATCAAGACTTCTCCCGAAGCGCAAGGCCGAGGCTGTCGCAGTGAAGCGGTAGCGCTGCGTGCACGCCATCGACGCTGCCGCGCACTTGCGAAGTTGTGGATCACTGGCAACGGGCGATTCGCCCCCGGGGTGAGCTTAGCGACGGCAGCGCGGAGGTGCGCGATCTGCTGTGCTTACACGGGGACGCCCTGGTTGCCTCCCCTCCCTTCCCTTCCTTTGACTCTCGCGCCGAGTAAGTACATCATTCCCGCTACCCCCAGCATTACGGGGAATCGCTAGAACAGTACGACGGCATCTTGCGCTATTTGGCCGCCTATGATCAGACGACTGGCAACCGAGACCGATCTTCCGCGTATCGTGGAGATTTACAACGCCACGATCGCGTCTCGCATGGTGACCGCCGATATGCAGCCCGTTACCGTAGAGGCGCGTACGCGCTGGTTTCATGACCACTCCCCCAACTTTCGACCCCTGTGGGTGGTCGAGGAGAGCAATGCGGTGGTGGCCTGGCTCAGTTTTTCTGCCTTTTATGGTCGGCCGGCCTACAACCGCACCGCGGAACTGAGTGTATATGTACATGAATCCTATCGGCGGCTGCACATTGGCCACGATCTGCTGCGCGATGCGAACATGCACGCACCAACGATTGGCGTGGATACCTTGTTGGGCTTTATCTTCGCCCACAATCTACCCAGCCTTAATCTGTTTCAAAGCTTCGGCTTTCAGCGATGGGGATATTTGCCTAGCGTTGCTCGGCTCGACGACCAGGATATCGACCTGGTCGTCGTAGGTCGGCGAGTAGCGTCCTGACGCGGTTCCAGTGCCTGTTATGCCGTCACCAGCTTGGACGCCCCGCCCTTCGCCGCCATGACGCAGTTGCGCCCAGATTTCTTAGCGGCATACAAGGCAAGGTCGGCTCGCTGCACGAAATCCTCGAAGCATTCATCTGGTTGGTGCAACGCCACGCCCACGGAGATGGTCACGGCGCCGATGTACTCGCTGCTATCCATGCGACGGATGCGCCCGCGTTCTATGGCGGATCGGATGGATTCCGCTAGCGCTCTAGCCCCATCCAGCGGGGTGTGAGGCAACAGTATCAGAAATTCCTCCCCTCCCCAGCGCACCACCGTGTCCTGACCTTTGACCGCCGCCACCAGTAATTGCGCCACCGTTCGAATGACTTTGTCCCCCAGCATATGGCCATGAGAGTCATTGATGCGTTTGAAGTTGTCGATATCGACCATCATGACGCTGGCGCCAGCCAAACCACCTTTGCCGTTTGAGTAGCTTTCGTCTACGACTTTCTCCACTCCGCGGCGATTCTTCACGCCAGTCAGAGGGTCGATGAGCGCCTGGCTCTGAGTTCGCTCCAGCTCTTTACGTAATTCCTCGACTTCCTTAACGCTAAGTTTGAGTTCCTCATTGAGGGCGCTCACCGACTCTCGCATTTGGAGCGTATCGTTGAGCAATAATCGCATCACACCATTTACGGCATCCGTACTCTCGATATTCTGCAGGCTAGCGCCGTGCCTACCCAAGGCATCGACGAA
>JANNFC010000094.1:0-4263 GCA_031379405.1 Betaproteobacteria bacterium | reverse complement strand
GTTTGAAGCGTGGCGTACTCGTGGTAGTCCAGGCCGGCACGTTTGAGTTGGGTGTCATCCAGCGCGAAGCCCAGCGGCTTCACCAAATGCAGACGAGCGCCGGTGTTGGCGCACAGGCGGATGATATTTCCCGTATTGGGTGGAATTTCCGGTTGATACAAAACGACATCGAACATATGATTACCTTGCGTCGAGCACAGGGCCCATATTCTCAGATCTGAGCACTAGATGCCTACACCCCAGAAGATTCGATTGGGCGACGCGCTGATCGGCCAAGGTCTGATCAACGAACAGCAACTCAAGGAAGCCCTCGACCAGCAGCGTAAAAGCGGAAAGAAGCTCGGCCGTGTGGTCATCGAAATGGGCTTGGCCACCGAGAACCAGGTGGCCATGGCAATGGCTACCCAGTTGGGCGTGGCCTTCGTAGATCTCGGTCAATGCGAACTCAACCTCGAGGTCGCGCGCACGCTCACGGAAAACCAAGCCCGCCGCTTCCGCGCTGTTGTGCTCACGCGTGAGGACACTTTGGCCATCGTTGCCATGTCCGATCCTACGGATCTGTTGGCCTTTGACGAACTGACTCGTATCCTCAAGGTGGAGCCCATCCTGAGCGTGGCCACCGAGTCAGCCTTGCTGCAGGCTTTCGATCGCATCTACAAGCGCAGCTCGCAAATTTCGGGCATCGCCCAGGAGTTAAAACAAGAGCTGGGCGAGCGCGAAGTCGATCTGGGCGCCCTGGCCGCCGCCACTTCGGTGGAAGACGCGCCGGTCGTGCGTCTGCTGCGCTCTATCTTCGAATCCGCGGTATCTTCAAACGCCTCTGATATTCACATCGAACCGCAAGAGAAACAGCTCCAGATTCGCTTCCGCGTGGATGGAGTGCTACACGTGCAATCGCAGTCGGATAGCAAGATCGCGGGCGCATTGGTGCTACGCCTGAAACTGGTGGCGGGGCTGGATATCTCGGAGAAACGATTACCTCAGGACGGTCGCTTCGGTATGAAGGTGGGTAATGCGCACGTGGATGTGCGTATCTCCACACTCCCCACGCAGTTTGGCGAGAGCGCCGTGATGCGACTCCTAAGCCAGAGTGGTCGCACCAGTCGGCTAGATCAGCTCGGCATGCCGCCCGCCATTTTGGAGAAGATTCGCAACGCGCTCACCCGCACCGGCGGCATGATCCTGGTGACGGGACCGACAGGAAGTGGCAAGACCACGACCTTGTATGCGGCGCTGCAGGAGTTGAATACGCCGCAACGCAAGATCATCACGGTGGAAGATCCGGTGGAGTATCGCATTGCCGGTCTAAATCAAGTGCAGGTTCTAGAGAAAATCGACCTGTCCTTCGCACGCGTGCTGCGGGCGGTGTTGCGCCAGGATCCGGACGTGATTCTAGTAGGCGAGATGCGCGATCAAGGCACTGTTGAAACCGGTTTACGCGCCGCCATGACGGGCCACATGGTGCTCTCCACCTTGCACACCAACGATGCTGCCAGCACGCCCATACGCTTGCTCAACATGGGGGCGCCGGCTTACATGGTGGCAATGTCTTTGCAGATAGTAGTGGCGCAACGACTCCTGCGGCTGATTTGCACGGAGTGCAAAACCGATCACGCCTTAACACCGCAAGAGCGCGAATGGCTGGTGCAAGAGATCGGCGAGCAAGTGGATCGCTTCAAGGTGTACAGAGGGCGCGGATGCGACAGGTGCAGTGGCACCGGCTACAAAGGGCGCAGCGGAGTCTACGAATTGCTCGAAATGACCAGGCCCTTAGTGCACGCCACCACGACCGGCGATCCGAAGGCGTTCCTGACAGTAGCGCAGGAGCAGATGCAAGGCCAAACCTTGCGGCGCCAGGGCGCTCAAATGGCTTTGCTGGGCCGCACCACCGTGCAAGAGGCCATGACCCTCTCCGCCGAGATGGCTGAGTAATGCCCGTCTTTGCCTATAGCGGCAGAAACGGCGCCGGCCAGTTGGTCGAGGGCGTAGTGGATGCCGCCGATTCCGCTGCGGTGGCGCTGCAACTAAGCACGGGCGGTGTCACGCCAATAAAGATCGCTCCGGACGCTCAGAGGCAGGCCAGATTGTTCATCAGATGGGGCTCGGGAAAGAAAGTCAGCATCACCGACTTGCTGATGTTCAGCCGCCAGATGTATTCGCTGTTGAAGGCCGGGGTACCCATCCTGCGCGCCTTGGGTGGATTACAAGATTCCGCCACCAATCCCGCCCTAGGCCAGGCACTGAAGAACGTGCAACAGAATCTGGCAGGCGGGCGCGAGTTGTCCGCCGCGTTACAAAACCAAGGTGGTGTGTTTTCTCCATTCTACGTCGCGATGATAAAGGTCGGCGAGACCACCGGCCAACTGGAGGAGATCTTCCTGCGTTTGTATCATCACCTCGAATTTCAGGAGTACATGCGCAATCAAGTGAAGTCGGCATTGCGTTATCCAACCTTCGTGATCGGCGTGATGTTCATGGCGCTTGCGGTGCTCAACTTGTTTGTCATTCCCGTCTTCGCCAAGGTCTATCAGAGCTTCGGTGCGAAGTTACCTCCTGTTACGCGTGGCCTCATCGCGTTCTCGCAATTCACCTTGGATTTCTGGCCCTTGATCGGCCTCGTCATCGCGGGTGCATTCTTCGGATTCAAGCGCTGGGTAAGCAGTCCCTCCGGACAATTCGAGTGGGATCGCAGAAAACTGCGTTTTCCCATTGCCGGCAAGATCATCATGCGGGCCACCATTGCACGCTTCGCCCGAAGTTTTGCACTGGCCATGCGCAGTGGCGTGAGCGCGGTGGAGGGTCTGACCCTGGTGGGAAAAGTGGTGGACAACGCCTACGTTGCCGATCGGATAGAGAAGATGCGCGCAGGTGTGGAGCGCGGGGAAGATCTGCTACGTGCCGCCACCAAAACCGGTGTGTTCACACCCATCGCATTGCAGATGATCATGGTGGGACAGGAGTCCGGCAGCTTGGATGACATGATGGACGAAGTGGCCGATGTTTATACCCGCGACGTGGAATACGACTTAAAGAATCTCAGTGCGCAGATCGAACCGGTTCTCATCGTCATGCTGGGCGTGTTGCTCCTCATTGTCGCACTCGGTGTGTTCTTGCCCATCTGGGATCTCAGCAGCGCGGCGTTCAAGCGCTGATGCGATATTTCCCTAGGGCGCCTAAGCGCCGCGCCTACGAGTTTACCCATCGTCATAGCGCGCTTCTCGCTCAAGTTCCACCCATCTTGACCGTAGTTTCATGACAGTACTGCGAGCGCCTAGGGAGGGGCAGTGAGACAACCTGTCGGATACGGCTTCACCATGATCGAGTTGATCGTGATCATCTCCATCATCGCCATCTTGGCCGCCGTGGCATTGCCACGCTTCGCCGGCATGCAGGTGGAAGCTCGTATTGCGAAGGTCAACGGCGGTCTGGGTGCGGTAAAGGCCGGCGCGGCGTTGGCTAGGTCGGTACAACTGACGCAAGGAATGGCGCCCAATACTTCCGTCGTCATGGAAGGCGTGACCATCGCCATGTCCAACGGCTATCCCACTGTTACCTCCATCGCCTTGGCGGCAGGCATCAACAACACTGATTTTCCCGTGACGGCCCCCACTACGGTATCCGGACTTCCACAAGTAACCATTCAGTCGGACTTGAATCATCCAACCTGCTCCGTGATCTATCGCGAGGCCGACATAAACGGCGCTCCAACCTTCGGAAATCCGCTCGACTCCAGCAATGCCACGGATCGGACGAACTGCACTTGATACTGTAGGGAATTGCTAGTTGTATCCACCCATGACCTGGAGAAACAAATGAAGCATGCTGGTTTCACCCTGATTGAATTGATTGTTGTCATTATTATTCTGGGCATCTTGTCGGCAGTGGCCTTGCCCAGGTTCATCGACTTGAGCGACGAGGCGATGAACGCCTCGATTCAAGGCGTGGCGGCGGGCGTCTCCTCAGGTGCCGCCATCAATTACGGGGCGTTCCAGGCCAACAGCAGCAAGGCGGTACGGCTGAATGTTGCGTTGACTACGGGCGTACTGGGTGGGTTGCTGCAAGGTGGTTGGCCGTCCGGCGGTGGCGTCACGTATACCGTTTCCGGAGCACCCACATGCGTCGCTGCCGCCGCTGGTTCGTCGGTGAACACAACGATTCTTGGAACCAAAGGCACCGCCTCCAAGAGCGCTGTGGCGCAAGTCATCTGCACGGGCTAAGGGCATCGCGGATAGCTATCAGTGATCTGGTGTGACAGGTCTTGAA
>JANNFC010000077.1:0-16513 GCA_031379405.1 Betaproteobacteria bacterium | reverse complement strand
GCGCAAGCATGCGGCATGGCCGTGGGCGAGGCGCTGCCGATGAACCTGCAGAAAGAGATCCTCCCCCGGGAAGACGAGTGGGCATCCGTACCAAACATGAGCTTTTATCGCCGGACTTGAAGGCGTTCGTCGGACAATCGTTCGAGTACGCCGACTATCAGATGAGCTACGGTAGAGCGCAACCTGGACCGCCTTTTTTTTTTTTTTTTCCACAAACAAGCTGCACGCGGCAGGGTTCCACGAAGTGATGGATTCCGAGGTGATGTTTGTCAACTGGCTCCGGGAGTTCACGCGGAAACGATTGCTGCCCTAAGCGATAAGATGCACTTCGCGCTGGGCAGATCCCACGACCCTGGAAGGATTGGAAATCCTGCTCAGCCGCATCGGGCAAATCCCGCCTTGGTCTTGGTAAGCTATCGGCCAGAGTTTCATGCATCTTGGCTGGGCCAAGCCTCGGTCACAGCGCTTACCTTGGCGCGATTGGATCCCGAGCAAAGGCCGAGGAGGCGAGTGGATATTGGCTTGCGGCGGGTCGTGCCTCCCTGGGGCGATCGGCGCTAACAGAAGCGTTACGCCAAGGGCGCAGTGGCATAAATCAGGCTGCTGCTCTCCCTCGCGGCCCGCTGTGCAATCGGCGAAAGTTGGACCGTCAACTCGTGCTGGGCAACGCACTGATTCAATCGAGAGACTGGCCTCGCCCAAAGCCGAGTTGGTGGCAAGATTGTCGATTATGGACGCGTATTTTTGGTTGGGGGATTTCGCGACTGCACAGAAGTATTCCGACGAATTCATTGCACTGTACGATGACGACGCCGACCCAAAACTCATGGCGGCTTTTGGTTTCGACACCGTGGATTTGAAGCGAGCGAAAGACTTGTTGGAAAAGCTGGATACGTAGGGCGAAGGTGAAGAGGGCGTATCCCTCGAGGGTTGCGCACATTTGAGCTATGGAGTTACTACACAATTTTTAGTTTGTGTGGTATTTTGGCGTCATGCCAGCTCTATTCCGCGAGTTGACGCTCTCCGCTCAAACCGCCTACGCCGAGGTGTTCGATCAGGCTCGCACGCATGATCTCACTGCACTGGCAGGAATGACCGGTGCATTCCATCGCCGCTCCATCAAGGGTCACGGGTATATCTACTTCGGTTATAGGGATCCCATTGGCGGAACACAAAGACGTATCTATGTGGGCCCGGCGGATGCACGCGTCGAGAACTTGATTCAGCGGTTCGCTCAGGTCAAGGCACCGAAGAAGCTGCAGCCCATCGTCCAGTCGGCATTAGCGCTTGGTTGCGCAGGCACCCCGCCGAAACACTATCGAATCGTCCGGCAGTTGGCAGCATACGGATTTTTCAAGGCTGGCGGTGTGCTGATCGGCACACACGCCTTCGCCGCCATGGGCAATATGTTGGGCGTGCGTTGGGTGTCCGGCGACCGAACACTGGATGTTGATTTCGCCCATTCGGGTCGAAATGTCTCCTTGGCGTTACCGTCCGATGTGGAGCTATCTGTGTACGATGCGCTCACCTCGCTCGAAATGGGATTGTTACCGATCCAAGCCCTTTCTGGCGAATTGGGGGCACAGTATCGTAATCCCGCCGATCCAGAGTTGCGCTTGGATTTCCTGACGACGATGACGCGAGGTAAGCCCGTACCCGTCGTAATCAAGTCTCTGGATCTGAGGCTGGAGCCGCTCAAGTTCATGGAATTTTCCTTAGAGGGGACGACGCAAGGTGCGCTGATGGGACGCGATGGTGCATGCGTCGTGAATCTTCCCTCTCCCGCGCGCTACGCCGTACATAAATTGATCATCTTTGGAGAGCGCAACATAGCCTCTCGTGTCAAGGCGGTCAAAGATATCGAACAAGCTGCCGCGCTCGCGCAGTGGCATCTGGTCAACGGTCAGGCGGACCTGTTCAACATCGCCTGGACAGACGCCCTTGCCCGAGGTCGCGGATGGCGCGCGCGAGCGCTCGAAGGAAAGCGTGCGCTGCTCGCCAAACATTCGGCCTTGGATGATCAAGGCCTTTGGCGCTGACGACCAAGCGGAGTCCTCTTCCGCTGCGTGAAGCACGGCCCCCTATATGGTCAACGCTAAGCGCCCTCCACGCCCGCAGCCGGCGTAAACGAATCACAGAAGAATTCGTCCTCGGGCAACTGGCACTGTTCGCTGAAATCCTTCTTGGCGGCATCCACCATCACCGGGGCGCCGCAGGCGTAGACCTGATAGCCCGAGAGGTCGGGGAAGTCCTGCATGACGGCACGGTGCACGAAACCCGTGCGGCCTTTCCATGGCTCGGCCTCGGGCGCATCGGAAAGCACCGCAATGAAGCTGAAGTTGTCGTGCTCGGCCTGCCATTGCAGTGCCAACTCCAATTGATAGATGTCCGCGCGTTGGCGTCCGCCCCAGTAGAGCACCATCTGGCGTTGGATGCCGTTGTGGAAAGCCTCTTCGATCAGGCTCTTGATGGGAGCGAAGCCGGTACCGCTGGCGAGCAGGATGATGGGTTTGTCGCTGTCTTCGCGCAAAAAGAAGGTGCCCATGGGTCCTTCGAAGCGCAAGATGTCCTTTTCTTTCATGCGATTGAAGGCATAGTCGGTGAAAACCCCCGCGGGCATGGCGCGGATGTGTAGTTCTACCGCGCTGTCAGCGTGCGGCGGATTCGCCATGGAATAGGCGCGGCGTTTTCCGTCACGCATGATGATCTCCAGGTACTGACCCGCCAGAAAATGCAAATGCTCATTGGTGGGCAAGCTCAGGGTCAGAATTATCACGTCCTCGGCCGGGCGTTTGAAGCTCTGCACGCGGCACGGTAACTTCTTCACCTCCGGTTGACCGGCGACGTTGATCACGCGCGCTTCGATGATCAGATCGGAATGCGGTTTGGCCTGGCAGAACAGAGCGAAGCCGGCGCGCTTTTCGTAGTCGGGCAGAATGTGCGTGGCGTATTTGCCGTAGTCGATCTCGCCTTGCACGAGCTTGCCTTTGCAGGAGCCGCATGCGCCATTGCGACATCCATAGGGAATGGTGATGCCTTGCCGCATGGCACCGGCCAACACGGTTTCGTCGTCGTTGACCTCAATGGTCTGATTGGTTGGTCGAATGGTGACCTGGTAAAGCATGCTGTGGGTTCCTTGCGTTCTAAAATGCGCACGATGCGCAGACTTCTCATCGTGGGCTTCGGCGACATCGGCTCCAGAATGGTTCCCTTGCTTCGCGGACGGTTTCGGCTGTATGCACTGGCGCGCTCGGACGAGCGCGCCGCGCAGTTGCGAGCCGTTGGCGTAACGCCGATTCGCGGCGACTTGGACCACCCGGAATCTTTGCGACGTCTCGGTGGCTTGGCGCAGGACGTACTGCAGTTGGCGCCGCCGCCAAACTCCGGTCGCAACGATCCGCGCACCGCCAATTTGATGCGGGCGCTCGCGGGGCAGCGTACTCTACCACAGCGTGTTGTGTACCTTAGCACCAGCGGCGTCTACGGCGATCGGCGAGGCGCCGTAGTGTATGAGTCTGATCCCGTGGCGCCGAACACGGATCGCGCGCATCGTCGCGTGGATGCCGAACGGCGGCTGCGGCGCTGGGGGCGGCGGTCCAACGTGCGAGTGAGCGTCCTTCGCGTACCGGGTATCTACGCTCATGACAGGTTGCCGGTGGAGCGGTTGAAGCGCGGCACACCGAGTATCCGGGAGGAAGAGGACAGCTACACCAATCACGTCCACGCCGAGGATTTGGCACGCCTGGTGCTGCTGGCGTTGAACCGAGGTCACGCGGGAAGGGTTTATCACGCCAGCGATGGGGCTTGGGTCAAGGCGGGGGACTACTTCGATGTGGTGGCCGACGCGCTGAGGCTGCCGCGCCCTCCACGCGTCACCATGCAGCAAGCGCGCGCAACCATTCCGGCCAATGCGTTGTCTTTTCTTCAGGAGTCCCGGCGCCTCAGCAATCGACGTGTGCGGGATGAGTTGAAGATGGTGTTTCGGTATCCCGATGTTGCCGCCGCGCTGGCTGAAGGGTCTACGTGAAACGATGCGGCCGATCCCGAAGTCCGGTGGCGCTCAGGCCGCCGTCAACATGGCGATCATATCCCAGACACTGATGGCCTCTACCCCCTCAGCCATGGGATATCGATCGCGCCCCGAGTAGACCACAAAGGTCTTCTCTGGTCTGAGGTCTTCCCGAGCATGATGAAAACCTTTTTCTAGTTTTGGCGCGAGCCCTCTTTTGACCTCGATCGCCCACAACCCCCGACCGGGAAACTCCAGCACCAGATCCATTTCCGCACCTGCGGCTGTGCGATAAAAGCCTGCCACGGTTGGTGCGGGCGCTGCCGAGATCAGATTCTCTATGATGAATCCTTCCCAGCTCGCACCCACGACTGGATGCCCTGACAGCGAGTTCCGGTCTCCGATATTCAGGAGCGCGTGAACGAGTCCACTATCTCGGATATACACCTTGGGGGATTTTACGAGGCGCTTGCCAATATTGTTGTGGTAGGGGCGCAGGCGGCGCACGAGCAGCAGATCGACCAGGAGATCGATGTAACGCGTAACCGTTTGGGCGCTTATCATCAAGGCTGCGGCAAGCTGTGAGGCATTCAGTAGGTTGCCCTGGTTGTGCGCCAGCATGATCCACAGGCGTTCAAGGGTTTCGGCCGGTACGCGCGGCCCAAACATCGGCACCTCCCGTTCAAGGTAAGTGCGCACCATGTCTGTGCGCCACGCGAGACTGGATGGATCATCCTTGGCCAGGTAGGAATCGGGAAATCCCCCACGCACCCATAGTGCCTCGGCGTCTTCGTCGCCGGTTTCCATGATGTCGAAGGACCCCATTTCGACATAGGCGACACGTCCGGCGAGCGTTTCACCGGACTGGCGCATCAGATCCATCGAAGCGGAGCCTAGAAGCAGGAAACGACCCGTTTCGATTCCCTTGCGACGGCCCTCATCGACCAATCCCCTGAGTTCCTGAAACACCTCTGGCACACGGTGAATCTCATCGAGCACGACGAGCCGGTCTTCGTTGGCTCTGAGGAATAGTGCGGGATCCGCGAGCTTATTGCGATCTTCCCTTGCTTCGAGATCAAGATACACGGAGGGGACTTCGTCAGCGATGGTTCGTGCCAAAGTCGTTTTTCCGACCTGCCGTGGGCCGAGCAAAGCCACTGCGGCCTGCCGGTCAAGCGCGTCGCGTACAAGTTGATCTGCTCGGCGCGGAATCATCCTTGCATATTATCCATGATATGGATAATATGCAAGGATTTTCGTCCAGGATTTTCGTCCTGGCTCAGCCCGTCACATACGCCGCGCCACGCGCGAACAACGCTGTCGCCGTACGCTGCTTTTGCCTTGTACCATGTCGCATCCGCTATCATCCGAACCTTGGAATATACCGAACACCCCTCACCCCAGCGCTCGCCCCGCGCGCGCGGCTCAGGACCTGATCGCCAGGTAAGGTTGCAGTGGCGGCAACATCACACATGATTGAACAAATCGTAGTCATCAGCGCTCTACCTGATCGAGACAGCGCCGAAGCACTCGCATCGGCACGTGTTTCGCGCAAGCGGAGACCCACCATCCCCAAAAATCAGATCGCCGTTCATCAAACTCTTGGCCAAATCTGTCAACAGTAGGCTCATAAGAGACTAAGTGGCTAAGTGAACACCTTGCTCTTTACGCGCTGGCCAATTGTCCTGCTCACCTTAATCGTCCTACTCGCCTTGTTAGGTGCCGGCAGTGCTTTCGCGCAAGTGGAGAAAGACGTATTGCCACCGGAGAAAGCGTTCCGTTCATCCGCCCGCCTGGCGGATGCGGACGTGGTGGAGGTGCGCTACGCCATCGCGGACGGTTACTACCTTTACCGGGACAAATTCAAGTTCTCCTCGGATACGGCGGGCGTGAGCGTAGGCGAACCGCAGCTTCCGCCCGGCAAGATGAAGGAAGACGAGTTTTTCGGGAAAGTGGAAACCTATCGCGGCGACATCATCATACGCGTGCCTTTGGCTGGTACCGAATCCCTTAGTGCTCTGAATCTAAAGACGCAGTTTCAAGGGTGCGCCGATGTGGGGATTTGCTACACGCCCCAAACGCGATGGTTCAAGCTCAATCTCGCCCTGGCCGGGAGTTCAACCCTCAGCGATGCGGGCGGCGTGCTATCGAAGCTGAAGCAATTTGCCGGCGGCGGCGAAAACACGCAGGAGGAAGCGTTTCTCCCCGTAGAGCAAGCTTTCAAGGTAAGCGTCAAAGCGCAGGACGCCAACACACTTGTGGCCGAGTTCAAACCCGCGGAAGGGTACTATCTTTACAGGGACAAAACCGGCTTAAACATCGCGCCCGGAAGCGGTGTTTCCATCAGCAAGCTTTCGCTGCCGCGCGGCGAAAAGAAATCCGATCCCAACTTCGGAGAGACCGAGGTATTTCATCGTCCGTTTCAGGCAACGGCGTCGCTAGCGCGTACCGGCAGTGGCAAACAATCCATCGCCGTCGACGTGAAATTTCAAGGCTGCAGCGAGAAGGGGTTGTGCTACCCACCGACGACGCAGCGCGTGCACCTAGTGCTTGCGCAAAGCGATACCGCAGGTTCGGCAACGACGGCTACGCCAGCGGTCACGACAGCGTCCTCCACGCCAACGACGGCACCGAATAGCTCAGCCGTGGCGCCGCCGGATGCCTTGGATGAAACCACGCAAGTCGCCCAACTCTTTCGAGAGTCGAGTTTTTGGGGAGTTGTCGCCAGCTTCTTCGGATTCGGCTTGCTGCTGGCGCTCACGCCTTGCATCTTTCCGATGATCCCAATCCTTTCGGGAATCATCGTGGGCCAAGGCGAGCAACTGACCAAAGGCAAGGCCGTCACTTTGACCGTCATCTACATCCTGGGCATGGCGATCACGTACGCCATCGCAGGTGTTGCGGCAGGACTATCGGGCGCATTGCTTTCGAGCGCGCTGCAGAACGCCTGGGTACTGGGCGTGTTTGCCGCCATTTTTGTGGCGCTGGCATTGTCGATGTTTGGCTTCTACGAACTGCAGCTGCCGTCGGCGCTACAGAGCAAGCTTACGCAAGCCAGCAATCGGCAACGTGGCGGTACCGCCGGCGGGGTGTTCATCATGGGTGTGCTCTCAGCCTTGATCGTCGGTCCATGCGTGGCGGCGCCGCTGGCCGGCGCACTGGTGTACATCGGTCAATCGAAGGATGTCGTGCTCGGCGGTAGTGCGCTGTTCGTCATGGCACTGGGCATGGGTGCACCGCTGCTGATCGTGGGATTGTCCGCGGGAGCCTTGCTGCCGAAGGCGGGTGCCTGGATGCAAACGGTGAAGAATTTCTTTGGCGTGCTGCTATTGGCCGTCGCCATCTGGCTCGTGTCACCCGTCATTCCGGCCATCGTGCACATGCTGTTGTGGGCGGGGCTTCTTATCGTGTGCGCCGTTTATCTTCACGCCATCGATCCGCTACCTGCGCACAGTTCCGGTTTCAGAAAATTGTGGAAGGGCGTGGGCGTCATCGCGCTGCTCGTTGGCGTGGCGTTGCTAGTCGGCGCTTTATCAGGTGGACGTGATCCGTTGCAGCCACTGTCGGGATTGCGCACAGCCGGCGGCGCTCCCCAGATCTCACATGGCGCCGGATTCGAGCGCGTGCGCAGCGTCGCCGAACTGGATCAGCGTGTCGCCGCCGCCAACGGACGCCCGCTCATGCTGGACTTCTACGCGGACTGGTGCGTGTCCTGCAAGGAAATGGAGCGCTTCACCTTCAACGATCCCGCGGTGGCGCAAACCCTCAAGCAATTCGTCTTGCTGCAGGCCGATGTGACGATGAATTCGCCGGACGATAGTGCACTGCTCAAACGCTTCGGTCTCTTCGGGCCGCCTGGCATCATCTACTTTGACCGCAACGGTCACGAACTGGGTCAGCGCATAGTGGGCTATCAACCGCCAGAGAAATTTCTGACTGCGCTGAAGCGGGTTATCCAATAGCCCGCAAGGCGGGCTAGGGTGCGAGTCGCTCGATGCGCCAGTGCATGTCGTTATTCATCTGGTATCGCACCCTATCGTGCAACCGATCGGGCCGGCCTTGCCAGAACTCCAGTGAATTAGGCTTGAGGCGATAACCGCCCCAGTGCGGCGGGCGTGGAGGGTCGCAAGCGTAGCGTTCGGTAAAAATCTTTAGTCGCGCCTCCAACACGGCCCGGTTTTCGATGACCTGACTTTGCGGCGAGGTCCAGGCTCCGAGGCGTGCACCCAGAGGGCGCTGCTGGAAGTACTCATCGGATTCGCTTGCACTGACCTTTTCGATGACGCCTTCGATACGGATTTGCCGTTCCAGCTCGCTCCAGTAAAAAAGCAGCGCCGCACGCGAGTTCAGTGCAAGCTCGTGACCCTTGCGGCTATCGTAGTTGGTAAAGAACACGAAGCCTTGCATATCAAATCCCTTGAGCAGCACCACTCTCGCCGCAGGCTGACTATTGGCATCGCACGTGGCCAAGCTCATGGCATTGGCGTCAAGCAGCCCGGAATTGCGCGCCTGCTCGAACCAGCGATCGAACTGCGCCATAGGGTCGGGCGCGACCGTGGATTCGTCCAAGGACTCACGTTTGTATTCCCGCCGCAGATCCGTCAAGGCATGCGCGTCGGAAGTGCTAGGGTGCATCGTCATTTGCAAGTCTCAGACGGGTAACTGGAACATTCAGTTTGCGCTCAAACCCGCTCGCGTCCGTCTCCTCATATTCCGCCGGGACGACGAGGTTTTGAATGCCGAAGCGAGCCATGTCATGGGATGACATGAAGTAAAACCCCTTGATTCCATAGCGCTCGCTACCCACGCGAGTCACGTATTCGGAAACACCCACCTTGTCGAAAAACGCATCTTGCCTCGCGATGGATTTTGTCAGGTAGTCGGTGACTTCCCTGATGCGCTTGTCACGCTCCCGCTGCTGTCCGTCTCCGGCCAGTGCGAGGGCCTTCACCTGATCGTCGACCACCCGCGCCAGTTGATCCGGTAGATCCTTCTGTCGCGCGCTCCCGTGCCAAGCAACTAACGCACGCGGAAGAATGGTCTTGTGCCAACCTGCCGTGAACACGTAGTTGGCGCACGAAGACAGGCAGAATTCGTCCACCACTACGGACGCTCCACGCTCGAACACCCAGTCGCCGAAGTCCATACCGAGATTGATCTCGCCACCGGAAGAAGAGATCACCAGGGTGGATATGGGACGTCCCTGACTTAGCCGGCGAACCGCCCACAACCCCTGGGCGGTTAGGTCGCCGCGGTAGCGAATCTGCTCGCTTTGGCGTGAGACCACCACCTCACTCTCGCAGCGGATAGCCTCATCCACGCCGTTCCTGGCGGTCTCCCAACGCGGAAACTGCGCGCAGCCCGCAACGGCGAGCGATAAACCCGCAGTCAGAAACCCTAAGGCGTAGGTGAGTGTATCGGCCATATGCGATGCGCATTATCCGCTAACAGGGGAACTCGCTGGCAGACGTGTTAGTGCCAACCGGCTTACTTCCCTTTATCGCCCACTTTGCGTTCCGTTTGAAGTAATTGTTCGAGGTCTTGTCGCGCTTGAGTGGAACGCGAGATCATTTCCTTCTGATCATGGCGTTGGGGGGCGAGCGCGCGCAACAACGCCTCGTCATGGCGCTGAAACTGTTTAGCGGCCCGCTTGGCGGAGTATGCGGACACGCCCATGGTCACCAATGCGCGCTCCGCCAACGCCAGCGCGCCACCGAAAGTTGCCCGTACGAAGGGGACGTCCATCTCAACGAACTCGGAAGCGTCGGTACGGTTTTGTGCACGAACGAGAAGCTGCACATTGGGAAAATGCCTTCGAATGATCCGGGCGGTGTGCAGCGATTGCTCTGCCTCATCAATGGCCAAGACAATCAGCCGCGCATGGGCCGCCCCCGCGCTTTCCAACAGGTCCAATCGGCTGGCATCGCCGTAGTAGGCTTTCCAGCCGAAACGCCGCGCTCGCTCCACCTGGTTCGGGTCGATTTCGATGATGGTGACTTTGAAGCCCTTGCCCATGAGGAGTCTGGTCACCACCTGACCCACGCGGCCGAAGCCCGCCACAATCACCGGATGGCGGTCCTCAATCGTATCGGCGGCACGCTCGTGCTTGCGATTGAGCCCCGGACTCAGCACGTGCTCGTAGAACAGCATCAATAGCGGTGTCGTAATCATTGAAACCGCCACGGCCGCGTTGAGGACATCGCCCTGCGACTTTGAGATCACCTGCTCCGAAACCGCCACGCCGAATAGCACAAAGGCGAATTCCCCGACTTGGGACAGCGTCAAACTGAGCAACCATCCGTCTGGCCCATGGAGTCTGAAGAGGAGTGCCAACGCGATCAACAGCATGATCTTGAGACAGACGATACCCAGCGCCAGGCCAAGTACCGTCAGCACCGAGGTCGCGAACAAGCCCATGTCCACGCTCATTCCGACAGCGATGAAAAACAGTCCTAGCAGTAGCCCCTTGAAGGGTTCGATATCCAATTCCAGCTCGTGCCGGTACTCCGACTCGCCCAGGATTACACCGGCCAGGAACGTACCCAACCCCATGGACAGCCCTACGGACTCCATAAGCAATGCTGTACCAATGACCAGCAACAGAGAAAACGCAATGAAGATCTCACGCAGACCGGTGCTTGCCACGTAGCGCAATACATGGCGCAGCAGATAGCGGCCCACCAAGATGATGGCGAGGATCAGGCCGGCCGCGGTGGCTACCCGCTCCCAATTCATCGAACCTGCCTGATCCCCGGCACTGAGCAACCCCAACACCAGCATCAGCGGAATCACTGCAATATCCTGGAACAGCAAGACGGAGAAGCCCGCCTGTCCACCCGCTGTGCCGAGCAGATTTTTTTCAGCCAGGGTTTGCAGCGCGATGGCAGTGGAGGACATCGCGAACCCCATTCCTGCCACCATGCCCAAGCGCCAATCCACGCCTAGCACAATGGCAAGCAAGGAAACCGTAGCGATGGTGATAACGACCTGAGCACTGCCCAGCCCCAGAATGGGCACGCGCAATTGCCAGAGACGTTGCGCATTGAGCTCCAGGCCCACCAAGAAAAGCAGCAAGACCACTCCGAACTCGGCGAAATGCAGGATGGCTTGCGGATCCTGCACCAGCGCCAATCCCCACGGGCCGATCGCCGCGCCGGCGCACAGATAACCCAACACCGATCCCAACCCCAGGCGCTTGAACACCGGCACCGCGATGACCGCGGCGCTCAAGTACACCAATCCCTGAGCGAGAAACCCTTGCGCGGCCATCATCCGTCCTCGCAGATGCTCACCACGGGTGGATCGCGTCCAGCCAGGTCAGTGATGAGTTCCCGGTATCCACTTCGATAAAAAATCTGAGTAGGTTTCGTACAAATCATGCAGCTTAACCCCGGCCATGCCTTCAATGGCTCGCCCCGACCTGCACCGACCGCACGATCGGCGCGGGAAGATTCACTGCTGGGGTGCGCGTACAAGACCAGAACGGGTTCCATCGGCTTTCCTTGCGGTGATCGCAGTCTAGCCGATGTTTGCGCGATACTAATGCCAATGTCGTCACGAACGTCGCCACACCCATGAGGAGAACCCGTGAGCAAAATCACCAAGGTCGAAGTCCATGTATTTCAGTTCGACGCAAAACATCTGGGACAGATCAGGGGCGGCGGAGTAGGCGCGCTCGGCTGCAAGTTCGGCGCCACCTCGCGCCTGACCAAGTACGCGGTGGCGATCATGACGGACAACGGTTTGCGCGGTGAGTACGTCACGCATTGGGTGGGTTCGGCGGCCGCATTGGGCTCTACCTTGATGCTGGCCCCCTACTTGATCGGCCGTCAAGCCGAAGAACGCGAAGTGCTCTACGACGATCTCAAGCGTGAAGCGCGACAGTTCGATCACATGGGACATGGGCCTTTGGATATCGCGTTGTGGGACCTGCACGCCAAGAAACTAAACTGCTCCATCGCCGAGATGTTGGGCGGCTATCGTTGGCGTCTGCCCGCCTACGCGTCGACTTTCATGAGCGATCGCAATAACGAACTAGGCAGCAAGGAAGCCCATGGCGAATTCGCCCTGCAATGTCGCGAACTGGGCTACCGCGCTTATAAGATCCACGGTTGGAACGAAGGTGACAAACACGAGGAAGCCGCCAACGTACTGCACGTGCGAAAAATCGTCGGCGACAGCATGGAACTGATGTTGGACCCCGCCTGTCAGCTGCGCACATTCGCTGATGCCCTATACGTGGGCCGTGCCTGCGACGAAGCCAATTTCTTTTGGTACGAAGACCCGATGCGCGACGGGGGTGTCTCCATGTACGCGCATAAAAAGCTGCGTCAGTTGATCAAGACGCCTTTGCTACAAACCGAGCACGTTCGCGGCGTAGAACCCAAAGCAGACTTCCTGATGGCGGAAGCCACGGATTACCTGCGCGTGGATCCCGAATACGATATGGGCATCACCGGCACCATGAAGATCGCTCACATCGCCGAAGGCTTCGGCGTGGATTGCGAAGTGCACGCATGTGGACCGGCGCACCGTATCTGCATGTCAGCCATGCGCAACTCCAACTACTACGAAGTCGCCCTCGTTGGCCCGCGCACTCCGAATGCCGTGCCGCCGGTCTACGCCTGTGGTTACAACGACACTTTAGAAGGCGTCGGCAAAGACGGCTGCTTCCCAGTCCCCCAAGGCCCGGGATTGGGTGTGACTTACGACTGGGATTTCATCGCGAAGAATCGGGTGGCTTTGCACGAGTTCGGGTGAGGAGCCCGAGTCACTAAAACCCCATCAAAAGGCGCGATCCGGAAGTTTCGTGTAGGACCTTTTCGGAATCTTCAGATTCGCTCTTGTGCACGGCATGACCTTATAGTTATTCTCCTCGTCGCGAGCACTCGAAGTGGATTTCCATGTGAGGTCCATTTCGTCGGACTGGATGCGGGACAACAATTCCAATCCGGAATGAGGACGGCAATCCTCGATCCAAACCGCCGAACCCGGGTACGCCAACAGGGCGATCCGAATTCTCCTGCATGACAGGAATCAACCGCATACCGAGCGACATTGCATGGCATACAAGATAAGTGAGTCTCTTGAGAGCGCCGAATTGGCCGTGGCTGCTTACGCACACAATCTTTTTCGGGGTGTTTCGCACGACAATTACATTAACTCTTTGACCAATGCCGGCATGTCGAAGGCCCACGCAGAACAATTCGCCGACACCTACCAGGTCGTCGACCAGTTCTCCGATACTGCGTCCGGATTTTCCGCGACCGTCTTTTCGAAGGAAGGGAAGACCTTCCTTGCCATCCGCGGGACGGAACCACTGGCCGGTCTTTTTGACGACATGTTGGACACAGACGTTGACATCTTGTTGGGTCGCATCCCGAGCAAACAGGTGCTGGCGCTATACAACTACTACCTCCGACTGGCCACACCGCGTGATACACCCGTCCTTCAGTATGAATTCAGCGCTCCGATAGTCACCTACGACTACGTGATGCCCACACAGATCATTGCAGGAGCACCGGTCACGGGTCTGGGACAACTCGGCGCAGGTGCGCCGCTTTCGGTCACGGGTCACTCGCTGGGCGGATATCTAACCCAAGCATTCGGCCGATTGGTTCCTGCGATCGCGGCTTCGCTTAACACCTATAACGCGCCAGGCTTTCTCGATACGTGGGCAAACGATTGGTTCGCGCAATTTGATGCCGCGGTAGGCACCACGTCGGGCTCCTTCAGTAATGGTGTCACCACCAATCTCTATGCGAAACCCGGAATCTCGGTGACCAGCGGCTACCTCACAACCCATGGTTTATCCATTCCGATTTTCATCGAAGAGGGGATACTGAATAAAAATCACGGCATCGTACCCCTAACGGATGCCATCGCGCTCTACGAACTATTCGCCAGGATCGATCATGGGCTCGACACCACCGATCCGAGAGTGGGCGAACGGACGATTTCTGGGATCTTGAAAGCGATCACAGCGCGGGACAGTCGGTCACTAGAGATCGCCCTGGACGCTTTGCGGCATGCGATCCTCGGGCCAACCTTGGCCAGTAGTTTGGTTGGTAGTTTGACCAACACTCGCAACGAATACTGGATCAACCTGATGCACCTCAAGCGGCAGATCGGAACCGAAGGCCACAAACTGATCAGTTTGGTGGGTATCGCATCGGGTTCAATAGTGCTTTCCGCACAACACTCCGAAGGCACGGCGTTTCGCTATGCCCTGCAAGAGCTTAATCCCTTCGTGATCGAGGGGTTGGACTACACGCCTCACAATCAAGACGGCAGCCTGGACATCTACGATCCAACCACAGAGAAAGGACAACTAACGAAGCGCTGGCTTGAAGATCGCGCAGCGTTCCTGGAGAAAGTCATCTGGGTGAATCAGGGGGATATGTCAGCGGATCCCATAACGGAATATGTGCCCATTACGGGGGACACATTTTACGAGGACAATGGTACAGGACTTCGCTTCAAATCCGCGAATGGGAGTCGGGATATTCGTTTTGGCAGCACTGAAAGCGACACCTTATTAGGTTTTGATGGAGACGACAGCCTATATGGCGCGGGCGGAAGCGACACGCTGCTAGGCGGAGACGGCAACGACTACTTGGAAGGCGGCGATGGGCATGATGTCGCACTCGAAGGTGGCGCGGGTAACGACACTATCTTAGGCGGAGCAGGCAACGATCGCTTGCTCGGCGGCATCGGTGCCGATCGGCTTTCGGGTGGTGCGGGCGCAGATCACATCAGCGGAGCTGGCGGCGATGACATTTTGTTCGGCGGCACCGGGGAAGACTATCTTGCCGGAGGCGCAGGTTACGACGAGTATCTGTTCTACAAGGGCTGGGGCCAGGACTGGGTCTACGATTTCCAAGGCGACGGCTATGGCGGAGACGCCAACGGCGCGCTGTTCTACGTCGTCGGCTTTGACGCCCAAGGCAACCCGACCAAAGAGAAAATAAGCGGGTCGTTGACAAACAAGCCATCCACGGTTTCCGGTGTGTATCGGTACGTAATGAACGACTACACCTTCGGATTGGTAGGCGATCCCACGCAGGGCGGATTGCTCACCATCGAGAAGGCGGGCGATCAGTCCGAGATCGTCATCCCACGCTTCAAGAGTGGCAACTTCGGCATCTACCTTCCCGAGGACACACCCATCACGAGTGCAGGAACACTCAGCGGCACCGATGGGCATGAGAACAGTCTCTTGCTCCCCTACAAAATCACTGGAGTCAAGCCATCGCTTGTGAGCACCGAGTCCTCACAGAAGGTCTACGGCTTAGGTGGATCCGACCGCATCACTCTTGGTCATCCCGGCACGCAGGGCTACGGGGATCTGGGAAGCACTGGAGGTAATAAGTTCAACGACATCATCGTTGGGTTTTCCATCAATCACGAGATGTATGGAGGAATCGGTCGCGATTATCTGGTGGGGGGCGAAGGCTACGACCGACTTTTCGGAGAAGATGACGACGATGTGATAACAGGATTTCGCGGAAACGACTTTCTCAGCGGCGACGCGGGCAATGATGTCATTGACGGCGGGCCCGGTTCGGATGTCATTCTCGGCGGTTCAGGCGGTGACGTGATATTCGGCGGCGGCGCCCAGTACCTCGACGTGAGCTTAGAGAAATTTGGCGACAAAGCACATCCAGCAGGTTCAAATTCCCCAGGCATCGACTCTGCCGAGTTTGCACTCGGCACGGTGACCTGGGGCATCATCGAAAATGGCAGCATCCACGCATCGAACGGGAAGCAAATCAGCCTCTCTCTAGTGGGCATTCATGGCTACTTTGTGGCCGCTGATGATGGCACCAACTGGATCGACGCCGGATCGGGAAACGATACGGTTATCGGCGGAGAAGGCAAGGATTACGTATTCGGCGGCAACGACAGCGACGACATCTACGGCTTCGCCGGGGACGACGCGCTCAACGGCGACGCCGGCGACGATATCCTCATGGGTGATGTATCCGAAGGGGCGCTTGTGGTCCACTATCTCCATTCGTCGAGCGCTTCGTCAGACCTGCAATTCGCCTTGCCCGACTTTCACGGTAAAGACGTGATGCGAGGAGGCGTGGGCAGAGATACTTTGTACGGCGACGGCAACGACGACGAGCTCTTCGGCGACGAAGGCGACGACACCCTCTACGGTGACAGCGCACTGTTGTCGTCCGGCTATCACGGAAATGACTATCTGGAAGGAGGCGAGGGCAACGATATCCTCGATGGCGGCGGTGGGGACGACGTACTTCACGGCGGTGCGGGGAACGACCGCTTGCAAGGCGACAACAATCGAGTGGATGCTCAGCACCACGGAATCGATGTCCTCAACGGCGAAGAGGGAGACGACATCCTTATTGGATGCGGTGGCGACGACGCACTTTCCGGTGGCACCGGCAACGATCGATTGTTCGGCGATTCGGATGACACGCCCGAAAGCGTGCGGGGCGACGACTATCTTGACGGGGGCTCGGGCGCGGATTACCTCAG
>JANNFC010000058.1:0-21076 GCA_031379405.1 Betaproteobacteria bacterium | reverse complement strand
GACTCAGCGCTATTTCCAGGCTTGACCTACGCGCGTTTTACGCCATCGAGCGTCCCAGCGCCGGGAACACTCCCATCTCTGCTGCTAACCTTCGGTACCATAGTGTTGACTGGGCGACTACGCAATATGGAGTAAGTCCGGATTCCTTCGACACCCCGGCGCCGGCGAGCCAAATCATTGATGGTCTGCTTTCTCGACGCTTCCGCAAACTTGAATGACTGAAGTGGGTCGATAACGGGCAATCAGACGCTATTGCAAGCAGATGCCGCAGCACATGCAGGGAGTCGATTCAACAGGGTCGTTTCGCGCCGCTAGTTCGCCCCCCGATGCGCGACGATAGGCACCACGGGCTGTTTCGGCTAAGATCCACAAACTCTTGCCACGTCCGCCATGGAACGCTTCACCATCTCGCTCAACCAAGCCCTCGCGCGCGAATTCGATGATCTGATTCGCCGCCGGGGTTATCGCAATCGGTCCGAAGCCGTGCGCGATATGCTGCGCGGTGATTTGGAGGCAAATCGACTGGCGCAGGGTGAAGCACCTTACTGCGTGGGGGCGTTGAGCTATGTCTACAACCACCACGCACGCGCGCTGGCCGAGCGCATCACCAGCCTGCAGCATGAACACCACGATTTGGTGTTGTCGTCCATGCACGTGCATCTGGATCACGACAACTGCCTGGAGACGGTCATGCTGCGAGGCAAGACCGAGCACATTCGCCAGTTCGCCAACTCACTGATGGCGGAACCGGAAGTGCGCCACGGCCAGCTTAATTTAGTGCCGGTGGATATGGACCCGAGTCACGGCCACAGCCATGTGCACAGTCATCCAAGAACCTGAACCGAGGAGATAGCGATATGGCCATCGACGGCATGAATCACTTCACCGTACTCACCAGCGATCTGAACAAATGCAAAGCCTTCTATATGGGCGTGCTGGGCTTGACCGAGGGCTATCGCCCTCCCCTGAGTTTCCCCGGCGCCTGGTTGTATTCGCATAGCCACGCGGTCTTGCATGTCATCGCGGGCAGGCCGTTGCCGGCGGAAGCACAAGGCGTCATCGATCATATGGCGTTCACCGCATCCAATCTGCAAGCGGTGGTCGACACCCTCAAGCAGAGCAACATCGACTTTGAACTGCGCCGGCAGAAAGGCCCGGAAACGTGGCAGTTGTTCTGCTACGACCCCGATGGCGCCCGCGTGGAACTGGACTTCGTGGCAAGCGAACCCGAGCCGGAACGCTAAATTCGCCTACTTGGCGTTCGCACCAGGTGGCGGCGGTGCGGGCTTGGTCACCTCGGCGTCCGTTTGGGCGGGAGCGGGCTGGGTGACATCGGCGCCGGGTAAACCACGTTCCCGGCGATAGTAGTCCAGCCATTGCACGACGCTACCTTCCTGGATGGTTTCGGCGGCGTCTTTGCGCGGCTCGGCGATTACCGCGTTCGGCACGAATAAGATCGCAAACAAGATCGAAATTACGAAGGTAGTACGCATTGGAAAAGTTGGCTTTGCCGTCGAATGAGGTACAGCGGATATTGTCGCACGAGACCCCCGAAGTTTGCCCCCGCGCCAGGAGCGCGGGGAATACGAGTTGAACTCGCTTTCCGCCACTAGCCATTATGAATCTCCAACAGTTGCGCTGTATCTGCGAAGTCGCCCAGCAAAGCCTTAACCTCACCAAGGCCGCCAAGACACTTTTTACCTCGCAGCCCGGCATCAGCCGGCAGATCCTGCATTTGGAAGAAGAACTGGGCGTCAAGATCTTTGCGCGCAGCGGCAAGCGTCTGGTGGCTATCACCGAACCAGGGAAAGAAATCATCCGCATTGCGCAACGCGTGTTGCTCGACACGCGTCAGCTCAAGGAAGTCGGCCAGGAGTTCGGACAAGAGACCAGCGGCGAACTCACCATTGCCACCACACACACCCAGGCGCGCTACGTACTGCCGCCGGTGGTGAAACGCTTCGTGAAGCTCCACCCCAAAGTAAAGCTGTCGTTGCGGCAGGGCAATCCGAAGGAGATCGCGCAAATGGCCATCGGCGGTCATGCCGATTTCGCCATCGCCACCGAAGCAATCTCTTTGTACGAGGAGTTGGTGAGTTTCGAATGCTATCGCTGGAATCGCTGTGTGCTGGTGCTGCCCGAGCATGCGTTGCTCAAAGTCAAACCTCTCACCTTAAAGGCCCTGGCCCAGTACCCCATCATTACCTACGACCTGAGTTTTGCCGGGCGCTCAATGATGGACAAGGCCTTCGCCGCGCAGGGGCTGACGCCTAACGTCGCACTCGCCGCCATCGACGCTGACGTGATCAAGACTTACGTCAGCCTAGGGCTTGGCGTAGGCGTCGTGGCGGCGATGGCGTACGACCGGAAACAAGACCGCGCATTTCGAATGATCGAGGCCGAACACCTGTTCGAACCCAGTGTCACGCGGCTGGGAATCCGTCGCCACAGTTACCTGCGAGGATATGCCTACGACTTCATTGAAATGTTCGCGCCGCATCTCACGCGCGACGTGATCACCGACGCGCTGCACCGTTAGCTCATTTTGATGCGACGTTCAGCAGTTCCAGCTCGCGCAGCGCCCAGTCGTACTCCATGAAATCGGTGATGCCGGTTTCCACCGCCGCATTGAAGCTGGCACGCGCCAATTCCTTCTCACCCTTCATCAAGTAGTACTCGCCCAGGTAGAACTGGGCCTCACACTGGAGCATAAGATGGGTACGCGGATTATCCGATTCCGCGCGTTCGAGAAGTTTCTCCGGAGTGGACGCGCCGGTGAACAGTTCGGCCACCGGCACCGGCCATTGACCACGCGCCGTTTCGTTCGGCGATTGGATTGTCAGCGGCGAGGGCCGCCCTGCGCGCTGGGCGGCGATGCTGACCCACAGCATGGAATAAACCTTCCCTTCCGCGTCCACGTTACGCGAAGCCTGCAGGAAATAGTTCACGGCTTCCGAAAGATCGCCCTGATAGAAGGCGATCCTGCCCTTCTCCCGCAACGCACCGAAATTGTTCCGATCCAACCCCAGCACCATGGCCAGATCGGTTTCCGCCTTGGCGAATTCGCGCGCGCGCAAGTAGGCGATGGCGCGGTCCTGGTAGAACTGTGGATTGAATCCATCGATCTCAATGGCGCGGGTGAAGTCCGCGATGGCCTTGTCATAGGCCAGCAGATGGCTGTAGTTCACCCCGCGATCGCGCAACAGGTGCGCTAAAAACGGGCCTTCATACTGCCCTGAATCGATCTCGCGAGTCGCGGTGGTGACTTCGGATTCAAACCCCGCGCGCAGGCGCTCTTTGGCTTGCAGCAATGCATCGTGGTCCGGAGCGGCGAAACCCGGCGCCCCCATCAGAAGGGACAACAACGCTAATGCGCGCAAACCATTCAGCCAATTCAGCATGATCGTCTCCTGTATCTGGTTTTGACGAACTTCGTATCGACCGCGCGCGGGGAAACTAAACCGACGAGGAGGCCTGCGACTTCATTGCCCTCCCTACCGATGCTGCACTGGCTTGAGGTGGCCGTAGCGCTTCACACGAATATCCGCCTGGGCCTTGTGTCCGGCAAAACCCTCGAGCGCGCATAAACGCGAACAGTACTCTCCTATCAGGGCCGACGCTTCCGGCTTCACCTTTTGGTAAGTACAAGTCTTTAGAAACTTGCCCACCCATAGTCCCCCGGTATAGCGCGCGGCTTTGCGCGTGGGCAATGTGTGATTGGTGCCGATAACCTTGTCACCATAGGACACGTTGGTTTCCGCACCTAGAAACAACGCGCCGTAGTTAGTCATACGCTGCAGAAAATAATCCGGATCCCTGGTCATCACTTGCACGTGCTCCGAGGCGATGTCGTCCGCCACCTGCACCATCTCGTCGTAGGTGTCGCACACGATCACTTGCCCATAATCGCGCCACGCCGCGCCTGCCGTCGCGCCGGTCGGGAGGATGGGCAGTTGGCGCTCGATCTCGGCCAGGGTCTCGCGCGCGAGCTTCTCGGAATTGGTCAGCAGGATGGCCGGAGAGTCGGGTCCATGTTCAGCTTGCCCGAGCAGGTCGGTGGCGCAGATCTCACCGTCCACGGTTTCATCGGCAATGACCAGGGTTTCCGTGGGTCCGGCGAACAAATCGATACCCACCCGTCCCGCCAATTGGCGTTTGGCTTCCGCCACATAAGCGTTGCCCGGTCCGGCGATCAGATCACAAGACTTGATGGTCGCGGTCCCCATCGCCATGGCACCGATGGCTTGCACCCCGCCCAGACAATAAATGGCATCCGCACCCGCCAGTTGCATGGCGGTCACGATCGCGGGCGCGGGTTTGCCTTGAAAGGGCGGCGCGCAGGCGATCACGTTCTTCACACCCGCCACCTTGGCCGTCAAGATCGTCATGTGAGCGGAAGCCAGCAATGGATACTTCCCGCCCGGGACATAACAGCCCACGCTATTCATGGGAATGTTCTTGTGCCCCAGAATCACGCCGGGGAGCGTTTCCACCTCGACGTCGCGCAGTGCGGCGCGCTGGATCTGCGCGAAATTGCGGATCTGCGTCTGCGCGAATTTGATGTCGTCCAGATCGCGCGCGGTCATCTGCCTGACGCAGGATTGGATCTCGTCCTCGCTCAGACGAAAATCCTTGGGATCCCACTGATCGAACTTGCGTGAATACTCGCGCACGGCGTCGTCGCCGCGCTTCTCGATATCGGCCAACACGCCTTCCACCGTCTGTCGTACCTTGGACACATCCGCCGCGTCCTGCTCGGCGCTGATTCCCCGCTTGATGTACCGAACCATTTAATTCCTCTGTATAGGTTGGATGTGACGTGGATTATAGGTTGCTCGGCTCTGCCCGGACGCAAGGTATCGTCATCGTCCACGGTGGGTGAAACCCCGCACTACGAAACCCGCATTGGCGAATTTCGGGGTCTAGCCCGAAAACGCAAACGCGACGAGCCGAGCGCGTGAGTTGTTCCAAGCGTGTGCGGGTGTATCCTTCAATGAGAGGAACGCCACAAGCACGCTGTGTTTCGGGGTCTCTCCCAAGCCACGTGGCCGCCGCTTGCCATAAGGCCGAGCGCGCAGGGGGCGCGTGGTAAATTGCGTATCGAATCATAGCGGGAGAATATCCAGCTTTCATGCCTGACCTAGTCATCACCAATGCCAAGGTCCTCCTGCGCACCGAGTGCCTGCCCGGAACGATGGTTGTGCAAGGTGAAGAGATTGTCGAAGTCCAACCAGGACATTCGTATTCGACATCGGCGCAGGACTGGCAAGGTGACTACCTGATTCCGGGATTGGTGGAGCTGCACACGGACAATCTGGAAAAGCATATGGAGCCGCGCCCTGGTGTGCGTTGGCCAGCGCGCTCCGCGCTACTTATTCACGACGCGCAGATCGCCAGCAGCGGCATCACCACTGTGCTCGATGCCTTGTTCATCGGTGATTTGCGCACAGGATCGGTGCGCGCGGAAGGACTCGCCACCGCACTCGACGCCATCGCTGCGGCTAGCGCCGGTGGATTGCTGCGCGCCGAGCATCTTCTTCACTTACGCTGCGAGTTGTCCTGCGCCAATATGATGGAAATAGCGGCGCCATTGTTGTCGCACGCGAAAGTGCGCTTGGTGTCGGTGATGGATCACACCCCTGGCCAGAGGCAATGGACTCGCATCGATAAGTTTCGCCAGTACATGCAAGGCTCCGAGCAATGGACCGATGCGCATCTGCAAAGCGAAGTCGATCGTATCAAGGCCCTGCAATCGCAGAACGCGCAACGCAATCGTCGCGATATTGTGCAAGCGGCACGTGCCATCGGTTTGCCACTGGCCAGTCATGACGACACCAATGAGGAACACGTCGCACAGGCTCAAGCCGACGGCATGAAGATCTCAGAGTTTCCCACCTCCGAGGTCGCGGCCCGCGCCGCGCATGCGCGCGGACTCGCCACCGTGGTGGGCGCGCCCAACCTCGTGCGTGGCCGGTCCCATTCCGGTAACGCCTCGGCTCTGGATCTCGCGCGCGAACGCTTGGTGGACTGCATGTCGTCGGATTATGTTCCTCATAGCCTGTTGCACTCCGCGTTCTTGCTGCACGCGCGTGCTGGCTGGTCATTGCATGACGCCATCGCCGCCGTGAGCCATACCCCGGCGCGGCTCGTCGGGCTCGCGGACCGCGGCGAGATTGCACCGCAGCAACGCGCTGACTTCGTGCGCGTTCGCGTCTTGGACGATGTGGCCGTAGCGCTCGAGACTTGGCGCGCCGGACAGCGAATCGCCTAGTCCGATCACGGTAAGATTGGGCTGATTCCCCCGGACACCTTTACCATGCTACGAACAGTAATCTCTCGCTTTGCCCTCGCGCTGCTGAGCACGCTATGCACGCTTGCCGTGCACGCCCAAGTCCTCAGGATCGGCCTCGTTCCCTCGGAAGATCCGCGTGTCGTTATCTCGGACAATCAGCCGTTACTCGATCATTTGCAGCGGCATCTGAGCATGGAGATCAAACCCTTCGTCGCCACCGACTACAACGGCGTGATCGAGGCGCTGCGCGCCAAGAAGCTGGATCTCGCCTTTCTCGGGCCGTTCTCCTATGTACTGGCCACCACGGTGGCGGACGTGGAAGCCTTTGCCTTGCCGGAAACGGAGAAACAAGGCGCAACTTACAAGGCGGTCATCGTCGCGCGTAAAGAACGCGGTTTCGCAGGGCTGGCGGATCTGAAGGGCAAGACTTTCGCCTTCGTGGATCCGAGTTCGACCTCCGGCCATTTATTTCCCAAAGCGGCGCTCATCAACGCCGGCTACGATCCGGACAAACACTTCTCTCGTGTGATTTTTTCCGGAGGACATGACGCCAGCGGGTTGGCGGTGCAGCACGGCAAAGTGGACGCCGCCGCCATCGCGGACGCCTTGTTGGAGGCGGCATTCCAGCGGGGAATCATGAAGCGCGAGGAGATCCAGATTCTGTGGACTTCCGCTCCCATTCCGGGGGCACCCATGAGCTATCGCAAGGACCTTTCCGCCGATTTGAAGGCGCGCATCAGGAAGGCTTTCGGTCAGATAGAGAATATGCCTTGGGGCGCCCATAGCAAGGTCAAGCGCTGGGTGTTCGTCGACGACTCCGCCTACGACGTCATCCGCGACGCGGCGAAGGTTCTCAACCTGGATCTGCGCAAGCATAAATGATCGAAATTCGCGGGCTCTCGAAAAGCTACGGGAGCTTGCATGCATTGCGTGACGTGGACCTCAGTGTCGCGCCCGGAGAGTTCTGCGTCGTCCTTGGTCCGTCCGGGGCGGGGAAATCCACGCTGCTTGGATGCATCAATCGGCTTGTGCAACCCGACGCCGGGAAGGTGGTCGTGGGAGGACATGCCGAGCCAACCAATCGTGCGCAATTGCGCGCCCTTCGTCGCGACGTGGGCATGGTGTTCCAGGACCACAATCTGGTGCCGCGCATGAGTGTGCTGAAAAACGTCCTGCTCGCGCGCCTCGCTCATCTGCCCACGCTATCCTCCGTGCTTCAAATGTTCCCCCAGAACGACGTCGACCTTGCCATGCAATGTCTGCGGCGCGTGGATCTGGCGGATCGGGCCTGGTCGAGGTCCGACAAACTCTCGGGTGGCCAACAGCAGCGCCTGGGCATCGCGCGTGCCATTGCGCAGCAGCCCAAAGTCATTCTCGCCGACGAGCCCGTGGCCAGTCTCGACCCGAACACCGCGCGCTTGGTACTCGGCGATTTAAAGTGCGCCGCCACGGAACTATCGGTTTCCGTTCTGTGCAATTTGCATCAGGTCACCTACGCCACGGAATTCGCCGATCGCATCGTCGGCATGCGGGCAGGACGTGTCGTTTTCAGCGCATCGCCCGCGCGTCTCGACTCGGCCGCCCTGCACCTGATTTACGGCGATGCAGCGTCCGCTTCCGACAGCGCTTCGGGAACCGTCTAGATGCGTGATCGACGCCTACTTTTCCTGGCAGGAGGACCGTGGACTCGCGCGCGCACGCTACGCTGGTCTGGGATAGTGTTGCTCGGCTTGGTCGTGTTGGCGCTCAGCGCGCGCGGCATCGAGTTCAGCTTCGTCGAGTTGATCCGTGGCACGCCCTACATTCTCGATCTAGTCGCACGCATGGTGCCACCGAATTGGGGATTCATCGACCATCTGACCAAACCCATCCTGGAAACCATTGGTCTGGCGATCTGGGGGACATTGCTCTCCGCGGTGTTGTCGATGCCTGTGTGTTTCCTGGCGGCAAAGAACCTAAGTCCCCACCCGCTGATTTTTCATGTCACCCGGCAGCTGCTCAACGCCGCGCGCGGTATCAATGAAATCATCTTCGCGCTCATCTTCGTGGCGGCCGTTGGACTTGGCCCCTTCGCAGGCGTGTTGGCTCTGGCCATACATGGGGCCGGCATGCTCGGCAAGTTTTTTGCCGAAGCCATCGAAGAGGTGGATCAGGGCCCGGTCAACGCCTTGCGAGCCACCGGTGCCAATCCCGTGCAGATCATTGCCTTCGGCATCTTGCCGCAAGTGTTGCCCTCTTGGATTGCAGCGACTCTTTACCGGCTGGAGGTGAACCTGCGAGCCGCAACCATACTCGGAATGGTTGGAGCCGGCGGCATCGGCTATGAGTTGATGGGCAGCTTGAAACTGTTTCAGTACGAGGACACCGCGATGTGTGTCTTGGCCATACTTGTGATGGTCATGACTGCGGACTATCTTTCCACGCGGTTGCGGACCCGGATACTCAGCTAGCCGGCCTTTTGAAGGGCTTGAAGGTACGCGGCCCCTCGTTCTTGATGCGTTCCCAGATGATGTCCGGATCGGCGGCGAAGATGCCGCTACGTTCAAAAATCCACACGTGCGGTGCGGCGCCGATGGCTGAATTGGGTGGCGCGGTCATCACTTGATTGGGAGCCAGTTCGCGGTAGAGAGCCTTCTCGAACGACGGCAGGCCAATGTAAGCTGCGCTCTTGTCATCAAAGCGTACACGGTAGGAAATCTCCGCGGCGGGCGCCTCTCCTCGAACTTCGATATCAACGATTCGAAAGCGCGTCTTCTTGGACACGGGCGCTCGCTCTCGCAGTGTGACATCACGGAAAAAATCGACGCTGCTGTCGTTGAGCCCGGGCCGCGCCCAGTACGTGCGCCCGACGCGGTTCTCCGCGCGATCCTCCTCGCCGCGTGGACTAACGCTGGCCTGACCCCATGCGGATTGGCCTACGACAAATGCCATAGCGAGGGAAATGGCAAACCACCTCACTTGGGATTGGCGTCCGCCGGATCGTCGGGCGAAGACGGATCAGGGGAAGGATCGTCCACCGGATTGATGCGGGGATTGCCGGTGGGGTTAGAGGTGGGGTTAGAGGTGGAGTTAAGAGTGGGGTTAGGGGTGGGGTTGGCGATTGGAGTGGTGGCCGGATTGACGCCGTCACCGTCTTTCTTCAATCGATGCACAAATCGCCACTCGGCGTAGCTCGGAGCCGAGGCAAATTCCTGATAGCGCTCGGGGAAACCCGCGGTCTTGATGGGTTTTTCCCGCGACCGGCTACTCACCCCAACAATGCGGTCGTGCTCCTTGATCAATTCCCACTCAGCTTCGCCCGTCATCGGATCGCGATAGAGGCGTCGCAGGTGACGCAACGGTGCCGGGTGGCGCTTGTCTTCGATGAGGTCGTCGAGCGATTGCGGATACTGCGGTTTGCCCGCTGTGATGGCGTAATAGCTGGCGATGGCCTTGCGAAACTGCTCGCCCACGAAGAGTAGTTCCTGCTCGCGCTCTCTCTTGACCTCCATGTGCCACCAGTGGCCCGCCACGGCCAGTCCCATCCCGGTGAGAAAGACGAAGAACAGCAGACCAATATAGGTATATCCGCGCGTACGAATCCGGCGGCGCAAACCGATCACGGCCTCCGTCCTACCAACTGGTGTAAGCCGTACCATCCTTCGCCTGTCCCGGAGCCCCGCTCTTGATGTCGTAGACGTCACCTTGCACCTCGCGATCCGGCGGTGCCACGATGACCCAGGTGTCAGTTTTTTCCGTGATCGGATCCACCGGCACGCTGCGCATGTAGCGCGCGCTGACAAGCGCCTCCAAATTCGCCGGATACTGGCCCTTATCGCCATGGTACTTGTCGATGGCGTCGCGCATGACTTGCAGGTCTTGCTTCAGCACCGCCTCTTTGGAATGGTCGATGTGTGCGAAGTATCGAGGGGCGGCGATGGAGATCAGCAAAGCGATGATGGCCATTACCACGATGAGTTCGATTAACGTGAATCCCTTGCTGGCTCGCCACACGCTCACCACTCCTTGTACGCGACGCCGTTTAATCCCGACTGCGGCGACAAGGAGTACACGTCGAACACATCCACACCCGGCGCCGGTGCATCGGGCGGGCTTCCGTAACTGCGTTGGCCCCAGGTTTGCTCGGCCGGCGCCTTGGCCTCGCGCGAGAACGGATCACGCGGCAAACGGCGCAGAAAGAAGATCCGCTGTCCGGTGGGGGAGCGTTGATCGGTGACCCCGTCCACCAGATCGCGCAGCGAAGGGGGATAACCCGACTTGGTGGCGTCCTTGGTTATCCTGCCTTCATCCACTGCGAGTTTGTAAGCATCGATGGCGGTCCTAATTTCACGCAAGGAGGAACGCAGGTCCTGTTCCTTGGCGCGCTTGGCGCTGATTTCCGCCAGGGGAAACAGCCCGCTCGCCAACACCGCGATGATGGCCACGGTAACCACCAACTCGATAAGCGTGAATCCCGCCTGTGCGCGTCGTGCCACTATTTGCCGTTGCCCTTGGTGATTTTGATGATGGTGGGACCCGACGGTGCGCCTTGAATAAGCTGACCTTCCTCGTCAAAAAACTGCGCGCCGTCCATGGTGATCTCGCTTTGCGCCTGTGGGGGTTTGTCGGTCACTTTGAACACCAATTCGGCGGAGAAGGCTGTCGCGACACTACTGTCGATCAACACCGCCACCAATCCGGGCACCGCTTGCACCGGTACCGACGCGCTCACGAAGGTAAAGGCCTTCCAATCGAAGGCGATCTGCATCTGTCCTTGTGTCACCAACATGGGAACCTTGATACCGACCACGAACTCCTCGCCGGGCTTGACATTCGAGGGGGCATTAAGAGTGATGATCCGTGGTTCATTCGCCGGTTGCACCGCAGAAGAAACCGCGCCCGCGGGCTGGCCGGCTGCGTTGGCGGCGGCACCTGTACCGATGCCAGCAGGCGCCACCGAGACCGAGCCCGGCGCGGTGGGTTTCAGGCGCAGCGGATCCATTCCCGCCACGCTATCGGTGCCCGAATAGATCTCGGCCTCAACCGCTTCGGGTCGCACCAAGTTACGCACCACCCGTGGCGTCATCAACAAGACAACTTCGGACTTGGAGCGGTTGTCGTTTTGATTCCCAAACAACCGGCCAATGATGGGCAAGTCACCCAAGCCAGGAATTTTATTGGATGTGCGACGGTCCTCATCATTGATGAGTCCCGCCAGAATCTGCGTTTCACCGTCGCGCAGGCGTAAAGTTGTGCTGGCATTGCGCGTGCCCAAGCGAAACGCGAACACATCCTTCACCGGAATCTGCTCGAGAATATTGCTCACCTCGAGGTTGACCTTGATGGATATCTCATCATCCAGATAGACAGTGGGCTCCACGTCGAGCTTCAATCCGACGTCGATGTAGCTCACCGAAGACGAGATACCCACGTTGGCGGTGCTGGTCGTGGTCACCACCGGAACCTTTTCGCCCACATGAATCTTGGCCTTCTCGCGGTTCTTCACCCGGATGCGGGGATTGGCCAGAACACGCGTATCCGTATCCTGCTTCCTCAAGTTGGCAATCAGCGCAGGATTGACGACCCAAGCTTTGAAATTGCTGACGCTGGATAAATTCACCGTCCCAGGGATAGTCGAACCTGTACCCGGGTCGCCATAGGAAATCGAATCGGGATAGCGGATGCCCAGTTCCTGAAGCCTGCCCTGGCCCACCTCCAGTACTTCGACTTCCAGCATGACCTCGGGCTCGGCCAGGTCCTGCGCCATCACCAGTTTCTCGGCCAGCCTCACGGCTTGCGGCGTGTCGCGGATGATAAGCAAGTTGAGCTTTTCGTCGATGTAGACATCGCGCGCACGGATCAAGGTCTTCAACATCGCCAGCACTTGCTTGGGATCGGAATTGCCCAGGTAAAAACTGCGCACTACCAAATCCTGATAGTCCTTGGCCTTGGCGGGCGTGTTGGGATAGATGAGCACGGTATTGTCGTTCAACACCTTGCGTTCGAGCTGATTGGTAAGGAGGATAATCTTGATCACATCCTCAACACTGTTGTTGCGCACGAAGATATTGACCTTGGTGTCTGGACGTACATCGCGGTCAAAAACGAAGTTGACCCCCGCCGTACGTGAGATCAGTTCAAAAACCGATGCCAAGGAAGCCTCGCGAAACTCCAGCGTGATGGGCTTGGTCAGCGAGGCATTGAGTTGGGGTATCCCGGACTCTTTAGCCGCCACTTGTGCCTCGGCGATACGGCGAGCAAGCACGCGCGCCTCACGTTGGTTCGGATTCTCCTTCAATATGCTCGCGATGCGCTCGCTCGCCTCGGACATGTTGCCTTTCTTGAAAGCGGCATCCGCCGCCTGCACTGCTGCGCGATGACGTTTCTCCGTCTCCACCGCGGCCACCCCTTCGCGCGCACGTCGGTTGCTAGCGTCAAACTTCAATGCGCGCTGATAGGCTGCCAGCGCTTGTTCCGGGTCTCCTTCCCGGCGCTTCTGGTCAGCCTCCAACAGCAGTTGCGAGATGGCCAATTCGCGTTGCCGATACAACTCGCCACGTAGTTTTTTGTCCGTAACGGCAGCCTTTTCCAGGCGAGCGATGCGTTCCTCTGCCGTTCCCTCGCCCGCGGCTTGCGCCTTGTCATCGATGGGTCCCTTGCTAGCACACGCACCCAGGAACATTGCGCCCACGAGAAGGCCGGAAAGTAAACCTATTGTTGTTGTCCGGTTCATCGCGGACCTCCCAAACTCAGTTGTTGTTGTGCATTCAACGGCAAGTACGTCAGAGTCATACTGCTGTCCGCAATTTTTTCGACGCGGTATACATTATCGATGGTATCGCCCACCTTTACCGCCAGATTGCGCTGCTGGTTGGCGAGAAACACGGTGGTACTCGGCCCATCCACCATCCTTCCAATGTAGATGAAAGGCAGCGGAGGGGGCGCCGGTGGGGAAGGCATTGGCGCCACCGCCGAGGGCATGATCACCGACTTCGCCTTCACGACTTTTTTCGCAGGCGGCGCGGGCTTCCAGTTCTTCGAACCGAAGGCGTTACCCTTGACGCCTTTCTCGACTGCAACTATCTTAGCTTTGGTCTCCTCGCCTTGGACGTTCGTGGTGGCGGCTTGAACACTCAAGCCGGACACAACCAGACCGAAGAATACAAACGCGCGGCGCCGATTCATTACTTTTCCCGCAAATACAGCGTAAAGCGCAAGCGCGCTTCCACATCCGTGGCGCCGATGCTATTGCGCCGGATTTGCACCTCTTCCAACGCCAGCGCCGGAAATTCTTCCAGCGCCACATTGATGAACTCGCGCAAGGCCGCATAGGAACCCGTCACGGGATAGTGCATCTGGTAGGCGACCACACCGGCATCGCGATCGCGATGCAGCCGGTAGTCGCCTTGACGCAACTTCAAGCCTCGAGTTTCGGCCAGATCAGACAATCGCATGACTTGCGGCAAAGCGTCGGCGGCACTTGGCAGGTTCAGATCGCGCGGGGCAGGCTTGGGCTGCGTCGCGACGTCGTTCGCGGTCTTGTCCGGCATGCGCTCCAAACGCTGCAAGCGCGCTTGCAACGCCTGCACTTCTTTGCGCAAGGGCTCCAATCCACCCATCGCAAACGCGATACAAAAAGCGATCAGCGCCAAGCCGATGATACCGGTGTGGCCCAGATACTCGGCTTGATCGCGCAGCCCCGCCGCGCTTCGTCCTAGGGTTGCTCGTAAGTCCATTTGGCGGTCAGTGCATAGCGGATGGCCCAGGGGCCACTTTCCGGCGCCTGGTTGTGTTGCGCCAGATGGACCCCTTCCAACGACGGCGTGCGCTCCAGTCGCCGAATGTAGTTTTCGACGGAAGCCCGATCACGCGCCTCACCCATCAGCGTCACCTGATGCTGGGTGATATTGGGCTGAAACTGCAGTAGCGCCACGTCAGGCGTGTCACACGATTCAATGTCCTGAAACAAGCGTTCCCAGGGCACCGAAATGCGTTCTGCCACCACGTCCATTGCCCGCATCTTGTCGTCGAGTTTGGTGTTGGTGGACTTGATGCCACGGCCGTTGGCCGCTTTACCGGAGAGTAGTTCCAGGCTTTGCTCCAGCGCCAAGCGATCTTGCAATAAGCGCCAGTAACCCGCTCCGGTGGCAATGGATAACGCCAAACCAATTAACAGGATGAGCCCACCCCAGCGTCCGCCTCCGGACGCTGCCACGAAATCCATGGCAAGGGGCTTCATGTGGAGGACTCCGCGGAACGCGATTTGGGCGGTGCCGCCGCGTTGCGAGCCTTGACTTCGGTCACCTTTAACGGACCCGCCTGCCGCATTTTCCAGCCCTGCTCGGTCAGGGCGGCAAGGGTCCTGGCATCGATACCTTGGGTGTAGATCGGCAGATTCGGAATCCATCCCGGGCTCGTCATGGAGAGTTGCTGAAAGATAGCCCCCAGTTCATTGGCATCGCCGGTCAGCAGACCTTGGCCGTACACCAAGGCCCATTTCCCCAGCTCCACGCAGCCCACGCACACCCGGGCGCGCTCCCGCTGCACATACCAGTAGCGCTCATGTTCTCGGCTAATACGGGCCTGATCGAAGCCCGCGCTCAGAGCGGGCACAACGGAATTGAGTTTGTACTTGCCACGCTTGCACAACAGTTGAAGCTCGCGCACCAGCTTGCTATCGATGGCACCAGCCACCCGCGCCCCAGCATCGCCCGATAGACAAAGCGTCCAATCCTGCGCAATGGCGCCATAGGTGTGAACGAAACGATGGCGCGCGAAGGCTTCCAGTTCGGCGCGGCCCCTTAGTTCCTTGCGCTGTGGAATCACCAGATAGCTCACAAAATGATTGGACAGTTCCACGTCCAGGGCCAAGCGCCCCGCGTAGCGCGGCTGCTTAAGTTTTTCCGCCAGCAACCCTAGGGCGTGACGCCACTCCACTACGTCCTCGCCGCCTTCGACAGCAAAGCGTTCGATGCTTTTGTTGTCGGCCACACTGACTTCAAAAGGTGTCAGGCGTACCCGGATGCGTTTAGGCCACCAAAGTGACACGATTGACCTCCGCCAACGTTGTTTCGCCTTGTCGTACCAACTCGAGGGCGCTTTCGCGCAATGTGCGCATACCTTGGCGCTTGAGGGCTTCCTTGACGTTACGCAAGGCTTCGCGCCCGGCGATGAGTTCGCGCAACTCGTCATTCATCGCAACGATCTCCGACACCGCCTTTCTTCCGCGATAGCCGGTGCCACGACACTGTCCGCAGCCGCGCCCCACGCGGAAGGTGTAGCCCTCGACCACCGCGCGCGTCAGGCCGGAATTTTCCAATTCCGATTGATCGGGAATCTTCTCCTCGCCGCAATCGGAACAATTGATGCGTACCAAGCGCTGCGCCACCACGCCGTTCAACGCCGATACGAAACTGTACAAGTCCAAGCCCATGTGACTGAAGCGTCCCATCACGTCCATGACACTATTGGCGTGCACCGTGGTGAATACCAGATGACCTGTGAGCGCGGCTTGCACCGCGATCTGCGCCGTGTCGGCATCGCGGATCTCGCCCACCATGATCTTGTCCGGATCGTGACGCAGGATGGAGCGCAATCCGCGCGCGAAGGTCAGTCCTTTCTTCTCGTTCACCGGGATCTGCAACACGCCGGGCAACTGATATTCCACCGGATCTTCGATGGTGATGATCTTGTCGCGGCCGTGATTGATCTCGGTGATGGCGGCATATAAAGTCGTGGTCTTGCCGCTTCCAGTGGGACCGGTCACCAACAGCATGCCATAGGGTTCGGAAGTCAGGCGCCGAATCTGCATCAAGCTGCGCTCGTCGAACCCCAGAAAATCCAGGCGCAATCCGCGCACCTGATCGGTGAGGGCCGCCTTATCGAGAATACGCAACACCGCGTCCTCGCCAAAGATATTGGGCATGATGGACACGCGCACGTCGATTTCGCGTCCCTTTGCGCTGACCTTGAAGCGACCGTCCTGCGGCACTCGCCGCTCGGAGATATCCAGCTCCGCCATCACCTTGATGCGCGAAATGACCTGCTCGGCGGTCTCATGCCCCGAGGCGTTGCCGACGTTGGCCAGCACACCGTCCAAGCGATACTTGATGGCAAGCCCGCCAGGGTGACTTTCCAGGTGAATGTCGCTGGCCCCCGCCTTGAGGGCGTCGTAGAGGGTGGAATGCACCAGTCGCACCACCGGGCTGGTATCCGCGCTAATGGATACCAAGGACAGGTCTTCCACCCCACTGGAATACTTGGCTTCACCGTCGCGCGTTTCCAACTGGCCGTCGATGGCGCGTGCGTCATCCTCATAGCGAGCCAGATAGGCGTGCACATCGGCGGGATGGGCCACCCCATAGCGCAATGCACGCCGCACTCGCATCTCTGCCCAGGACCGAACGCCCAGATCGAAAGGATCACCCACGATCAGCAGTAACTGATCCTTGTCGTCGGAAAATAAGACGCAGTGGTGTGCCGCCGCCTCCGGGTAAGGTAACAAATCGAAGCGCGCCGACAACGCATGCAACTTCGGCATGTCATAGGCGCGCATCCCGATCGAGCGACCCAGGGCCGCGATGAACTGCGCGGGCGGCAAGCCGATCGTTTCCTCCAGCGCCTGAATCAGTGGCAGGCTGCGACTGGCAGCCAATTTACGCGCTTGCGCCAGGCTCTCGGGCGCAATCGTCGGATTCAGTTCGCTCAGGGGCTGAGGCGCGTTCATCGCAGGTTTCCGGCCAGATCGAAGATAGGCATATAGAGCAGCACCACGACCACGCCGATGATAAGCCCGATCAACACCATCAGGATAGGTTCAAACAGGCGCGTGGCCCAATCCACCCAACGCGACATTTCCTCGTCGTGAAAGGCGGCGGCGCGTTCCATCATCTCGCCCATGTTGCCACTGCGTTCGCCCACGCGCAGCATGCGCAGGGCAACCGGTGTGGTAAGGTCGGCTTCGTGCATCGCATGCGACATGGAAACCCCCGTGCGAATGCTGCCCGCGGCGCTCTCGGCGCCAGGACGCAATGCGGCCGACAGCAAACCCGAGGACATATTGATGGCTTGCAGCACCGGTACGCCACCACGTAGCAGCATACCCACCGTGCGATAGAACCGAGCCAGCTGATACACCCGCAGCCTTGAGCCGATGGCCGGCACACTCCACAACCAGCGACCGATCCTCTGGCGCGCCGCGGGACGGCGCAACATCACCACCCCCGCCGCAATCAAGCCTGCTATGACTACCAAGGTGGCCAACCCATGTTCCGCCACCACCCCGCCCCAGCTCACCAGTAGGCGCGACAAGAAGGGCATCTCCGTCCCCATGTCGGCGTAAATCACGCTGAATTTGGGCACCACGTATCCCAACAAAAATAGCGTAACCCCGCCACCAACGATGATCAGCACCACCGGATAGATACAAGCGGACACGACTTTGCTGCGCAACTGGTCTACCTGACTTTGAAAGGCAACGTAGCGCGACAAGGCCTCGGGCAGATCGCTGGTGCGCTCGCTGGCTCGCACGGCAGCAATATAGATAGGGGGGAACGACTGCGGCATCTGCTCCAACGCCGTGGACAAGGTCTTGCCCTCGTAGAGTTGCTCGAGAATCGTGGCGATGACGCTACGGCCTTCACCGTCTTGCTGCTTGTCCGCCAAGGTCTCCAGCGCCTCGATCAGGCCCAGCCCGGCGCGCAGCAGGGACAGCAACTCCTGGCTAAAGAGCAGTAGCGGAAATCCGCGCCGCCCTTGGAACAATCGTGATTCGCCCCGCACGTTGAGCACCGTGAGCCCCTGTTTTGAGGCTCGCTCGCGTGCTTCGTCCAAGTTGGACGCGTCCAGCGTCAGGGAGACCACCCCCTCCTCGCTCAACGCTCGTACGGTAAATCGCATGTAGTGAACTCTTTGTTACTGCCAGTTGTTGATATCGGCGTCTTCCGCGTTGCCGCCCTGCTTGCCATCCTTACCCAAGGAGAGCAAGTCGTATTCCCCGTGCTCGCCGGGCGACTTGTACTGAAAGGGCTTACCCCACGGGTCGTTAGGCACCGCCTTCTTGAGATACGGTCCTTGCCATTTGGGTTCATTGCCTGGCGCGGCCATGAGGACCGCGAGCCCCTGCTCGGTCGTCGGATAGCGCCCCACGTCCAAGCGGTAGGTATCCAGCGCTTTCTCCAACGCATCCAACTGCGCCCGCGCCACTTTGGCTTCGGACTTACCGATCTGGCCGAAGTAACGCGGCGCCACGTAACCCACCAACAAACCCAATATCACCAGCACCACCAGTAGCTCCAAAAGCGTAAAGCCGCTCGCTGCGACTTCTCGCGTGCGTATTTGCCGCGCTTGCATCCAGTTCCTCCGATTTCCGAATTACCGTTTCCAACCCTACCCAAATAGCAGGGAAATTGGTTCTGCCGTAGGCGTTCGGGCACAAGGATACTCTCCCCTCGTTGCTCTACTGTTGCAGTGCGGGCAAAAAGCCCCTCCGCGAGGTATCCATTGACCCCAGGCAACATCCGACTGCGTTGCTCCCAGCGTAATGTTTACGACGCCATCCCCGATTCGGATGTAAGGACCTATCGTGTACCTCATCAAGCTGACCACCGATCCCGCTTCCACCCTCCGCCTGACCTGGATCCTGGCCCTGACACTACTGCTACCTGCAGGCGCGCGGTGCGAATCCCGCACCGACCCATCCATCGCAACCGCCTCGCACCGGCTTGAACGTACCCCGGGCGATCGCGCGGCCCTCCTGGCCCTTGGAGACGCCTATGCGCGCAAAGGCCGAGAGACCGGCGACAGCAGTTATTTTGGCTTGGCTGAGAAGGCTTTACGCCGATGCGTCGATCTGCATCCCGACGATAGCCGCTGCAGGCGACATCTCGCTTATGTTTTGTCGCTACAGCACGACTTCAAGCAAGCCGCGGAGGAAGCCCAGGTAGCCATCGACCTCAATCCGCATGAGGCCGATGCCTTGGGGATTCTGGGTGACTCTCGCATCGAACTTGGCGAGTACACGGCAGCGCAGGATGCGTACCAGCGTATGGTGAGCTTGCGCGAAAACCTGGCCTCCCTAAGCCGGCTCTCCGGCCTGAAAAGCCTGAAAGGGGATACAGCGGGCGCCATCGCGGACCTGGAGCGCGCCATTGTCACAGGAAAGGCAAGCGGTGAACCGGCCGAAAGCATCGCCTGGGCACAATGGCAACTCGGCATGGAGCACTTTCACATTGGCCGCATGAAGCCCGCGGAAGCGGCGTTCCGAAGCTCGCTTGCATCGTTCCCCGATTACTACCGGGGACTCGCCGGACTGGCTCTGATCCACGGCGCCCGCGGCAACTATCGCGGCGCGATCACGCTCTACGAAAAAGCAACGGCGACCGTACCGCTTCCGGAGTACGCCATTGCGCTGGGGCATCTCTACAGCAAACTTCGGCGTGCGGAGGATGCGGCAGCGCAATATGCGCTGGTGGAGCAACTCGCGAAGCTCGGTGGCGGCCTCTACAACCGGGAGTTCGTAGTATTTCGACTGGATCGCGGTGAGGGCATCGCCGAGGCACTGGAGCAAGCGCAGAAAGATCTCGCCGTGCGCAAGGATGTCTACGGTTACGACACTTACGCTTGGGCACTGTTCAAAAATGGACACCCCGCACCAGCACGCGAGGCCATCGACCAGGCACTCAAACTCGGCACTCGCGACGCCAAACTGTTCTTCCACGCCGGCATGATCTATCGCAGCCTGGGCGAAGCTCGCGCGGCCCACGCATACTTCAAACGCGCGCTGGCCACAAACCCGCATTTCCATCTATTGCATGCGGACGAGGTGCGGCACGCCTTGAAGTCGGTACCTGCTAAACGGCGGAAGGACGCGTGAAAGCCCTCAGCCCGTATCAGCATCTAGGGTGCGCTTTGCGCACCATGGTGCGTGAAACGCACCCTACGAATTTCGTCCTTACCCAGGCCGCAACGCTCGTCGTTATCCTTGCTGCCCTGCTCCTCCACGCCCCCAGCGTGCGCGCGCATCCCTTAGGCAATCTCGGCATCAGTCACCACAGCGCCTTGCACATTGAGCCCGATCGCATCGAAGTTCGTTACACCTTGGACTACGCTGAGATCCCCACCTTTCAAGAATCGCAGAAACATCGATTCGTGGCGCAGGTCGGCCACCCCACCCTGCGCACGTATCTCAAAGGCCTCAGCGAGCGACTCAAGCAGGGGCTGACTCTCAAACTCAACCAGAAAACCGTAGCAGTTGATTTGATATTGCCATGCGACGCAACATTCCCCGCAGGCGCGGCGGGCATGCCAACGATGCGTGTGGCCTGCCGCTATCGCGTCACCTTGCCACTGGGCGAGGCGTCATTCGAAATGCACTATCAGGACGCCAACTATCCCCAGCGTTCCGGTTGGAAGGAAGTAACCCTCCAGGGCAGCGCGGGCGTCGTGGTGATTGAACAGTCCGTTCCTTCCAAAGATCGCAGCGCGCAACTCACTCAGTATCCGAGCGGATTACTAAAGGCGCCGCCTCAGGTGCTCCATGCGCAAGCAGTATTCAAGACCAGTGCTCACCTTTCCACTGCAAAGTGAACATCCAAAAGTTTCGCGCGTGACGTATTGCAAAGGAAGGTTTGCGTTTCGTAGTTCAACCGCCGCGCTCGATAAGGCGGCACACCAGTCAAGGAGGAAAGACTATGTTGTTAAGACTACTGATATTGGGCGCATGCCTGGTGTCCGCCAATGCGCATGCGCTATTCGTTTCCATAAACACTTCGGCTCTCGCCGGCATGGATGCGCGCCTGGAGATCA
>JANNFC010000021.1:0-6670 GCA_031379405.1 Betaproteobacteria bacterium | reverse complement strand
TATCCGTCCCGTATCACTTGGGCGCGGGCTGGATCGGGGGTCTGATGCCGGCGAGCGCTTTCGCGCTGGTGTCCTATCGCGGCGATATCTATTTTGGATTGTGGTACCCGGTCATCATCCTCATCCTTTCCATTGTAGTGGGAGCGGTGTTCATGCCCGAGACCAAGGATGTCGATATTCACGCCGACAACCCGGCATGAATGATCGCTCCCGCGTAATTTGCGTAACGCGTCACCTTTAAAGATCGGATTAATTCATGAGCAAAGAACAAGTCGTCGTACATCCGCACCAAGTCGAAACCATGATGTCCGACTGGGTCACCGCCAAGATTTTGAGCAGCCCCGCCGTCACTCGCAGCACTAGCATGAGCGCTGTCTCTATTTTCTTCGAACCCGGACAAGGCCATATTCGTCACCACCATCCTGATTCGGATCAGGTCATCTTCGTCATCTCGGGACAAGGCGAGCACACCACCGAGGATGCGCATGGCAAGCAAGTAAAACACCCCATTGCGGCGGGAAGTCTGATTCACATCCCCAAGGGCTCCTATCACGCCACCTTCAATACCGGCTGGGAGCCGCTACGCATCCTGGCACTGTATTCACCGCCTGGACCCGAGGCGCACATGCGCGAATCGGCCGAATTCAAAGTCATCCCCGTCGGGGACATTCCCGCGCGCGGCTAGCCCGCATTCCTCCAAAAACAACCCTACCCATCAATTCGAGGAGATGAAAGAAAGGGGTCAGGTCTATACTTAGTAGTAGTAAGTATAGACCTGACCCCTTTCTCTGACCCCTTTCTCGGCTACGGAGGGTACTGCTTGATCCATACGGCGCTACCTGCCCGGAAGTTAGCGTCACACGACAAGCTGCGCAAGCGTACCCCATAAGCCGGCCGAGCCGGAACCAAAATGAAGCGCTCGCGTCGGCAAAACCCTTGTTACGAACAAGGGGGAACCTCCTTGTTTGTCCCCCAAAAGCAGAACGCCGCTCATCAGACTCTTCGCCAACTCTGTCAACAGCAGAATCATATGTGACTAAGGCGAACGCGGGCAATGCGGTGGTCCCCGACGCGAATCTCCTTGACCTTTGCCTGCCGTTAGACAAAACTCGCCATGCCTGCAGCCTAGACACCCTCGTCATTATTCGGTCGCTATGAAACCCCACGCCTTCATCGCCATGCCCTTCGGTACCAAGCGCGGGCCGGACGGACAAGACATCGACTTCAACCGAGTGTACGCCGAATACCTGGTGCCCGCGCTGGAAGCGGCAGGACTAACAGTATTCCGTGCCGACCGGGAACAACGCGCAGGGGATATCCGCACCGACATGTTTCAAGAACTGCTGATGGCAGACCTGGTGGTGGCCGATCTCACTATGGACAATCCCAACGTCTGGTACGAGCTCGGGGTGCGCCACGCTTTACGTGCGCGCGGCGTCGTGTTGGTGTGTGGCGGCCGCGTTACCACCGCCTTCGATCTCTATACTGATCGCAAATTGCCTTACGGCATCAAGGACGGCGTTCCCGACCCCGCCACGCTGGAAGCTGATCGACGAGCGCTGACGGAAATGGTGAAAGCCACCATGGAATCCTGGCACGGACGCAAGGTGAGCCCTGTCTATGATCTCATGCCCAATTTGCGCGAACCCGATTGGCAGTCGTTGCGCATCGGCGATGTGCGCGAATTCTGGGAGCAACACGATGCCTGGGAACAGCGCATTGACCTGGCGCGCAAAGCCGGGCGAGTGGGCGACGTGCTGGTGCTCGCGGACGAAGCACCGGTGGCGGCCTTTCGCGCGCAAGGCTGGATCAAGGCAGGGGAGGCCTTGCGCAAGGCCGAGCGCTTTGATTTCGCACTTGAACAACTGGACAAGGGACTGGGTATCGACCCGATCAATCTCAAGGCGCTACGCGAAAAAGGGATCTGCCTGCAACGCCTAGGTTTGGCGAATACGCCTGGGCACAGTTCGGAGCGAGCGCGTGAGCACTATGGGAACGTATTGGAAACCTATCCTTCCGATCCCGAAACGTGGGCGTTGCTGGGCCGCGTGGATAAAGACGCATGGATAAGCGCGTGGCGGCAGGCCAGCTCGGAAGAGATGCGCACCGAAGCCGCCTACGAAGACGCCCTCCTGCGCGCCGCCATCGAGAGCTACGCCAAGGCTTATCGCGCCAACGTCGGGCATTATTTCTCCGGTATTAACGCGCTCACGTTGATGCACCTCTATCTTCACCTCACCGGCGACCAGCGTTACGCGGCAGAGATGGCAACTATGGCAGGCGCGATTCGATTCGCGGCACAGTGCGAATCCAACTCCGCTCAAGCTTACTGGGCGCTCTCGACGCTGGGAGATCTCGAGGTTTTGGTGGGTACGCCAGATACGGTGAAAGCCGCCTACAAAGAAGCCATCGCGAAGAACGAAGGAGACTGGTTCGCCTTGAATTCCACTCGAGCGCAATTGCAAGTTCTCAAGGACCTTGGATTCCGCCCGGAAACAACCGAGGCAGGCTTGGCGACTTTCGATCGTGCATTGCAGAAATTCGGCAAACCCGAAGACCGCTGGCAACCCATCAAAGTGGTTTTATTCAGCGGCCACATGATCGATGCGCCGGACCGGGCCACGCCGCGCTTTCCCGCGGAAAAGGAATCCCTCGCCGCCAAGAAAATCGGCGAGGCCCTCGATCAACTGGGATTGAGTAACCAGGATGTCGCCTTGTGCCAGGCCGCCGCCGGCGGCGATTTACTTTTTCTGGAGGCCTGCCGCCAGCGCGGTGTTCGCAGCCAGCTTCTGCTCCCCTTCGCCGAACCCGAGTTCATTGAACGCTCGATCATGTCGTCCAAGGACGGCAGCGCATGGCGTGATCGATTCTATGCCATCAAGTCGAGTGCGCACACCAGCATACGCATCATGCCGGAGGAACTCGGTTCGCTTCCCAAGAACGTGAATCCTTACGAGCGCTGCAATCTATGGCTCTTGTTCACCGCGCTGTCCTATGGCATCGACAAGTTGAATTTTGTCTGCTTGTGGAATGGCGGCGGCGGCGATGGCCCCGGTGGCACCGCTCAAATGTACAACGAGGCGAAGCGACGCACTGGGAGGGTTTCGTGGATCGATACCCGGCAAATTTAGCGCGCGGCCCGGTTCATCGGCTCGCAGCAGCTCATCCTAAAATTTGAATCAGGAGATCGCGCATGTCCCGCAACATCATCTTGTTGTCCGATGGCACCGGCAACAGCGCCGCCAAACTGCAGAGGACCAACATATGGCGGCTCTATCAAGCACTCGACCTTGCGGGCGGCGATCAGATTGCCACCTACGATGATGGCGTGGGAACTTCGTCCTTTAAACCAATGGCCATTCTTGGCGGTGCACTCGGCTACGGGTTGAAGCGCAATGTTATCGATCTGTACCTATTCTTATGCCGCCATTATCAGCAGGGCGATCGGATCCATTGCTTTGGATTCAGTCGCGGTGCCTTCACCATTCGCGTACTAGGCGGATTGATCGCAGATCAAGGACTCATTCCAGCCGGCGGCGATGACGCAATGGGCCGCAACGCACGGGCCGCCTTTCGCCGGTACCGCGACAACCGATATAAATCGGCGCTCGGATTGGAGAAGCCTTTGCGGGCGTTGCGAAACATGATCCTTAACGTGATGGATCCTGCCGGCACCCCGAGTTCATCGGAGAAGCGGAAAGTTCGGCTCACCTTCATGGGTTTATGGGATACGGTAGGCGCCTACGGCCTCCCCTTCGAAGAGCTGACAAAAGCCTGGAATTGGATTTTTCCGCTGTCCGTGCCCGATCGCGAACCAAGTAGCATCGTAGATCGTGCCTGTCATGCATTGGCGCTGGACGATGAGCGGCACACTTTTCATCCCGTGCTGTGGAACGAAGCGAATCTGCCCGGTGCCAATGCACATCACATCAGCGACGAGAAGATCAGTCAGGTATGGTTCAGTGGCGTGCATTCCAATGTCGGCGGTGGTTATCCCGAGGACGCGCTGGCACATGTATCACTAAACTGGATGCTTGAACAGGCTTCCGCCGCTGGGATTCGATTCAAGGCGAACGAGTTGTCCGCCCTGAAGGTATCCGAGAATGTTTTGGGGAAAATGTACGACCCCAGACGTGGTCTCGGAGGATTCTATCGCTATGCTCCGCGCAAGATCGAAGCCCTGACTCACGATACCAATGATCCGGGCAATCAAGTTGTCATCGCGCGCCCCAAAGTGCATGAGAGCGTATTTCGACGCATCGAAAGTGGCGTGTCCAACTATGCGCCCATTGGTCTGCCTAAGCACTTCGCGGTGGTCACCAACAACGGCGAGATCATCGACAACACAACTCTCCCCAGCACCCTCGCGCCGGTCGCGGCTCGTCCGCATTCGTCTGGTTGGGCGGACCACTGCACGAAAGTTTGGAATCTTGTATGGTGGAGACGAGTGGTCTATTTCGCATCGGTTGCTGCCGCGTTAGCCTTGGTTTTCTTTCCGCTTTATCGGCCAGTGACCCAGGCATGTAATGGACCATTTTGCTTTTTGTCCTCGATCGTGAGGAGCGTAGGCGCGCTGCTCCCCGGGTTCACTTCCTATTGGCTGAAAGCCTACGAGATTCATCCGGGCAGCTTCTCCTTGATACTGGCAATTCTCGTTTTGTTCTTGCTACTTGGAGGTCGAATGCAAACGCGTATTTTCGACGCCATGAGTGCTCTTTGGTTGGGACCAGCGCAAGATCCTCCACTAACCAGCAAACGCGGGGTGATCAGTCGCGTGCTTCACACCATAGCCAACTGCGCTCAGAGAATATCAGCGACCAAGACCGCGAAGAGCATTCGAGCAAACGGTCTGCCTCTCATCGCCGGTATTGCCGTGGTGTACCTGGCCGGCGCCGGTGTGACTCGCGGCGTATTCTCCATGCTGAGTTCCCAAGGACTCATTTGTCGTGCTTCGGTCAATCTCTCTACACAAATCAATCGGCCCTGGCCCAGCAACGATGTGTGCTGGGCAAGCGGTATTGCGCTGCAAGCAGGTCGTCGCTATATCATTACCATCGTGACCGATGCGCAATGGAAAGACGGTCGCGATGTACCTGCCAGTGCACATGGCGTTGCTTCCGAAGAGACACAACTATTGATGCGGGTCGGTGCACCCTTACTCCGCTATATCGGTGAACCCTACTTCAAACCCATCGCGCGCATCGGCAACCAAGGCAGTGACGAGTATCTGCTGGAGCGCGCGCATTGGTCCGAACCCGCTCATCACACACTCGAAGCCGAGATTACCGCGCGCAGCAACGGGGAATTATTCTTGTTCGTGAACGATGCAATACTTTTCTATCGAAACAACGAGGGACAGGCTCGGGTATCGGTTCGACCTTTGCCCACGCCAGAGTCACAGCGAGATGCATCGCAATAGTTGGCGAGCCCTCGGTGGGTTGCACCCACCCTACGAACCCGCGGGGCGAGTCCAGCGAAATCTTCAGATGTCTGATGATCTGCGCATAGCGACGCGAATCGGCTTCGACCACCCGGGAAATAGCCCCCACAGGTGTACTCAGGGGTTCAAATGCGAAGGCCGCGAAGCGTTCTCGGATTTCCAGATCCGCCAAGACCTTGCCGATTGCCTCGTCGATCCGCTCAACAATTGGTTGTGGCGTCCCCTTCGGAGCGAGTAACGCGACCCACGCCTTCACTTCAACATGGATCCTTCCGTCATGGCAGAAGGAGGCAGTATCGCACCTGGCGTAGGCCTCCACATGGGGGACGGCCTCATCGAGCGCGAATACAATCTGTTCCAACCTTGCCGCGCTAGGCAATCATGGCGATGTTCGAACGCTCTATTCCGCCACTTCTATGCGCTCGGCAAGCAACGTCGTCCCGACCAAAAACCCGTCGCATTTGACCTCCCGGCCAATATAGCGCTCCAACTCTGCGTCGGCGTAGACGGGCCCATTCTTACGGCGCAAGATCAATTGCGTATCGGCGGTCTGGATATAGACGGCGTCGCGTTCGCTCTTGCTACCCTTGCCATATTTTTTCTTTGTAACCCGCCCTTGAAGGGCGCTTACGCGGATGGGTGGCGTTGAACTCACGGTTAGCCCGCAATGCTCACAGGGGCGCGAGCGCTTAGCGCTGGTGATATATACGGTAACCGACGATGCGCCCCGCCGATTCCTTGGCCACGACCGCGACGCCTCGGTTAATGTTGTCGATCGTCTCCTTCCCCGGCGTGCCGATGGTGATGTAATAACGGGAAGGCGTTGCCGCAGCTTTGGCGCCGCGAGTTCTTGATGCGGGCGCCCCCTTGACCGCATAGGACGAGAATAACTTCTGTGCGCCAAGGCCGGCACGTTCGGCAATATTCGCCAGCGCGGATAGGGTGGCGGGAGACAATCTGGCATTGGCGGTTCGCTTGGAAGCGGTGGGCTTGCTTTGAGTCAGAAACTCACCGGTGAGTTTGAGCTTGGCGCGGCGTTCCGCGCGGAAGAAGCGCGCCGAACCGGATGCCTCCGCGCCCTTGGGTGTGCCGATGACCGTACGCGATGCCACAGGGTGCACGCTGGGATCACCAAGCAAGCAAAATTGCGCGAGCGTCTTGAGATCGAACGGATCCATTTGCGCGACATTCTCCACAAAGTTCTGACGCGCCATCAGCGCCGCGCGACCG
>JANNFC010000715.1:0-8579 GCA_031379405.1 Betaproteobacteria bacterium | reverse complement strand
CGAAATCAACCTCCTGAAACGACGAATCTGCGGTTGGTTGATACCAACGTCTCTGCCCAGTTCCGTCTGATTGAGTGGGCCTCCAATTCGAAGGCGGGCGGCGCGCATCAAGCGTCGGAAGTCGGCAAGATTCTCCACCGCACGTAACGACTGAAGATCGCGCTCCAGATAGGTTTGCACATAACCCGAAAACCAAAGATAGCGGTGTGCGCCAATACCTGCGCCAGATTGTTTGATTCGGCGTGTTGCGTTGCCAGGCTGATCATGTGCGCTTGAAGTGCCACGGCCGCATCCGGGAAGCCCAGAAGACAGAGCGACCCACTGCACTAATCACCTGCATGCTATGGTTTCCGCGAATAACGCCAGCCGTTGATCATCCAATTTCGACATGATCTCGCCAATCCTGATGACAAACCCCGTGCGCGCCGCATACTCTGCCCGAAAAAAGTAGAGCACCCAAAGCCCGTACAGTACTTCGACCTTATCGAGTTTTTGCTCCGGGCAGTCGTCTTGCGTAATACCTGCCGCGCTTTCCAAATTCTCGATCACCGGGTGGAGCGCGCTTTGTGTGTGAAAAGTGGAGCACTGATAGCGCAGCCGACGGTGAGGGCTCGATCCGACGCGCGCGCGGGAAGCCGAAGTGCACCATCAACCCATTCCCCAGATACTGCGCCACGTGGCCGTCGTATTTCTCGATTATGTCACGACAGGCCTGTTGATAGGGCTGCATCAACTCGCGCAATCGTTCAGGATCGAGTTGTTGGGCCAGTGAAGTCGAGCCCACCAAGTCACAGAACATGATTGTCAGTTGACGTCGTTCGGCACTGCGCGAGGAGAACTCAGCGTTGCCAGGGCGAGGACCACTAGCCAAGTAGTAGTGAGTAGGACGCTCAATCTGCGTGTACGTCTTTCTCCGCCTGCCATGCCTCGCAGCGCCGCATCGCGTCGGATGTGAACTCGGCCTGCGGCGCATTGCCGCCGATAACAAACATCAAAACGTGCTCTCGCTCGGGTTGGTCGTAGGTGACATTCATGAACCGGCGCGCAACGCCGACAGGAAACGAGATGACGTCAAGCGGATCGAGGTCGACGAACTGCATTGCGGTGCCCTCGTTCCACTCACAGCGCCAGCGTCCGGTCATGGCGATGAAGGTTTCATTGGAATCGTGGTTGTGCATGAGCGGCCCCTTGCCCGGTTTGGCGCGGCAGTAGCCGAGGTTGAAGCCCTCCGCGATGGGAATCGCCGCCATGGCCGAAGCGTTGTCGCCGACGGGGGAGGTGGTGGCTTCATTGCGCCTATCCTGCGGCGGCTGGAAGCCGATGACGTTGTACAGTGTGCGGCGGCATTCAGGTACCTCGCTATCCGGTAAGCCACCGTCGGAACCTTGCAGATCCTTGAAACGCGCCACGCGTTTGAGTATTTCCTCGAGTGACCATACACGCACTTCTCGCCAGTCATTCATGAATTCCTCCCGTTGTAGATCTGCACTCCGACCACCTACGCGGTTTTCGTAGAGCGGGTGCAACTCGCCATGATTTGCCGACGTCGCCCGGCGGGTTGCCCCTGCCCGACGAAACCAATGCTAGGGTTTTTGATGTGGGGCACGGTCTTTTTAGGCTCGTTACGGTTAACCTGTCAAGCGGTGGAAAGCTGACTCTTGTGCACTGCGGCGAAGCGTGCGTAGCGTTGAGCCACGCCGCGCTCACTGTTAATCTCCGTCCGTCGAGACATGGTTCGAGTAATACAGCGGCGAGGACTAATCGAGAGGAGGGTGTATGCAATATTGGAAACGTAGATTGCAGTTTCTGGCCGCGATGTTTGCCGTCATCATTGCGGCGTGTGTTGGTGTGGTCGTACCGCACGCACATGCCCAACAACCCATCAAGATCGGCATCGGTATTGCCCAGACGGGAGCTTTGGCCGGTGGCGGAAAAGCGGCACTCCTCGCGCTCCAGATCTGGGTGGATGACGTCAACGCGCGCGGTGGGCTGCTGGGCCGCAAAGTCGAACTGATCGCCTATGACGATCAGTCCAGTGCGGCCACCACGCCTAGCATTTATGCCAAGCTTCTCGACATCGATAAGGTGGATCTGCTTATCGCACCCTACGGCACGGTGCCCACGGCGCCCATCATGCCGTTGGTGAAGCAACGCAAGTTGCTCTTGATGGGTAACTTCGCGTTCCAAGCCAACCACAAAATCCAGCATGACATGTATTTCAACAACGGGCCTTGGAACGATGCGGCGAGCTGGTCCGAAGGCTACCTGAAGCTCGGGCAAGCGGCTGGCGCGAAGACCATAGCCTTCCTCTGCGCCAACCAGGAGTTCGCGCAAAACCTCGCCGGCGGTGCGAAAGAACTTGCAACGAAGCAAGGACTGAAGATCGTCTACGAGCAAAACTATCCGCCGGCGACGGTGGATTTTTCTTCCATGATCCGCGCTATCAAGGCGGCGAAGCCCGATATGGTAGTGGTGATGTCCTATCCGAATGATTCGGCCGCCATCGTGCGCGCAGTGAACGAGATTGGCGTGGGCGAATCGGTCAAGCTGTTCGGCGGCGGCATGGTGGGATTGCAATTCACGCCCATCATGTCGTCGCTGGGCTCCATGCTCAATGGCATCGTGAATTACCACACCTACGTGCCGGAGAAGACCATGGACTTCCCGGGCATACAGGAATTCCTTGGGCGGTACGCTAAGCGGGCCGTAGAGGCCAAGGTCGATCCGCTGGGTTACTACCTGCCGCCATACAACTACGCCATCGGACAGATGTTCGAGCAGGCCATCACTGCGACCAAGAGTCTCGATCACAAGGTGCTAGCGGACTATCTGCGCAAGAATGAAATGAAGACCATCGTCGGATCGATCCGCTATGGTAAGGACGGGGAATGGGCAACGCCGCGCATAGCGATGATCCAGTTCCGCGGCATTGTGGACAAGAACGTCGATCAATTTCGGCAACCCGGCAAACAGGTCATCTTGGAACCCGTGCAACTCAAGACGGGTGATCTGGTGTATCCGTTCGAGAAGGCTCGAAGATAGCGGCGGTGACCGCGCTCGGAGCGCTTGCTTTGGCCGTGGACTTCCCGGAGATTACGCGAAGCGCCTCTTCAAGTTTGCATGCAAATCGACAGATCTCAAGGGTTCCCGGGCTAAAGGTCGAGAACTGGATTTGCTAATGCGGTTCGGCCTCCGCTTCCTGTTCCAGTTTTGCATAATCACGCGGCGGTTCATGCAGCAATTGTCTTCGGCTCTTCTCCAATCCCTTTATCAGCGCCACGATCGTCTCGTTATAGGGCAGCGAGAGTCCCAGCGCTTTGCCTTCTCGCACGAGCGCGCCGTTGATGGAATCAATCTCGGTGCGGCGACCTTGCTCGACATGCTGCATCATGGATGGTTTGTTGTAGCGCAGGCGGCAGTGCTCGATGATTTTTTTCTTGGGATCCGCTTCGAGTAACTTAATGCCTTTGCGGGCCACCACGAGAAGGATTTCGTCGATTACTTTGCCTTGCAGCGCTTTCACCTCCGGCGTGCGGTGGATCTCGCCGGCGCGCAATCCGGTGATGGCGGTTAGGGCATTGACGCCGCAGTTGAGCACGAATTTAGTCCAGATCTGCGACATCGGATCGGTGATGATCTCGGTGGGAATCTCCGCCTTATTGAGCATGTCGGCTACGGCTTTGATACGTGGCGTGATCTGTCCGTCCAGTTCTCCGAGCGAGGTCATGCCGGCGTTGGTGTATGCCACGCGACCAGGTTCCGGATGCGCTCCACTATTCATCGTGACTCCGGCGGTGACGCGCTTCTCACCCAACTCCGCGACCAGGGCTTCGACATTGCCTATGCCGTTTTGCAGGGTCAGTGCGAACCCGTCAGGATTGAGCACCTGTGTAGCGGTGCGGGCGGCTTCCTTGGTGGCGTTGGTGTCGGAAAAGACGATGGCAAGATCTGCAGAGGGAAGTCCCGCCGCATTGGTGTATGCCGGCACCTTGATCGTATGCGTGCCTCGCACGCCATCCACCTTGAGGCCGTGCTGGCGAATGGGATTGATATGATTCTCGCGCGGATCGATCAAGGTCACGTCGAAACCTGACTTGAAGAGGAGGCCTCCATAGAATCCGCCCATGGCGCCGGCACCAATCATGTATATACGCATTGCATCCTCCAAGTTATGCTGAGTGTGAATCGTACAACGCTGTGCGGGAGGGCTGCTCCCTTTGCTCGCAGTATAGATTGCGACAGCGCAACGATGGCCGGACCTTGTCGCGGCCGCGACAGCTAGGGAGTACCTGATTAAGGCGAAAAGCCTGCTTGTTGGGGAGTTAGCGCTTCCAGGTGCGGCGCGCGGCCATCCCACCGGCTGGCGCTTCATCTTTGTGCCGGAAACTGATGCGGCCCTTGGTTAGGTCGTAGGGCGACATCTCTAGTGTGACTTTGTCGCCGGCCAGTATGCGGATGCGGTGCTTTCGCATTTTGCCGGAGGCGTAAGCGATGATGCCCACCCCGTTAGTTAGCGTGACGCGGAACTGCGTGTTGGGTAGCACTTCGCTGACCAACCCTTCCATCTCAATCACTTCTTCTTTTGCCACGGTTCAGCTTTCTATAAGGGATGCGCTCGCCCTACAGTGCCGGTGGCCGGCATACAGAGCGAGCGGAATAATATTGAGTGCGCGCGGCGGGGAATTCAATCCCCCGACAAGGTGGATCAGGCTTTCTTCAGGTTAACTGCGGACAATTTGCCGTTGTTGCCCTTTTCCACGTCGTACGACAATTTGTCGTTCTCGTTGAGTCCGCCCAATCCGGAGCGCTCCACTGCGGAGATGTGTACGAACACATCCTTTGAACCATCGTCTTGCTGAATGAATCCGAAGCCCTTTGCGGCGTTGAAAAACTTGACGGTACCTGTAGCCATGTTGTCCTCTTGATCGTGGTTTGTCTCGCGCAAAATTGCGCTAAGCATCTAGCAAGACGATGGGAGTAGACCGAGGCGGCGCCGTAATGGTGGAATGCGAGGGCGGTCCCAAAGCGAGATCGATTGCGTTACATTGTGGCATTGAATCGGATTGCAAGGGGGCGCGCGAGATTTTTTTCGCCTATGACGGCGGGATTCTTTGGCCAAGTCGGGTGACCCGCCATAGAACTCGTATGCCCCGCGCTCTTGGCGCGGGGCAAACTTCGGGGGTTTCCAAAGGGGGCGAAGTGATTGGTACGGTGTCCCCTTTGGTCAAGGGCGGGGTCAATACCCCGCCCGCGAAGTCCCCTTCATTCGCAGACCGCCCCGGTGGGCCTTGCCGGTGCAATAGTCGCGCACCAGGGCTTAAAGTCAAGAGAATTAGTTATTTATATGCCTTGGTAAAGCGGTGCCGAGGGCCGACACTGCTTCGGCCTCGGTCTAGTCCGGTCCGTGTCCTCCATTCGAAATGGGGAAAGTGCCACCAGATTGTTCAATTGACGCCTCAGAGGGGGACCCATGTCCGCTGTACCGGTTGCAAATAGGCGTAGCGCGTCTGCTGAATTACGCGACAAATTCTTGGTCGCCTTGGATGAGCAGGACTACGCCACGCTCACTTCGGTCATAGCCTACCTTGTCGATTGCGTAAATCTTCTCCCTAGCGCAACTTGCACACTCTTGTTCCTTAAACCCGGTAGCACCTACGGGGATGGCGCGGAAGTCGTCGCAAAATGGCTAAACGGATTTCCCCCAGCGCGGGCATCCTGACGGGATTCCTTTTTGATGCGGCGCAAATGGTCCTTGTGGCGGCCATAGGTGCCGCACAGCATGGCATCGTCATCGCCGCGTCGCACCAGCATGGCGCCGATCAATGAGCACATCGCTATCACGCCGTGAGTTCTTGCTCAAGGCCGGAGTGGCTGCCGCAGCGATTCAGGCCGCGGACCATCTCGGGCCTTGCTGTGCGATGGCGGCGGATACAAAAACTGCCGGCAAGGAACTGTTCGAACTCAAGCCCGTAGCGGACGGGATCTACGCCGCGATCGCGGCGCCGCGCTACAAGGTCAATTCTAACGCGGCGGTGATTCTCACCAACGACGGAGTGGTGGTGGTGGATTCGCATTCGAAGGCGTCGGCGGCACTTGCCTTATACCGCGAGATTCGGTCCGTCACCAAGATGCCGATTCGCAAGATCATCAACACGCACTTCCACTGGGATCACTGGCAGGGCAACCAGGCATACAAGGACGAGTTTCCTGATGTCGAGATCATTACATCGCAACGTACTCATGAGCGTCTGATCGATCCTGACGCCAATAATGGTGGCATCGGCTACGTGGACAAACAGATTGCCAATCTTCCCAAGGAGATCGAAAAACTCAAGGTCGAAGTCCTCGCGTCAACCAGCGACACCAAGAAGGTTCGTCTCGAAGCCAATCTTCGGCAGGCCGAATCCTACCTAGCGGAACTCAAACAGTTCAAACCCGCGTTACCCACGCGAACGTTGTCGAATTCAGTGAAGTTCAACGAAGGCGGGCGCGAGATCGAGATCCTTCTCCTTGGGCGTGCGCATACGGACGGCGACGTGTTCATATACCTCCCGAAAGAAAAGGTGGTCGCCACCGGCGATGCGCTGATCGACTGGATGCCGTTCATGAACGATGCGTTCATGGAGGATTGGATTCATACGCTGGATGCCTTGGAACGGTTTGACTTCACTCGCATCATTCCCGGCCATGGCGAGGTCGCGCCGCGCGAGCACCTGACGTTCTTTCGTGGTTACTTGAGCGACATCATCGCGGCGGTAAAGAAGGCGGCCGACGCGGGCGCGAGCCTTGATGATATGAAGAAATCGATCCCCGATTTGTTGGGCGCGAAGTACGAACAGGGCATGTCGAAGTATCCCCTGGGACAGTTCCGGGATCGTATCGAGCTGAATATCGAAATGACTTACAAGAAGGTGATCGTGAAGGGTTGACGGTCGAACAATCCAGTGAACCCGGCGAAGAAGTTGTTCAGATACTTCGATGACATCCGACCCGATGCCCTATGAAAGGTGCATAATGCCGACCGCGCCGGGGAAACGCGTCACCGTCATCGACTGCATCAATTGAAGAGAGGTCGTACATGTCAGTACCCAGTTCCAATGACGAGGAACTTCGTCGAGCCGCTCAAGAGTCCATGAACGATCCCAGTCGTATCCGTGAGCGAGTGCGCGCACTGACCCTACAAGCCCTGCGCGAGCGGCAGTTCGACGTCAAGGAGTTTCGCGACGTCATGGGTGCCATGACCGAAGGGATCAGTGAAGGCGCGAGTGTTCACGGCCACGATGCCAAGGAAGCGCTGAAGTCCGCTTTCTCAGGCTTGGATGAAGCCTTCACCCGGGCTGCCCACGCCTCCAGTTTGGCGGTTAAGGAGTTAGCGGCGAAAGGCAAGGATTTCAGTGAAGGCGAACTCAAGCAGGCGCTGGAGCAAGTGCGCAGGCTCGAAGCCGATTTCTTGCAAACCTGGAGCCGTGTCTCGGAGTCCGCCTCGGAAACAGTCAAGGGGGAAATGCGTAATCTAATGACGCATGTCGAACGCGCAGGCACCGATACCGGCCGAGTCGTCGGTGCCACCCTGCGAGAATTCACCCATCGAATGGGTTCATCGTGGATGCAAGCTCAATCCACCGGGGTCGATACCGCACGCAACGTGGGAGAGCGATTTACCCAGGCGGCCGGCGGATTTTTCTCCGCCATGTCTGAAGCCCTGAAACGCGACGAGGGGCGGCGGGATAAGTAGGATCTGCTTGCACTCCCTCGCCCAGTATCGTGCAAGCCCACGTGGCAGCGTTTCGGCGTATAACAACCCCGATCGAGGTGCGACGTTTGTGTTGACGCTGCCGGTATCGGACCTGCGTCGTACCGAGTCGCTGACCGGCGTCGACGAAGTGATCGCAGAGTGAGGTTCAAATGGTCTTCCGTCTCCAAGGCCATCGCGATTTGAACTTCCGATTGCGTCACGCCGTAAGCTGTATCAGCAGGCCTATGGATGGGAGGCGGGACTGGATTCCACCTCTGCCGAGTTCGACAAGTACTGGATGACACTGGTCAAGATCGAGATTCCTGCGTCGCCCGCTCCTTATCCCCAGATATCTGGTGTTGAAGAAGGAGCGCGAGGACTTGCTGACGAAGTCGAGCGGTTGACCAGCTTTTTAACCGACGTCGATAGCAAGTTCGGCGGTTTACTGTTTTTGTTCGACCAGGATGGCAAGCGCCATATTGCCGAGGTGGGAGGGGCGATTATTCCGGTGTTCAAGAGTACTAAAGTGGCATTGGCGAATTAGCTTCCAAGGCGCGGCGGGGTTTCGATGTTCGCCTTTTGCAAATGTTGGTGGTGTACGCGCCCGCGGGCATCGATCGCTTCGAAGTGGAGCGAGTGACCGCCTTTACCGAGCCGGCGACCCGCGCTGGCTTTGTCGTGGCCTACGCCGACCATCGGCCACTCGGTCCGCAATCCACAAAGGATCTGGGAAGCATTCCAGCCATCGTAGCGGCACGCTGGTGCATCGATGCGCAGCGCGTGTTCTACAGCGGCCACTCCGACGGCGGTAGTGTCGCCAACGCGCTGGCGGCGATGCCGGAGA
>JANNFC010000705.1:0-2949 GCA_031379405.1 Betaproteobacteria bacterium | reverse complement strand
CGCAACGGCACGCAGGAAGCGGCCTCTCAAGCCCCCGTTCTCCCGGTAAATCTTCCAACCGGGGTACTCCCCAAAGACATATTTTCTGTGAGGCCAGACCGCGCTCAGGGCCGGGCTCGTCCAACAAACGGTTTAGATCGTGGCTCGCTTCGCTCGCACGATCTAACCTTATTCGTTGGGCTCCGCTGCTTGGCGAATGCCTAGGGTCAATGAGATCAGCGATTCCAGCTGGCGTACCCTGTTGACGTCCCGTCTTGCCAGTTCACCTGAGTGACTCCGACAAAGGTGTTGTTGCCGCTGATGTTTTGGTATTTTCCGGTGCCCCCTGTGTACTGGAATGTTCCGGGCCCAGTCACGGTGTCACCCTGGTTTTGCCACGTTAAGTAGGCCTGGTCGCCATCAGTGTCGGTGATGATGCAGTAGCCGCCACCTTTGTGTTTCTTGTTGTTGAAGTCCACGTCATAAAACGCGGGGCATTTCACGAAAAACGCACAGGATGCCCCACCGCTTGCGGTGGGGAGGAATGGGCGATCTTGGGGTGGGCTCGATGCCCACCCCAAGATGGTGTGATGGCTAGAATGATGGGATGGTGTGGAGAGGAGCGGCGCATGCGGCCTATGACAGGGCATACCATTTGGTATGGTCGCCGAAGTATCGTAAGAAGTTGTTGACGGGGGAGTTGGCAAAGCGCGTGGAAGAGCTGTTTCGAGAGATAGGCGAAGCCTACGACATAACGATAGAGGAGATGGAAGTCAGTGAGGATCATGTGCACATATTCTGTTCGTTTCCACCGCGCTACGCGATATCGGACGTAGTGAGCAGGCTGAAGAGTATAAGTGCGCGGGCGGTATTGAAGGAGTACCCGAGGGTAAAGCGCACGCTGTGGGGAGGGGAGTTATGGGAAGACGGGTACTTTGCGCGCACGGTGGGAGATAAGGTAACTGCAGAGGTGATACGGCAATATATACGGCGTCACAAGGAAGGGTCCGATCCGTAGTTGAAGTTGTTTTAGGTGTTCGGGTTTTCAAAGCCCCGCCGCTTGCGGCGGGGTAATTTACTTGGGTGCAATTTGATCGCGAACACAACGAATTCTGTCCACTGAACTCTCGCGATGCTCATTTCGCGTGATTATTAGAGGTGCCCCAAAGTCTTTCGTCGTCACCTGTCAGAGAGCACTGATGAGCGCTCTCGCGCCGTATTCGATGTCCTCAAGAATTGGGGAACGCAATTATCGAATCACCTTCCACATCGCGTGCAACGGCTAGCGGGTGAAGCAAAACCACGTCGGCAGCGCCCTTCTCCGTCCTAATTGCGTTGAATGGAAATCGCTAGCGGACGGATCGGCGATGCGGTTGCGCCCCGCATTTTCAGAGGCGAGGCAATGAACAGGAACTCATACACCTGATCCTTCGCCAAGTCTTCCAGCCATAAGGCTTCGACCAGAGAGACACCGCGTTCGGCGAGTAGGTAGGTATGTACAGGCACAAAATTTTCAGGGTCTTTGGAGGGAAAGCTCTCGACTCCGAAGTTATCCGCCCCCAGCAGCATCGCCTTTTGCCCTTCAACCAGCCACTGGGCCGCCTCCAGGCTAAGACCGGCTTGATCCGCCAAACGATACTTGGTCGATTCGGGCCAGTGAGTCATTGCCCCGGTCCGCGTCAAGACCACATCGCCCGTTTTAAGTGTCGTACCCTGTTTTCTCAGCGCGTCTTGCAGGTCCGCCACGGTGATGGCGTAGGAAGTTGGCAAGGCCGTTACGTTTTTGGACTTCGCCACATCGATCAGCACCCCGCGGGCAATAATGGGAGGATATTTGTCGGCGCCCGACTTGGTCCATCCACGAACGCGGAGAGCGTCCTGGGAGCTGACTTGATTCCAGATCTTCCCGTGTAGCCCGAAGTGATTAAGGGTATCAATGTGCGTGCCGGTGTGGGTATACATGGACACGCCATCGCCGGAATAAGACAGTAGTTCCTTGGCGGTATCTTGGGCGGGCGTATGCGTCATGAATATCTGAAAGTTTGGATCCCCAAAGGGAACACAGCACGTCGGCATCCCTACAAACATTTCGACAGCGAGATCGTAGACCTTGCCGCCGGTGACCTGCTTGAGAACGTCCAATCTGGAGGTATCGGTCATCATATTCAGGGTTCCGATCTCATCGGAGGGACCCCACGGACTCTTTGCCGCCACATTCTTGGCGATCTGCGCTTGAACGCCCGCGCTGGAAGCCAACAACACAAGCACCGCGCAAATAATTCCCGTATCTGCCAATTGCCGTTTCATCACAAATCTCCTCTTTCTAAACGTTGCGCATCTTGCTTGTCTGCAAGAGCGATTTGCTCACACTAATCCGTGGCTGGGGCCAACGATCATCGCAGCAAGTAGGATGAGATTCGCTTCGATCAACAACCCCCTTGCCGTAACCACGAGGTGTGATCCCAGCGAAGTATTCGTTGCCGAAGCCACTCGCGCCAGGGTGATGGCCGTCTGTGTGTCATTCCTACCATATCATAGGGTTGTGCGCACAACCAACCGCGACCACGGCGGTGCGCGTTGCTGCGATCATCCAAACGCGTCAGACTGCGGCTATCGAGTCGCGCAACTACTATGCGCCAGATAACGTTGGCGTGCAACAGTCTTATCCAATATTGTCTTATCCAATATGGTATGAGTCTGAACTGCGCACGACAGGCTACTCGCGCCAGCAGCTAGGCCAGGGGTCAGGTCTTGAAATATCAGTTTTCCCTGTTCTTATCATTCCAGCGTCGTCGAATGCGCGCGGTCTGTGACAAGTGTAAGAAACGGGGAGTGGGATGGAAGGTCAATGGAAGTCGGAGGCATCCATAGTAGTGACGAACTCTGATAATTCGGGGGGAGCGAAGGGGCGCCGGTGTGACACGGTGGATGAAGCAAACATTCCCGAACACTGAGCGGACCATGCGCATG
>JANNFC010000693.1:0-5447 GCA_031379405.1 Betaproteobacteria bacterium | reverse complement strand
GGTTGAGCATGGGCCCCGATCCGGGAGGCAAAACCGGAGACACGGTCACGCCGACAACGACGAAGACCGGCCAGCCGAGTACCGACGACGTTGGGAAATCCCATCAGTCTTCGGACGGCAATTCGACCGCGCTACCCTCTGCGCCGAAGCATCCCAAAACCAAGAATGATCACACCAGTGGTTGGGAAGCTTCCGAACCCTAGCGTGGCAGCTCCGGCGAGAAGGCAAAAGGTAGGAAAACCGACCGCATCAAATGCCACATTCGGATTCGGCTATGTCCACGCATTTTCACGACACAGTCGCCAACGCAAGTGTCGAGGACCCCGCTAACTCAACGAGTGCGACGTTCTATGTCTGCCAGCGCACAGAAAAAGTGCCGATTGACGCGTACATTCTGCTCGCGTCAACATCGGTTTCAACGAAACCGCGAGATGGGCTAACTGCCCACCGATTCACTGCAACATTTCCAACCAGTAGGAGCGAACGATGAGGAATACAAATAAGGGAAGTTTGATGATCATGGCTGCTTTGGTAGCCGGCGTAATGGGGTGCGCGAATACCGGCACAAAAACCGGGGCGTACGTCGACGATTCGTGGATCACAACCAAAGTAAAAGCTGAGATGGTTGCTGATAATGAAGTCGCCGCCCGCAACATTACCGTGAACACCTCCAAGGGAGTTGTCACGTTGTCCGGAACCGCCAAGGGCCAGCACGAAGCCATGAAGGCTACTGAGATTGCGCGTGGTATCCAAGGGGTAAAGTCGGTCGAAAACCATATCAGCGTTCAGTAAACACGAGGGACGGCGAAGTTCACCGTCCTTCTTTAGTGCTTTTGATGGCTGTGGGTTAACCATGGTCTTAATCAGTAATTCTTGCAAAGGAGATAAAGATGCAACCAACCGGAAGCTCTATGCCCTCTTCAAAAGACGACAGTGGCAGCTTGGGGCGAGTCGTCGGCCAGGCCAGCACAGGGGTACATGAGGCCATAGACAGGGCCTCAAATGTTGCGCGTCCCGTGGTAGACCGCCTTGCCTCGGGCGCCCATCAAGCGGTCGACAAGATCGCCGGCGCAGCGGGCCATGCGGTAGACAACCTTGGCATGAGCGCGGAGCAATTGAAGAATGCTCAGGTGAAAGCGGTGGAACAGTGCCGCGGATACGTTCGCGACAACCCACTGATTTCCCTTGGTGTCGCAATCGGCGCGGGATTCCTTTTGAGCAGAATATTGAGCTCTCGTTAGACGTCCAGTATGGACTCTATCAACGCACTCGGTCAGAAGGGCGATTCGGCGGTAACTGGCGCAGTGCCGCCGAGTACCGCCGGATTGCTGCACGAGTTTAGCTCGCTGTGGCATGAGGTACAAGGCCTAGCGCACGATCAGTTAACGCTTGCGGCGTTGGAAACCAAACTGGCCGGCAGGAGCTTAGTAATCATGATTGCAGCCGGGGTGATGATTGCCATTCTTCTGATCAGCGCGTGGCTTGGGATTATCGGGGCTGCGGTGTTGGTATTAATCGAGATTGGTTTTACAGCCAGTATGGCCATGCTACTTGCGGTGACGGCCAATTTGGTCGCCGCTTTTGTCCTATACGGCGTGATACGCAAACAAAGTTATCATCTGCAGTTCCCCGCCACCCTTCGCAGCCTTCGCCCTGTACCTAGCGCACTGGATATTCCGAGATTCCGTGATGACGACCAGCGTACTAAGTCGACCTAAGCAATTGCCTCTGACAACCCGTGTGTATCATGCGGAAAGGCGAGTCCTGGATCGTCGACGCATAATTGGAGTTCGACTGTCCGCGCTTCGTCTAAACTTACGCAAACAGCTATCCTCCCCAAAGATTTTGTTGGTAGCGGGATGCCTGGGATTTGCGGCTGGCCAGTTCATTGGGCTTAAGGCCCGCGCGACCTCTTCGGCTGCGAGCGCCGTCAACGGTGTCCGCGCCTCCTCCTATAAACAAGTACTCCGAAGAGCGCTGAAGGTGATTGCTGTTGCGCGTGGGATATGGGAGATTATTCCTTCCTCCACTAAAGATACCGAGGTCCGATCGGAATCGACAAAGCAAAGACCCGTATCCGCCGTTCGCTCGGCTGAAGTGTTGTCCTGAATCAACAAGCGTTCGCGGCACATCCAGTGCAGACTAGTCTCCAAGCAACTCTGCCACCGGATGAAGGCGCTCTACATACTGAGCCACCACTTTGACGATCACGGTAATGGGAATGCTCAGCAGCATGCCCCACACGCCCCACAGCCATCCCCAGAACAGCAGAGAGACGAACACCGCGGCGGTATTCATTTTGGCGATCCTTCCCGTCATCCACGTGGTAACGAACGTCCCGACAAAGGCCGCGATTGCGAGCGAAGCCGAGGCGCTCAGCAGCGCCATCGACACGGTATCGAACTGCATGAAAGCCGCCATGCCTATGCCCGCGGCCGCCGCCGCCGGACCAAAATAGGGAATAAGGTGAAGCAAACCCGCAGCGACCGCCCAGGCACCAGAGTTGTCGAGGCCGATCCAGTGCAATGCCACCCAAGTGAGCAGTCCCATGAGAACGTTAGTCACCAATAGCATGAACATGTAACGCTGAATGGATTGGTTGATGGCGTCCATTATGTGGACGGTAATCTTCCTCTGCGACAGGGACGGCCCCGCGAGACGCACCAACTTACGCTTGTAGGAGTCGCCAGCAAGTAACAGAAAAAAGGTCAGGAAGAACACCATCAGCGCCTGGCCAATCAGTGCCGCCGCACCAACCGAACCCGCCCACAGGAAATTACCCACCTTGAAACCGGGTGGGTCGATGACCACGCGCGTGACGGGCTGCCTGGACGCCGAAGTAACACCGGCCGCCTCGCTGGTCGCCTTTTCGATCTGGCGCGCGGCAATTTGCACCTTTCGCATGGTACTGTCAGGACCCTTACGCAGGCTCTCAAGGCCAGCCGACAACTTGTTCACGGCGTTCGGCAGCTCATTCAATATTGTCTGCGCTTGGCCACCCAAGGAGTAGGTGCCCAAGACGAGTGCGCTTAGCACACTCACCATCACGATAGTGGTGCTTACAAAGCGCGGAACTCTTATCCGATCGAACCAAACCACGAGAGGTGTTAGGGTGTAGGCGAACAAAAGCCCTAACAACACTGAAATGATAAAACTCTGCGCCCATTCCAGCGCGAAGACAGCAGCGACCGAACCCAGGATGGTCGGCACGACTCCCCACCGACCGTCGGAAATTGTTTCGGCAGCGCGCGGTTTATCCGATTCCAGACTTATAAGTAAGTCATTGTCAGCCTGGACTTCCGATTTGGAAACGACGACTTCTGGCATCGGAATGGACATCGGGGTTGGTCTATAAGGTCTGTGACACTCGAACGCGGTATCAGACTCTCCGCCGAGGCTCAGAGAGGCATGCCGAACTCACGCGGGCGCCTGAATCACGACGACCATGCCACACCATTGAGAGTATTCGCGACGTCGTTTGTATTCAGTACGGTGCCGCACATAGGCGCAAGAACTTCCATGGGTTCCGATGAGGCGTCCGCACTTTTATACCCAGATGTATGCGCCATATGTGCGCATGACTCGGACGGAAAAACGGGCAACCTTGTGGCTGCCCGTGTTCGTCGAAAATCTCGACGGATGCTTAAAGTTGTCTAGAGGCTAGTTGGTAAACTTCCCCATACCGTCCATGACAGGAGTTTCTCCGTCTCGCGCAGTCGCGTCCTTGCCAGATCGATCCTTAACCTTCTCTTCCCCACCATTTATTTCCGCCTGACCATCCAGTCTCGTTCTAGCTTGTGCTAACGATTCGCTCCTGACCCTGCCCGCATCCGTGACGCATGAACGCATCGCGTCGCCCTCTAGACGGTCGCATTTCGTGCGCTCCTCTCTAAACTTAGATTGGGCGTTGTTCATGGCGACGCTATAGTCATTTCCGTTTTGCATGGAACGAGCAGCGTCGCCTGCCGCAATGGCGCTATGACGATTCTCCGAAGCCGTCGAGTTTATCGTCGCGGAATTGTCGTTAGAGCCTCCGACTTCGGCATTGTTGTTCTTGTGATGAGTGGAATCACCATGCGTTGCGCTCATCTGCGTTTGCTTGCCCCACTTCGCATGCGCTTGAGTCAGTGCATCGTTGTGGGTCGCGTTGGCTTCCGCGATACATGAGCGCAGTGCGTCGCCCTGCATGCGGTCGCACTGAACCTTCGCCTCTCTATAGTTAGAGTGCGCACTGCCGATGGCGGCGTCGTAATCAGTTCTGGACGTCGAATGGTCTCTTACGACTGCTTTGGAAGCACGATCTTGGCTCGCCGTTCCGGCACTTTGAGCATCGATGTCACCTTCGGGCGCGGCTCTGCCTTGAGTGGTCTCGACAAGGGAGTTTCCTTCGGTGGTGTCGTGCGCTATGGCCGACGATTGAACACCGCCGGCGAGTCCAACAATCAGTAAACTTAGTACGCTGCGTTTCATCTTGCAAATCCTCATGACGTAGTTGCATGGCCCCACGAATCAACATCTTCAGCTCAGATAACTAGACGTTCCGCGGTGACACAATGTTCTAAGCGCTCGCGTTCTCCGCCAATGCGGCACGGTCACGGCCCCAGATCACCAAAGCACAGCCTACGGCACCCCTACAACCCTGTATGTCTGCCAACCCACAGAGCGCGGTAAATGGGTATTTGAAGCGCGGAATGTCACTCAAGCGTCATGAGCATGGTAATGCGTGCGATCAAAGCGGCGTGCGATCAAAGCGACTTTGCAAGAACCCACATTGCGAGGACAGTTATACAAATAAAACGCGCGTCGTGCAGGCGCCTGCCCAAACGATTAATAGTCCAAGCGTTCACCCGCGCTTCTGCCCGGAATCGCTCCCGAGAACTTCGCGTGATGCGGACTCAGCAGACGCCTGCTTCACAGGCAGCAATCTGTCTCCTTTTACCCGCCGTATTCCTTCCTTTTCGGCCGCGATCATGTCTCGCTCCTCCGCTTCGGAGGTAGGGGCCGCAGCACGCGCCGCTTCCGGCACCTTGCCCGACTCGACAAATAGGTGTTCTGCTTCATTAAATTCTTTCGCCGCCTCGTAGTTACCCTCCCCTTGCATGCTGTCTTTGTTGCTTTCCAAAGGGTCCGCATCGCGCTTGCTGGCACCCTTGACCTTCGCTTTTCCCATCGAGAGTGTCTTGTCGAGATGTTCATTGTTCATCGGAATCATCGGTGTCTCCAGTAAAGTTATAGATAACGGGGCGGATGTCGAAATGCATACACGTGCAACACGGTGGGCACCGCACCCACCCTTCGTCAATAGCCAGCGGCACTCCCTTTGATGGCTCATGCTTTCATGGAATGCCCGTCTCGGGTGAGACCCTTCCTTGCCTACACCCTAAGCGAGTGCGAGCACAGTATCGACAACCGTGCTCGATGAATCTGTGCGGTAAGGAACATACCCT
>JANNFC010000687.1:0-2537 GCA_031379405.1 Betaproteobacteria bacterium | reverse complement strand
GCGCTGGCGTAGGCCCCACCGATGCGCGTGCCCAGCATGCGATACAGGCTCGAGCCCATCAAGGTGAGCTGCAGGTCGCAGTTGATCTTGAGTGCCACCGCCGATGAGAGGGCATCGATGTGGAAGAAGTCCACGCCGTCAGAGATGGTGTTCTCGATCAGCATGCGCCGGGCGTAGTGATCGATCAGATCGGGGGCGGAGCGGCGCAACTGATTGGTGATCAACAAGGTGGGCTGCTCATGCCCGAGTTCGGCGATGACCAACTGGCGAAGCTCCCCCTCGTAGTGATCCAGGTGGATGCGCTGATCGAGCACCCGCGGGGTGCGGTGGATGCGGGAGGGACTTTTCAAATGCACGCGGCGCCAGGCCGAGGGTGGGATGAGGTCGATGGATTCCAGGAGCTTCTGGGTACGCCGGCGTAGCGTGATGAAACGAATCCCCATGCGGTTGAGCGCATCGAGGTTGGCGTAGGTGGTCAGGCGCGAGTCGAAGATGAGTTCCTCGGGCAGCGCCCCGGTGCGCTTCTTCCAGAACTGCACAAAGCGCAGGATCTCATCATCTTGGTCCTGCTTGCGCAAATCGGCATTGGCGTAGCAGAACACATTGTTGTGGGCATCCTGGGCGAGGAAGGCCAAGATCCCCTTCTGGCGCCGGGAGCGCTTGGACACGTAGTGCTTCTCCAGCAGTGCCTGCTCGCCGTGGAAGGGGATGGAGTGGAAGTCCAGATGGAAGGACTCTCCGCGCTTGAGTCCCACCCCGGTCATGGCGTCAAACCACCCACGCATGAGCTTGGGGTAGCACTCGGGTTCGATGCGGCAGCTGTACTCGGTCAAGAAGGAGCGCTTGGGGATGACGTTCAGCCCCGCGAACAGCGCCAGCCCCTCATCGAACACCGCGGACATGACGTGGCTGTGGCGCGCATTGCCAAAGAGTTTGAGCCCCAGCAGCGAGCGCATGGCGCAAGCCGCCGGTATCATCTTCGAGCCCGGTAGACCGGCCTTTCGCATCAGGGCATCGAAGCCCAACTCCGCCAACATCGGCAAGAACAAGAACAGGCCCCCGAACTCGGTGCGAAACTCGCGCTCCTGCCAATTAACCACTCGCGCATCGGCCGCCTGCGCCGCCTCGGGCCGGGCGTTGACCGGGCGTTCCTCGTCGCGCCGACGCGGGAGTTTGGAGAACCCTTCCTCGTTCAAGATGGCCCACACCGCCGGGGCGCTGAGCGCCTGGCCTTGCTCGTGCAAGCCGCGCACGATGTCGTAGATCGAGAAGTTGCGCTTACGAAGCTCGATGACCTGTGCGCGAAGCGCGGCGCGTTGATCGGTAGCCGCCTTGGGGACCTGCCGGGTGGTTGCTCGGCGATCGGGCAGAAAGAAGGGGCGCTGAGGATCTTGGCGAAACTCGTGGCACAGGACCCGAAAGCTGCCTGGTGTGTAGCCGAACTGGTGGGCGACCTCAGCGGAGGGACGCTGGTCGATGAAGTAGGCCCGAAGCGCCTCGTACTGCCGGTGGGTGGCGTTCGTGGGTGCGAGGAAGGCGCGCTCGAGGAGTGTTATGTCAACACCTTAACTCATGAACACATCATCACTCTATCTATATATGAAATGAAATGCAAGCATTCTCTTAGAAAACGCCGACTTCTCTCTAGAAACCCGGAGAGAACGGCGATGTCACCTTCCCAATAAAGAGAAACAGTGTTTTGACCGTGTATTTATGAGTTAACCACTATGCATAACGTACGGAGCAAGCGGCGTGTCTGAAAAGGGCGGCGAAGCGCCCCTCCCGCGTTAGATCACCAGCGGGGCATGGGAATCCAGGCTAGCCGACTGGTACCTGTAGCTAGCAACGGGACCAACTTCCCAGTATCAACGAAGCCCTTTGTCGTAGTGACCCAATTGAACATCATGTTCGTGTGACCTGCCACCACATCGTTCAAGGCCGCAGCGCCATCCTTATAGGGAACGTGAATGATATCGGCGCCAGTTAGGCGCCGCAATTGCAGAACCATGAGGTGTGTCACGGTGCCATTGCCGAACGATGCCGCTGTCAACTGGCCAGGTTTAGCCTTCGCTAGAGCAATGAGATCCTTGAACGTGCGCACGCCTAGAGTTGGGCTAACAACCAAGACCGCTGAAGACTCTGCGACGCGTGTAATGGGAATCAGGTCTCGCAAGGAATCGTATCCGACGTTTGGATAGAACAAAGGCCCGATAAACAATTCAGCCTGTGCGGTGAGCCCTATTGTGTATCCGTCGGGTGCCGACTTCGCCAGCACCGCAGCGCCAAGGGTACCTCCCGCACCAGGCTTGTTCTCAACCACCACCGTTTGGCGTAGAGCTTGTCCAAGCTTCTCGCCAATGCGCCGCCCCCAAACATCGAGAATGGTGCCTGCTGCATGATTGACCATAAGCTTGATCGGTTTGTTTGGGTAGGCATCTGCTGACCACGCACCAGAAGGAAGCCCCAGCCACGTGTTGGCCCCTAGAGCGGAAAGTGTGATGAGGGCATTTCTGCGATTCATGATTGAACTTCCTCCT
>JANNFC010000670.1:0-2130 GCA_031379405.1 Betaproteobacteria bacterium | reverse complement strand
ATTTTCTCTGCGCGGATTTTATCGGCAGTCTCTTCACCAAAGCACTCAAATTCTGCGTCTGCCGGCGCGCCCAGCCCGAGACCGAAAATTGCGCGACCTCGTGACAGTGAATCGAGGGAAGTTATCTCTCGCGCGACCTTCCATGGACGACGCCTCGCTAGGGGCGTGACAAGAGCCCCAATGCGCAGCCTATGCGTGGTCGCTGCAATTGCCGATAGCGCCACCCAAGCATCAATCATTGGGATGTCGGAATCTCGATGAAGTAGCACATGATCCCAAAGAAACAGCCCGTCCCACCCCGATTGCTCAGCGACGGAGGCAAACTCCAGGAAATTATTTGGGTCCGCGAACGCGCCGAAATTTGGCAAATAGATTCCGTACTTCATCAGATAATCTCTAGAGTTGGGTATTTATGTCTAACGAGGATGTAGAAAAAGTCCCGACACGTTCACCGAGCACGGGAACTTTTTCGAGTGCCGTCGATCTGATCGAAACCTTCCATCAACTCGTAAGGTTTCACCATGGCGCGTTACAAACATATCGATACCTCGCCCCGATTCTTACCCATCGTCCTATCAGACCAATTAGTTCCAGGTACCTTTGAGCACGCCTTGAATCATCTCCTCGATCATGAAATCGATTTGGCCCATTTCGATGCACGCTTCCGCAATGATTCGACCGGTGCCTCGGCCTATCCTCCAGCGATGTTACTCAAGGTTGTGCTCTTCGCCTATTCCCGAGGCCTGGTGTCGAGCCGCAGCATCGCCCGATGCCTGCATTGAACAAGTCACCTTCATCGCGCTCTCCGGTGATAGCCAACCCCATTTCACCACCCTGGCTCACTTCATCAGCACCCTCGGCGAGGACATCGCCAAGGTCTTCGGCGCGGTCCTCGCCATCTGTGACCGCCAAGGACTATTGGGCCACGAGATGTTCGCCATCGATGGCGTGAAGTTACCCAGCAATGCCAGTAAAGCCCGCAATGGCACCCGCGCCGAATTCGAGCGCCAAGCCACCAAGCTCGAAGCCGCCGCGAAAGCCATGCTCGCGCGTCATCGCGAGGATGATGAACGCGAGGTAACACCAACCATGCGGGTCAAAGAAACCCAACGAGTGCAACGCTTAACTCAGGATGCCGCTGAGCTCCGCACCTGGCTCGCCACCCATCCGAACGACCGTCGCGGTCCCAGCGGCGCTATCGTCAAATCCAATCGTACCGATAATGAGAGTGCGAAGATGGCGACCGATAAAGGCGTCATCCAAGGCTATACCGGGGTCGCCGCCGTTGACGCCCAACATCAGATTATTGCGGCTGCCCAGGCCTACGGCACCGGCTCAGAACAAGCGCTCCTAATGCCCATCGTCGAACAACTCACCCCGCTCCTCGCGCCCACCTCGCTCATCACCGCCGACGCTGGCTATCACAGTAAAGCACAACTTATGTGCACTCGATGCCAGCAGCATCGAAGCTTTAATTGCCGATAACCAAATGCGCAAACGCGATGAACGTTTTAAGTCGCAGGTGCGGCATAAAGAACAGCCCACGCCACTGCACAATAAAGCCGCCAAACTTAAATCACCAACACGCTATCAACCCAGTGACTTTACCTACGATGCACAAACGGGCACCTGTGTGTGCCCCGCCGGCAAGTCGCTCTATCGTCATGGCGCAAATTGCCGAATCAATGCGCAGGACGTCAGTCGATTCCAGGGTGCCAAACGCGATTGCGTGCCGTGCGATAAACGCGCGCAGTGTCTTTGCTTCCCAGATAAAACTGCCACCCGACAAGTCGCCTTCTTCAAACCGAAAGTGCCGACATATGCCTACCAACTCGTGGCCAACATGCGGCGACACATTGAGAGTCCTGCCGGTCGCCTCGCCTATGGTCGACGCTTCGCCACCGTTGAGCCCATATTCGGGAATCTTCGTTACCACAAACGACTCAATCGCTTTACGTTACGCAGCCGCGACAAGGTCAACGGACAGTGGCAACTCTTCTGCTTGGTACACAACATCGAGAAGCTGGCAAACTTGCGATGCGTCGCTTAGCCGCAGCAAGGAAAACAGCTGTTCCGTTACATCGCGCAGCGATAACCGCTACTTTCTGACTCGACAACATCGTTTGCTAC
>JANNFC010000665.1:0-3192 GCA_031379405.1 Betaproteobacteria bacterium | reverse complement strand
CCTTGGCAATGTGGCGGGCGATTTCCGGGCTGAACAGTTCAGGTCCCCGGTAGCCCGCCGCCCGCAAGCGGAAAGACAGGTACTTGTGGACATCTTCGATGCGCAGTGGGCCGAGCGTGAAGCTATGGGTGATGCGGTCTCGCAGTTGGCGAATTTCGGGACGCGCCAGATTTACATCGAGTTCCGGCTGGCCGAAGAGTACGATTTGGAGCAATTTGTGTTGCTTGGTTTCCAGGTTTGACAGCAAGCGAATCTCCTCCAGGGTCGGAATCGGCATGCTTTGCGATTCCTCCACGAAGACAACCACTTGTCGTCCCTGAGCGTGGCGGGCCAATAGGTACTCATTGAGCACGTGCATGACTTCCAACCTGGACGCCGCTCGGGTAATCGGAAGCTGCAGCTCGAATCCGATGGCGTGCAGGATTTCCTCGGCGGATACGCTGGGATTGGCCAGATAGACGCTTTCCACGTGCTTGGGAAGGCGCGCCTGCAGAACTCGGCACAGCATGGTTTTGCCGCTACCCACCTCGCCAACGACCTTGACGATGCCTTCTCCCTGGGTAATGGCGTAGACCAATGCCTCGAGCACAGCGCCGCGATTGGCACCCTCGAAGAAAAAGTCCGTGTCAGGGGTGATGCGAAACGGCGGTTGGCTTAGGCCAAAAAAGGAGTAATACATGGCCGCATTCCATCAAGGCTGTTGATCGCCGCCGCTGCCGCCGGCAATCGTTTGCATGCGACTGTAGAGGGTGGTGCGGTGCACGCCGAGCGCACGCGCGGCTTGACTCAGATTGCCGCTGCTCAATGCCATGGCGGCATCGATAAAGCTCTTTTCCCAATGCTGCAGCAGACTATCGAGACTGAAATCCTTTTGCGATTGGAGGTAGCTCTTGGCGGCCTCCATGGCTGCGTTGGCTTCGCGTGGCAGCACCAAACCGCTGGTCTCGGAGGTGAACGCATCGGGATCCAGTTCCCCTTGCAGTTGCTGCCTGTTGATGCGCTGGCCGGGGTACTTTGTAGTCAGACGTATGACAATGTTGCGTAACTCGCGCACATTGCCGGGAAAGTCATAGCGCATCCAGAGTTCCTCGGCGCTGTCGTCCAAGTTGAAGACCGATGAGCCGTTTTGCTTAGCATAGAACTCCGCAAAGTGATCCAATAACAAGCGCCGGTCGTCTCCCATTTCTCGCAGAGACGGCACGTTCACGGTAAATATGCTGAGGCGGTGATAGAGGTCAACCCGAAAGCGCCCCGCCTTTGCTTCTTGGCGCAAATCACGGTTGGTGGCGGCGATCACGCGCGCTTGGCTGAAGCGGTTTTGGGTCTCGCCAACACGTTGGTACTCACCGTTTTCCAGTACCCGCAAGAGCTTCGCTTGGGAATCCATCGGGAGTTCGCCGATTTCGTCAAGGAGCAGCGTACCGTCCTTGGTGTCTTCAAAATAGCCGGCCCGCTGTATGGTGGCACCGGTAAACGCGCCGCGCGCATGCCCAAATAGAGTGGCCTCCACCAGATTCGGCGCGATGGCGGCGCAGTTCAACGTCAGGCAGGGTTTGTCGGCGCGTGGACTTTGATTGTGCAGAGACAGAGCGACCAGTTCTTTACCGCTGCCGGACTCTCCTTCAATCAGGACCGAAAACGGGGAGTTGGCGTATTGGCGGATCTGCTCTCGAAGTTTATCGACGGCGGGACCGTTTCCTACCAGGCCGTCACCCTTCTGGCGTTTCGCCGCTACCTTCTCTGCGGTGGCAAGCTGGCGCGCGCCCAGCAGGAGATCCCTTAGCCGCTCCGGTTCGCAGGGTTTGGGTACGAACTCGATCGCGCCGAGTGTGCGAGCGTGCTTGGCGTTACTCTCGTCGCTTTGGCCCGACAGCACCACAATCTTGATGCGTGGGGAGTGTGCCAGCAACTCGGTGATGAGCTGAAACCCTTCATCGGGTTGATGCGGTTTGGGAGGCAGCCCAAGATCGATCAAGGCGAGTTCGGGTATCGAATCCAACTGGCGCAGAAGGCTCTTTACTTGCGGGCGCGACTCCGCGCAATAGACGTTGAAGTCGCGGCTGAGCACGAACTGAAGCGTATCCGTGATAAGCGGATCATCGTCCACGATGAGCAAATCGGGTTTCCTGGTGTCTTCCACGCGCCAACTTTCTTGTCAGAATCAGGGGCAATTGTGCCAGATGAATTCGACTCGTACTCCCCGCGCTCCTGGCGCGGGGCAAACTTCGGGGGATTCCAAAGGGGGCGGGGTGAATACCCCGCCCGCGAAGTCCCTTTTATTGGCGGTGCTAGCCCACGTGCGCTTCGATGCATGCGAGATAGGCGGCCTCCAACGATTCGGCGCTGAAGCGTTCGCGCAGTGCAGCGGGCGTGCCCACGAACCTGAGGTGGCCCTGGTGCAGGACCGCCATGCGCTGGCACATCTCGTCGACGTCGGCGAGGGAATGCGAAGTCAGAAACACAGAGTGGCCCGCTTCTACTTTTTGTCTGACCTGCTGCTTGAACAATGCGCGCGCTTTGGGGTCGAGGCCGGTGGCAGGCTCATCGAACAGCAGAAGGTCCTTGTTGCTTAGAAAACACGCGGCCAGTCCGAGCTTCTGGGTCATCCCTTTTGAATAGGCGCGCACGGCTTTGCGCAGGGCGTCCGCGTCCAAATCAAGCGCCTCGAATATTTCGCGGATCTTGCCGACGTCGAATGGCTGAGCATGCAGCTTGAGCATGTATCGCAGAAAATCCGCCCCTTTCAAGTAATACGGAGGGACGAATCGCTCGGGAAGAAAGGCCAGTCGGGCGCGGGCGCGAGTCTCGCTGTAGGGCGTTCCGAAAATCTCGATGCTGCCCGCATGCGGTGTAATGAAATCCAGCATGCATTTGAGCAGGGTCGTTTTGCCTGCCCCGTTGGCGCCGACCAGTCCAAAACACTCGCCGTCGAAAACGTCGAATGAGACGCCTTCCAAGGCGTGTTGCGTGCCGAAGCGTCGGCTCACGCCTTGGAAGCGAATGACGGGTTCTTGGATGGGCGCGTGATGGTGGTGCATACGGAGGCGAACAGTGCCGCGATTTTGCCGGGTTTGCAACTGCTAGTCTTATCCAATATGGTATGAGTCTGAACTGGGGTACGTGTTTCCAACGTAACTGTCCGAGAATCCCCGTTCTTGTGGAATTGAGAGGAGGAGTTCAAAGTCTGTTCCG
>JANNFC010000631.1:0-7538 GCA_031379405.1 Betaproteobacteria bacterium | reverse complement strand
CACTCCAACACACAGGGCGGTGACGAAGTCATCAGGACGTCCGACGAAGATCTCTGAGAAAGATTACAGCGAAGAAAATCCACTACGTTCATCCCGACTAGATCACACCAGTTTCAAATCGGCGGTGACAACCTGGGTCTGTTTTCGGTCAGCGTCAACATCCAGTGGTTTACCCCCCACCTAGATTCGGTAGCGACACCGGATACCCTGAGCGCGGTTCGGGATGGAGAACACTAAAATCCAACGCTAATGGCACATCGGAAAACCCACCGCGATTATTGATAGTCCGGGAGAATGAATTGGCTTGTTGCTCCATCGCGTCGGGTATGTAACTTCTGACCTTGACGAGAGGGGGTTGTAGTTCGGGACAGGGCATGTAGCAAAGGATTATCGGGTTGTATATTCCCCCTTGAAAAATGACTTCGGGTTGAATCTGATGTCCCAGTGTTCGATGCGCCAAGTCGTGGGACAGAACCGTTGCCAGCTGATCCTCGGACCAATTCGCCTGGTGTAAAGTGGCCCAATCGATCGTCAGTTTCCCCGCCAAATCCCATTTGACGGGTTCTTGCCGAGAGCTTCGGCTTATCAACTCAAATTGACTGGGAATCTTATCGGGGCGCATCTGTCTTGCCGCTAAAGCGATGCGCCCCGCCACCTCCAGCACTCGATGCTCGAAGATAATCTGTTCGGGCGATTTGGAGTAAGGATCCTGATTCGTCACCAGGATCATGGGCAACCGCTGGGGCGTGGTAGCGCAGGCCGATAGCAGGATCAGCGTCGAAACTAGGAAGAAAGTTTGCATGATGATTGTCCTCTTTAGGTCACTTCGATTTCCATTGCCTCTGTAGGGTTGCGTCGAGTACGGTTCCGTGATTCGCAGCGCGCTACCGATAGTCGTGCCTATAGCGTCGGAATGCGCCCTGATGGCGTCGCGCAATTTCGCTTGAAGCGCCTGGTATGACTCCACGCGGCATCGATGCTGTTTGGCGTCCTGCGCGTTGAGAGCGGCCTCCGACAGAATACGTCGTACCTTGGTTTGTATAGCGGAAGTACTTTGTCGAGATGGGCGTTGAGATCCGCGATGCGGTCAGCTTCACGCTTATTGGCACGTCCGAACTTTCTCACCACACCCTCGGTTCTGTCGTTCAATACTCCCGTCTGGGTGTGATCCAGTTTTGCTATCACCGCCAGGGCTTTGGTTCCGAAGCCCTTCAGTAACGCGTTCGACACGCCCGCACAAGAGTGCTCACGCAAGGCATGGGCGATCTCATGTCTCATGATGGCTGCCAGTTCATCGTTCGTGAGAGCAAGCTGCTGAATGATTCCGGTGTACACGTCAAGGTTGACTCATTGGAATGCGCGAGACCACTAGCCCTCGGCTATAGATCTTGAGGATAGTTTTTCTGCGCACCGCAAAGCACTTGAAGTGAAATCACTACTGGGCGGGAGTAGTAGATCCGAAGCTCAGTATTCGCTATGGCGCGGCATTCACATAATGGCCACCACTTCGCTTTTGTCCGGGAAGGGAGCGTATGGAACTGAGCGAAGTCATTCACTCACTCTTAATTGAAAGGAACGGCGATGTTCAAGACACAGAAATATCCGGTTCCGTTTTCACGACGGACGACTTTGTTGATCGTGCTATGCGGTTTGGTGTTTGGAGGTTGCGCCACGCACAACGCGCCACACTCAAATGGTATGGGCGCAATCGACTTGGATCCCTCTCTAAAGGGCCCAGTATCAGGAGTTGGAATTGAAGGGCGAGACATTGTCGCGATGTCGGATCAGATGATGCGCGATCTGCTTTCGACTCACCAGCTCGTCAATCGCGATGCTCCCCCACGCATCATTTTGGATGCGTCGCAGTTCGAGAATTCAAGCTCCCAAAGTATTGACAAGAGCATGATCACCGATCGTATGCGCACTGCCTTGAATCGCTCCGCCAAGGGCCGCATGGTTTTCCTGGGACGCAACTACGCCAAGCGCGTGGAAGAGGAGCGCGAGTTGAAGCGCAGCGGCATCACCGACGAAGGCACCATCGAGATGAAGAAAAACCAAGCAGGAGTGGACTACATCTTGGGCGGCAAGATGACTTCGCTTGACAGCCGAAACGGCAAGACTGGCATGCAGCAGCGCTACGTTCACATCAATTTCGAGATGTTTGACGCGGAGAACAGCGTCATCGTATGGAGCGGAGATTATGAGTTCGCCCGCGCTGCCGCCGACGATGTGGTCTATCGCTGAGCACTTCCCACTTATTGTTACCAACACGAAAGGAAAGTACATGAACAAATTATCTAGAACGATCTTGTCGACCGCCATCGCGTCGACATTGGTGGCCTGCGCGGGTCTGCAATTCGGCAAACTCTCGGACGCCGAACAAGCCAACATGCAACAACTCATGGCGAGTGTGCCTGAACCGCTACGCCACACGGCAAGCAGGCTTTTCGAGGAAGGAGAGCGGAATGCGGTGCTCAATTTTCAATCGTTGGGGTTGAAGGCGATGGAGCAAAGTCAGTTTGCGCTCGCCGAACGATCTTTCGACGAAGCGCTGCGCCGGATCGAAGCCATTTATGCGAACAATGAGCACGCCAAGAAAGCGAAATCGCTTTGGACCGAAGAGCGCGTCAAGGACTTCAAGGGCGAACCTTACGAACGAGCGATGGCGTACTACTACCGCGGATTGTTGTATCTGCGCGCAGGCGACTACCAGAATGCACGTGCTTCTTTCCTGCAAGCGGATTATCAAGACACGATTTCCGAGCGCGAGGAGTTCAGCGGGGATTTCGCGGTGATGACGTACCTTGCCGGTTGGAGTTCGATGTGTGATGGCGACAAGGTGAGAGCCGAGGATCTTCTTCGCAACGCGCTGAGCAAAGCGCCGGCGTTGGCCGCAATTCCCATGAATAGTCAGTTCCTCGCAGTAATCGACGCTGGAGCGGGCCCCGTCAAGGTGGGTACCGGAAAACATCGCGAACTGCTGTCCTTTGAGGAATCGCCAGCCGCGGTGGATCAGGTGGTAGGTCTTGCACCCCCCACGCTGGTCGTAGCTTCGAACGACGCGCAAGTTGCGTCGGGGATCCCAGGCAGCCACGCCACGGCGTTGTACTCCACTCACTTCACTTCGCTGGTCAAGGCGGGAGATGTGGTGTACCAGGCAACGACCCGCGGAGGCCGTCCGATTCAAGGCATTCTCGATGGTAAGGCGCAGTTCAAAGACAACGCCAAAGCCGCTGGCGAAGCGGCGTTGGCCGTGGGGCAAACCACGGCGCTGGCCGGCCTTTATTCGGACAACGCGGACATGGCCGGCGTAGGTGCGGTGATAGGTTTGTTTGGCGCGATCGCTTCGTTGGCTTCTGATGCCGCAAAACCTGCCGCAGATACCCGTCATTGGGGCAACCTGCCACGAGACATGTACTTGGTAGGCGGCGAGTTCCCACCTCCGGACAACGCCTCTTTGAAAGCGCAAGTTGCGAACCAGACTGCAGGAAACACCGTTCCACTGAGTTACTGGGGCAAGAAGGGCAGCTGCTCGGTGGCCTGGGGCAAGACGAGGACCGGTGCGGACAGCAATGACGCGCGCAAGGTGGAAACCTCGGCTCGTCCCGCTGATAAGCAGTTCCGCGCAACTTTGGCGGAAATATTCCGCCGCGCTGATTAGGACTTTATCCCCCCGCTCGAATGGGGCCACACCTACCGACCCCTCCTGGTTCGACGCGGAGGAATGTCGGAAGGTGGGGCCAAGGCCCTTGGGTCCCGTTCGGGCACCACTTCGACAGGAGATTTCCGCATGAGAACCTTATCCATCTTCCTTGGTTTCGCCGTTGTCACCGCCTTGTCGGGATGCGCCGGAACCGGGACACCTTTAGTAGTGGAGTGCAAACTCGAATCCGACCGGCGTGAGGTTCCTGGTCCAGCGCTGGTGGGCCAGGAGTACGGCCCCAAGATGTCGGTCATTCCCTTGGACGCCGTGCAATACACGGACAAATCTCTCACCCGGCGCGTAGCGGTGCAAACCTTGTCTGCCACGAGAACGGAAACCGAGACCGTCAGCGTCGACGTGCGCTTCGTGAACTGCACGAGCAGCGCCGTGCAACTAGGTGTGCGCACGTCCTTCATGGACAAGAAGCAACGGCCCACTGAAGCGGCCTCGAGTTGGAAGACCGTATTCGTGCAGCCGCGCGCTACAGCGACCTATTCCGAAACTTCCGTAGGACGCGAGAACGTGGCGAACTATTTGATTGAGATTCGCGAGGCCGCCAATTGAATGCAACTCAACCATCAACGGAGAAAACCATGAAAGCACACACCGGTATGCGAATGCTGTTGCCTTACCTCGGTGCAATGTTGTTCTGTTCCGCGCATGCGTCGACGGATCTGTATCTATCCGTCGACACGATCCTGCCACGACGCGAAAAGGCCAAACCCGTGCCATCGGCCGCCACCGCGGAATTCGCACGCCGCTACCAAGCCGCAGGCTATCCGCGAATGGTGGTCTTTTGGAATCGAGATTTGTCTGCCGACCCCCAGGAGGGACCTTCCACCACCGTGACTGCGCAGATGAAAGAACAGGCGAAGTTCTCGAATAACAGCGAGGACGACCGGGTTTCCATGCGGGTCACCATCGGTGGGTCCCCTACGCATGGATTATCGAGCACGCGCAATGCACGCATCGCCGATCCCGCCGCCGAGATTGCGTTTCTCAAGGGGCTTAGGGATGCTGGCGTGCACCTCGCGGACCGTAGTCTGATCATGCGGCTTATGCACAAACAGGTGCGCGAGGCGGACTACGAAGGGCGCAAGCTGCTGGAGATCGACGCGCTAGTGGCCTACGCGGAGTGGCTCGTGGAGGTGGATGTGACGCACGATGCCACGTCGCCGACGGGCCGGGGATATCAGATTCAAATTAAGGACCTTCGCTACGGATCCGTGGTTGCGGCGTTGACCTCCACTGCCGAGTCCGAGGACGTCCGGCAGCCGCGTTTCCGGGTCACGGACCGCGGGTTTGAGAAGGTCCATGTCACTCCAACGCCGGACCAACGTGGCAAACAGCTCGCGAAGGAACTGATTACGGAGATCAACGCGCGGCTTTAGAGGCTACCCCTACACAATGGACCATCAGAACGTTTTCTCTACCCATCCCGCCGTGCTGACGAGCTTCAATACTGGACCCGAGCGATGGACGTACAACTAAGGTTGTATGGTTTTTCGAAACGCAAGCGCGTAGCCTTTCTCTCCGTGGTCATTGCAGTGGGAATGATTCACTGTTTCTCCTCCTGAGCTGTATTGGGTCCGAGGTTCGAGTCGAATGACTTGTGCCTCGGTCTTTTTTCCATGGTGGAGACGAGAAAAGTTACTAACAAACAGAATACCCCTTTATCTCGATTGGATTGGAGGTAAGGCTATGGACCGTATCGACCCTTCGCAGGGAATCAATGCTCCGGGCGCTCGCAAGAACGCCCCTCGCGCCGCGGCTCGCTTGAAAATAGTGAGCAAAGCAGAGAGCGACGCGGCACCACGCAAGATTTTGCGCCTACATACTTCCACCAGAGCCGAGGCCGGGCTTGCCTACTTCAAGGAGGCAGCCGCTTCACTTGGCATGACGGTTCTCCCGATTTCGCCCTTAGGGACATCCAGCGGTGCCAGAAGTGCGGTTGCGACGGATTTGATGGCCGTGCATTTGGTCGGAACCGGGGCCCATTGTTTGAGTGAACTGGCCATCCATGTGCGAAGCCATCCCAAACTTTCCTTTGTGGTACTGGGTGAGGATGACGACCCCGCGCTGGTGGATGCCTGCCACCGGGCAGGCGCGCTGGGCTTCATTCCCACTCGGTACAGCGCCGCAGCCATGAGGGCTGCATTGACGATCGTACTGGAAGGCGAGGTGTATCGGCCGACCGCGCAGGTCGGCCCCGAGGGAAGGCCCGCGCCATTGGCAACTCATTCATTGGGGTCCGGCGCGAACTCAGAGGCCGGCATCCAAGACTATCGATTGACCAAGGTGGAGCGCGAAGTATTGGTCCTGGCCGCGAAGGGCATGACCAACCACGAAATCGCGCAGCGCCGGGGAGGCAGGGAAGGCACGATCAAGGTGCACATGAATCACATCTTCTCGAAGCTCAGTGTGCGCTCTCGGTGTGAGGCCATCGCGGTGTACCTGCATATGCACAATGTGGACCCCGAGGAACTACACCAGGCCGAAGCCGGCATCATGGATCTGAAGTGGTTGCTCGCCACCATGACACATCAGCATTGCCGGAAGAATACGGTGCTGTTTCGACGCGGCGATGCCGGAGAGAAGATCTATTACCTTCAACACGGCATCGTCAGCCTGAAGGAAATCGGTGTGGAAATGGTGCCGACCGACCTGTTCGGGGAAATCGGCGTGTTCGCGCCGGAACACAAACGCACCTGCACCGCGGTTTGCAAGACGGACGTGGACCTATTTACGCTATCGTTCGAAGAAGTGCGCCGCTGCTACTTCCTGAACCCACAGTTCGCCTTCTATATCATGTATCTCATCACACGTCGCTTGATGGCAGATAGGGAGCGGTTTCGAAACTCTATTCGATAGCCGGCGCCCAGTCACAGGGAGTCGAACCCACCCTACGTCTGTCTGCCGTACTTATCCTCAAAGCGCACGATATCGTCCTCTTCGAGGTAACCCCCGCTTTGCACCTCGATCATGACCAGATCGATTTTCCCTGGGTTCTCAAGCCGATGCCGGTTGCCAGCGGGAATGTACGTTGACTCATTGGTGCGCACCAGCAGGTCTTTGTCGCCATTGACAACTTTTGCGGTGCCCGATACGACGATCCAGTGCTCGCTGCGGTGGTAATGCATTTGCAGGCTCAGCGAGGCGCCGGGCTTCACTACGATGCGCTTCATCTTGAAACCTTCGCCCTCTTCCAGAACGGTATAGCGGCCCCAGGGACGATGCACGGTCTTGTGCAGGCGGTAGCTGTCGTGATTTTCGAGCTTAAGCTGCTGCGCCACTTTCTTCACATCTTGAACGTGATCCTGATGGGCCACCAGCAACGCATCCGGCGTATCGACGATCACAAGGTTATCCACCCCGACAGCGGCCACCATTCGTTCCGCGCTTTGGACGTAGCAGTTGCGGCTGTTGATCAGCGTGGTCGGTCCCTGAGTACGGTTTCCGGACGCATCCGGCGGGGTCAGCTCACTGATTGCCGTCCACGAGCCCACGTCGCTCCAATCGAAACCCGCGGGCACGATGGCGACTCGCCGCGACTTTTCCATGACGGCGTAGTCCACGGAAATGTCGGGCAGCGCGCTGAACAGCGCATTGTCCAACTTAACGTGATCTGTCTTGGAGTGGGCAGCCTCCCAGCAAGTTCGCGCGCCAGCCAGTACGTCCGGCGCGGACAAGCCCAGTTCCTCCAGGAAGACGTCCGCCCGAAAGCAGAACATGCCTGAATTCCATAGAAATTTTCCGGAGGCAACCATCTCGCGTGCGGTGGCCTCGTTGGGCTTTTCGGTGAAGCGGACGACTTCGAAGCCCGGTCCATTCGCCA
>JANNFC010000614.1:0-3852 GCA_031379405.1 Betaproteobacteria bacterium | reverse complement strand
ACACCGCCACCTTCACCGAAATGCAGCGCAAAGCCCCCGAGCGCGTGATCGAGATCGCGGTTAAGGGCATGCTGCCCAAGGGCCCCTTGGGTAGCGCGATGTTCCGCAAACTCAAGGTGTACGCAGGCACCGACCACCCCCACGTGGCTCAGCAACCCAGAGAACTTAAGGTATAAAGATGGCGACACCAGAACACTATTACGGAACCGGTCGTCGTAAGACGTCGGTTGCGCGCGTCTATCTGCGCGCCGGAGCAGGCAACATCGTGGTGAATGGCCGCGTTGTGGACGAGTTTTTCTCCCGGGAAACGGGCCGTATGATCGTGCGTCAGCCGCTCCAAGTGGCAAATCACCTAACGACTTTCGACATCATGGCGAACGTAACTGGCGGCGGCGAGAGCGGTCAGGCGGGTGCCGTACGTCATGGAATCGCCCGCGCCCTCGTAAGCTACGACGTTTCCCTCAAGCCCGTTCTGCGCAAGGCGGGGTTGGTCACGCGTGATGCGCGTGAGGTGGAGCGTAAGAAAGTCGGCCTGCACAAAGCACGCCGACGCAAGCAGTTCTCGAAGCGCTAAACGCGATTTTCGAACTCAAAAAAGCCGCCTTTGGGCGGCTTTTTTGTTGGCGGTATATGGCACGGCCCATGCCTGCCAGAGGATGGTCTTTGCTCTTACCCCCTGTCAGTCGGAAGCAGATTAAGATGCAGAACACCGTCATGCTCCGACAACTCGTATTCCCCGCGCTCTTGGCGCGGGGGCAAACTTCTGGGGTTTCCAAAAGGGGCGAAGTGATTGGTACGTAGTCCCTTTTATTCACCCAGACTCTAATGCCGCTGCGTAGCGTTACTCGCAAGTTCGGAATCTCCGCTCCGCGGGTCGCGGTGTATACCCAATTGCCCTGGTATTGGCAGTGGGCCCTCATGGCCATCATCGTCACCATCGTGGTGGGATTGGCGTGGGCCACATTTCTCTTCGGAAAGACCTTTGCCTTCAAGCCGTTCGATCCCAACGCGGCTACCAAGGAGACCACTGAACAGGCTCTGGTGCGCGTGCAAAAGGAGAACGATGACCTTAGATCTCAGCTGGCGGCGTTGGAGCAAAGAGTCCAGATTGATCAAGCCACTCACACCAACTTGAGCGAACAACTCAAGACCATTACTGAGCAGAACGCTAAGATCAAGGAGGAATTGGCGTTCTTTCAGGCCATAGGAGGCGTTACGGCGGGGGTGAGCGTGCAGCGCTTCACGGTCAAAGCCCGCAACGAAGCGCCAGGGGAATTCCACTATCGGCTATTGGTTATCCAGTCCAAGCAACGTGCGGATCAATTCCGGGGACGGGTTGAGTTAGTGGTAAATCTGGTCGATAAGGGAGTTCAGAGGACCCTTGTGTTTCCCAAGACGGGAGAAAAGAACCAAGCCTATGTACTGGGGTTTAAGTTCTTTCAGCGCCTGGAAGGGGTGTTCAAAATCCCGCCCGAAACAACCGTAACGCGAGTGGAAGCGCGCGTATTCGAGGCAGGGGTTGAACTCCCGCAAGCTTCCCAAGTGGCCTCGTTGACCTAAATCAAGGAGAGCAGGATGTTCAAAAAAAGGGTGGCTGAGAGGCGCAATTCGCGTATCGAAAGCCTGATTGGGGATACGACCTCTATCGAAGGCGCCGTGTCCTTCAATGGTGGGCTGCGCATTGACGGACGCATCCGCGGCAATGTGGTGCAAGCGGGCGATGAGCCTTCCACATTAATACTGAGTGAGCGTGGTCGTATAGAAGGCGAGGTGCATGTCAGCCATGCGATCATCAACGGCACCGTGCTAGGTCCGGTGCATAGCTCGCAGTACGTTGAACTCCAATCTAAGGCGAGGGTCACAGGAGACGTGTTCTATCGCACGGTGGAAATTCACCCCGGCGCAGTGATTCAGGGCCGCCTGGTGCACCAGGAAGACACGGAAGCATCCAACGTGATCGCGCTGGTTCAAGGCGCCGCGGATTGACCCCCACCCTATGTGGGAACACAATTGCGCTTTTGGAATAGAGGTGGTCTAGGTATGAACGCAGTGACTGAACTTCCCGGCCCGTTGCTCTTTACCGACAATGCGGCGGCCAAGGTCAAGGATTTGATCGACGAAGAGGGCAATCCCGACCTCAAACTACGCGTGTTTGTAACGGGAGGGGGGTGCTCCGGATTTCAGTATGGATTCACCTTCGAAGAGTCCTCCAATGAGGACGATACGGCCATGATGAAGGGCGGTGTCACGCTGCTGGTCGATCCCATGAGTTTCCAATACCTCTCCGGCGCCGAGATCGACTATCAGGAGGGGATCGAAGGCGCTCAGTTCGTAATCAAAAACCCAAACGCCAGCACCACCTGCGGTTGCGGATCGTCTTTTAGCGTTTAGTCGCTTATGGGTCAAGTGTTGACAGAATTGGCGAAGACTATGATGCGACGACACTTCCTCGGGGGATATACAAGGGGGACACCCCTTGTTCATTCGGGGGGATAAACAAGGGGGTACTCCCCTTGTTCGTAACATGCATTTTGGCCGCACAGTTTCGACTGTCTTGGCTCCGGCTCGGCCGGCTTAGGAGCCTGTCGGACTTAGGATGATTCGGCTGTAACGGCGGGAGAGCGGCCCATACTTAGCCGCTTTCTCCTTACATATTCCCGAAATGCGCGTCGAAATCATCGAAATCTGTCCTCGCTTTCCCACGGTTTCGCTATCGAACACCTAAGTCCGACAGGCTCCTAGTCGGTTCTCTGCAGAAGTTGATTGAGCCTCTCGCGTAGGCTCTGCTTCTCCTGTTCGATGTCGCGGAAGCGGGCATAGAGGCGGGTGAGTTCGTCGGCGTGCTGTTTTAGCCGGTTTTCGTTTTCCCGCCGCAGGCGGACCAAGTCATCGTAGTCCATCGGCGGGGCGGCCACGCCCGCCTGGGGCATAGTGGCAGTGAATTGCTCCGCCTCCGCGCGTCGAATCTCCAACATCAACTGCACCTGGGTGTGCAAGGACTGCTGCTCCTGGTTTGCCAATGCGATGGCGGACTCCATGCGTCGGATCTGTGCTTCCAATTCAGGGTTGGCGCCTAGTGCTGCGCACGGCAGCGCGATCAGCAGGGCAAGAATGAACTTCATGGGTGTTTAGGAGGCCGCCGACCAGCCTGGCTCGTCTCGATCCAAGATACGTTTCAACGCCGCAAAGTGCAGGGCCGATTGTTGTCGCTCACCTTCGATGGCAACCGCGACCTCACCCGCCATGCGATCGGATACTTGCCTGAGTAGCTTGCCGCTACGCTGCGCCAAGCATTGCACCATGCAGGAGCGCTCCAAGTAGTAGAGGTCGTCGAAGGCATGGTCGATGCGCTCGCCGCAGACCATCACGCCGTGATGTGCCATGAACATGATGTCCTTGTCGTTGAGCGCGGCGGCGATGCGCTCACCCTCCTCGTTGCCCAGTGCCGGGCCGCCAAAATCGTCGTCGTAGGCCACTCTTCCATGAAATCGCATCGCGTTCTGATTGGTGCGGGTTTCCAGGCGAGCGTTTTCGAGTAGAGTGAGCGAGGTGGCCCAGGGCATGTGAGTATGCAGGACCGCTTTCTTCTTTGCCTTCAGGTGGACGCCATAGTGGATGAAGAATGCCGTGGGCTCCACCAAATGCTTGCCGTCGAGAACCTCGCCGCTTTCGTGCACGATCATGAGATCCCCGGGAGTGATCTCCGACCAGTGCAATCCCTGCGGATTGATCAGGAATTTATCCGGTTCGCCCGGTACTTCCAGGCTGAAATGGTTGCACACGCCTTCACTCAGGCCCATGCGTGCCGCGCTGCGCAACGCGGCTGTTAAATCGATGCGCGCCTGGCCAAGG
>JANNFC010000608.1:0-4511 GCA_031379405.1 Betaproteobacteria bacterium | reverse complement strand
GCCGCCCTTGAGCACGCCCGAAATGGACTGCGCATCAATGTCGTTTCGCCTGGCGCCGTCGTGACGGATATGTTCCAGCGCTTCACTGGAAATAGCGCAGAAATGCAAGCGGGATTCGCCAATATGCATCCCATGGGGCGTGCCGCCCAGCCCGAAGAGGTTGCGCGTGCAGTTCTATTTCTTTGCTCAGACGGGGCATCCTTCATGACGGGGCAATCGCTCAATCTGGATGGTGGATTCACGATCCAATAGAGCCGAGTTTCCTCTCCTTATTAAATCTACGGAGTCAAGAATGATATCAAGTCGCACCTACCATCATGTAAAAGCGATTGTCGGGATCGCAGTGGCACTCTTCAGTGGCGTCATTACAAGCGCAGTGGCCGCAGAATCACCCCCCTACTTCAGTAAATACGCCCATTTACAGATGGTGCGTTCAGGCGCCGGAGTCCTCACCGTAGAAATGCACACCAACGGTGCGGGCATTCAGTTTGATGCTCGGGATCATACCGAGTTTGTCGATGCTTTCTACGATATCGGAAGGGATCGAGACAACAAGATTGTTATCCTCACCGGCTCGGGTGGCAATTGGATGGCAGATATCGATTTCGGTAGCTTTGGAGACGTTTCAGATCCAGATGCATGGTCGCGCGTGCACGACGAAGGTACGCAAGTCCTGGAGAATATTGCCAATATTCGGGTGCCGATGATCTGCGCGGTGGAAGGTAAGGCCTGGATTCACACGGAATATTGTCTCCTCGCCAACGTCATCGTCGCGGCGGAAGGTGCCACCTTCAATGATCTACCGCATTTTGCCGGCGGCATCGTGCCGGGCGATGGTGTGTTTACCATCTGGGCATATCGGGCCGGTCCCGGACGCGCGGAGGGCCTGTTACTCGATCCGAAGCCCTTGGACGCCAAAGTCGCCCAACAATGGGGGGTCGTAAGCGAGGTGGTCAGCAATGGCAAAGCGGTGGCGCGTGCGCAGGAACTGGCAGCTACCTATCTCACCAAACCCGAGGTTACTAGACGTAACACGCGGATCCACTTTATCTACCCGCTTAAGCAACGACTCATAGCCGAAGTGGGATACGGGCTTAGTCTGGAAGGGGCAAGCGCGGCAGCGCTCGTGAAGGCTTTCAAAGCGAAGGCGCAGCGATAAACCATCAGCCGAGGCGGCGTGCAATTCGAAGTGTGCGAATTCGCGGCGCCTCATTTGGTCAACCAGGAGAAACATAGTGGACACAAGCAATGAGATAGGATCACGCCAGGATACCCATAACGTCCGCACTTCTGCCGTTGATATGCTCTTGGCATTTTGGAGACGGACCTGGAACCCGCCGTACGATCTATCCGCAATTGATGAGCTCTTGGTCGAGGACTTTATCCTGACGAACTCTGGTCGAGAGGTCAAACCCAGAGCTGCCTTCAAGGAATGGGTCGCGCAGTTTCACTCCAAGATTCAAGATCTAAGGTTGGACGAGCACGATACCTTCCCGAGCCTGGATGGGAAAAGAGTGGTTTCTCGATGGACTGTTTCTGGTCGCAATAACGGTATCGTTGACACCATACCTGATTTACGTCCTGTTTCATTTACGGGAATTTCAATCTGGGAGGTGCGCGATGGCAAGCTTGCACACAATTGGGTTGAACGAAGCGCTTTGGAACTTTATCAGCAACTCAAAACCGTGTGAGACGCGCGACCCCCGTATTCGCTTTCTCGTCTCGCCGCAGTCGCGGCCATTGGCTGGTGCGCGAAGCATTGATGTGGTGGAAGTGCCTAATCCAGGCAGCTGCGTTGTCAAAAATGACCTCGCGACATGGCTCCTCGACTACTCAATCGGAAATGGAGATGTGCCAGCTGCCACATCACCGTCAAAAGCCTGCTTTAGCCGGATGATGTCGATCGTGATGTCGGCGATGAAGCGCTGGTACATGAAAAGAAGGCCCGTCAGCCCGGCAATCTCGTGGGGCTTGCATGTCTTCATAAGCGCCTCGGCGCTGACGCCCACGGGGCCCGGGAGGGTGTGCACCCATTTGCGAGCCTCAGCGATCAGGTCGCGTTGCTTGGCATCGTATTCGGGCGTGCGCACCACGGGGGCGATGGCGTCATTTAGTGCAATAGAGAGGTAATCCGGGTAATTCGCCAGCAGCCGGTAGTCGCTGGATGGACCGTGATGGTAGTGAATATCTTTGACGCGCTGATAGAGTCCGAGTACTTCCGCCGTCGCGGCATTTTCATCCACCATGTGATGCAGCGTACGAACCCCGACTGGCAGCCCTATCGGGATTGGCATCGCATCATCGCCCGACAGAGATTTCCCCGAGGGATTGCGGCCCTGTATCGCCTCGGACCAGCCTGAAATCAGAAGCAGGTACTTCGGGTTGCCATAGTTGAACGCATCGAGTACTAATATCAGTTCCTTTATCTTTTCATCCGACCACCCGAGCGCTTTTAGTTGAGGCCGCGGGTCGCGCAGGCCGCGGTTCGGCAAGACAGCGTTTCTGCGTATCGAATCGGCTGCACGCTCGGCATGACGTGTCGAGTGATGGGGCTTGGCGACGCAAAATGCCTGCGGCAGAAAGGATGGAAACGCCGACATCACCCGGCATGCGAACGCGACCCAGGGAACTCGAAGCGTTGCTTCGATATCGTCGTAAGTTTCTTTCAACTCACCTGTCGCTTCTTCGTGCTCGATCTGGGGAAATTTTTTCATGATTGCTTGAGACATCTGCGCTGCTCGCACTCTCGCCTATTATCACTCAGGAGTTGAAGTTTTTGGCGAAGAACGTCTCTAAGTATGGATATGACGGATTGTTTTCCCCAGGCGCCGACACTCGTAAGAACGCTCCCACCTAATTACTCAACTGAGCAATCCGCTTGTAAGCCAGGTAATTCGGACTCCCATATAGCGGACTGTCATCTATGCCTGCAGTGGGTCGGTTCCTGCCCTTCAATTTAGCAGTAATAGTCCCTGAAGCCCGCGCCACGATTGGCTTTCCGGCCAATCCTGAAACTTACTGTTTTCGCAACGTTCGGGCGCCATAAATGTACATTTGTTCTTTTGTGCTATATTGAGTTGAAGTCAATCATTTAATGAGCCGGCGGAAGCCATGAGCCGATTAATCATAGAAGTCACGGAGCAACAGCATCAGCACATCAAGGCGCTTGCGGCTTTGCAAGGCAAAAGTATCAAGGAATACGCCCTAGAGCGCTTATTTGACTTAACCCCCGAGGAAGAACGGGCAATGCGGGAATTGAAAGCCCTGCTTGCCCCGCGTATTGCTGGGGCGCTACGTGGAGAGGTTTCGGAGAAAAGCTTCGATGAGATTGTCGAAGAGGCACTCCAGTCAGGCGATGCAGAGTGACGCGTTCCTATGTCTTTCATCCCGCCGCCGAGGCTGATCTGCGCGAGATTGCCCGCTATAGCCGAAAGCAGTGGGGTGGGGCGCAAACCCGCGCCTATACCGCCAAGCTAAAGCACTGCACTGAGACGCTTGCGCAGGGTGGAGGCGTCTACCAAGACATGAGTGTCATCCACCCGAATTTGCGAATGGTGCATTGTGAGCATCACTATATTTTCTGTGTGCCGCGTCAAGACGCGTCGGCCCTCGTGATTGCCATTTTGCATGAGCGCATGGACATCATTACGCGCCTCAAATTGAGACTAATCGCCTGATGCGCAGGGTGACCGTACTCGGCCAAAAGCGGTCCTACAGCTTAGTCGCCAAGAGTGGTCATTCGATGGCGCTATCGACGCGTAGGAGACACTTGAGTTAGTGCCTACGGTTGTCAAAGCTGCCATCGAAGCTGTCGACTCTATTGATACCGGCAAGCCTGTCTTCCAGAGCGATAAGGTCACGGGCGCGGCCTGGGGGCAGGCCATCGCGTCAGTCGAGAAGTTCAACCAGCCGGGCGTTTTCACCACGCTGCACGCTTTGAGTGGACTTCGCGCCCCGAGGGAACAATCTTCATCGCACTGGTGCGCTTGCGTTCGCGAAATCAGTGCTTAGCGAACTAACCTCACGAGAACTCGCTCGCGAGCGCAGAGCGCAAAACGAATTCAAACAACCCGGTGTTCAGTTACTACAAACGCCGTGATTTCAGCCAAGAACGTCTTCGCGTGCGCCATCGTCGTTCGACCAGCAGGCGAGGAAAAGGCCGCTTCCAATGTCGCGGGGCTCTCGAACCATAGTTCCACAAGGCCGTCGATCGGCAAGTCTTCGTAGCGGCAGGGCTGCCCCTTGACCCGTTCACGCGCGATCACGACGTTTTGCCTGTATCCGCTCACGCCGGGCATCTTGGTTACGAGATCGCGATGTGCGATCCATTCGCGACGGAAATCGTCTTCGGTGATATCGGGACGTCGCTTCAAGGTCGACAAGCGCTTCAACAAGGCGCCTCGTTCAGGTTCTGCCGGTAACGGTACTACGACGTGCTGAGCAGCGGTGACGATGCGCAAGCCACCCATGAAATGACGCTCGTCAGCGATCAATGCCGCCGCGAGTTCACC
>JANNFC010000534.1:0-6203 GCA_031379405.1 Betaproteobacteria bacterium | reverse complement strand
CCCGCCGAATCCGCTGATCATGACGGTGGCACCATCGTGGATATCCACGACGGATTCTGCGACGGATGGGAGGATCTTATTGATCACAGGATTGACTTTATACCTAGGGTGGATAAGAGGCGCAAGCCCCGCCATCCGCCGTTGCGCTGGTGACCTGGTGCGTCGGCGGATGGCGGCGCGAAATGCCGCGCCTTATCCGCCCTCCTTATCCGCCCTACGTGTTGGCAACGTTGGCAACCCGCCATCATGTCACCTGGGATACCACGCCGGAATCTGCGCATCGACGTTCAACCACACGGACTTCACTTCCGTGTATTGCATCATGGCCTCGAATCCCATTTCGCGTCCGTACCCGGATGCACCAATCCCACCGAAGGGTGACGCCGGATTGACGCGTTTGTAGCAGTTGATCCACAACATGCCGCTGCGGATGGATTGCGCCATGCGATGGGCTCGGGTGAGGTCCTGGGTCCACAATCCACCGCCTAATCCGTATTGCGTGCCGTTGGCGATGGCGAGTGCTTCGTCATCGTTCTTGAAAGTGGTAACGCTTACGAACGGCCCGAACACTTCTTCTTGCGACACACGGTCCGTGGGTTTGGCTTTTACGATGGTGGGCTCGACATAGAAACCTTTGGCGAGCGCGGGATCGGACGGGGCCTTGCCGCCGGTTACGATCTGTCCGCCTTCATCGCGCGCCACCTTGCAATAACTTAACACGCGATCGCGATGCAGGCTCGATGTGAGAGGCCCCATCTCGGTGGCGGGATCGAGCGGATCGCCCAGCTTGATGGAACGCGCCAGCTTGACGAATCCTTCCATGAACTCATCCGCGATGCGTTCGTGCAAAATCAAACGCGAGCCCGCAATGCAGGCTTGGCCTTGGTTGTGAAAGATCGCGAAGGCGGCTCCGTTGACGGCAGCAGGCAGCAACGCATCCTCGAATACGATGTTGGCGCCCTTACCGCCCAACTCGAGCTGCACGCGCTTCAAGTTACCGGCAGAGGCTTGCACTACTTTGCGGCCGGTGACCGTGGAGCCGGTGAACGCGATCTTGGCGATACCGGGGTGTTCCGCCATGTACTGTCCGGCACTGGGTCCATAGCCGGGAATGATGTTCACCACGCCCGCGGGAAAACCCACTTCTGCCATCAGCTCGGCAATACGTAAACTCGATAAAGGTGTGATCTCGGCCGGCTTTAGTACCACCGTGTTGCCCGCCGCCAGCGCCGGCCCCATTTTCCAACTGGTGAACATCAGCGGAAAATTCCACGGCACGATTTGGCCCACCACACCCAGAGCTTCCCTAAATGCCATGTTGAGAAAACCTTGGTCAACGGGAATGATGCTGCCTTCGAGTTTATCCGCCATGCCTCCGAAGTAGCGGAAGGTCACGGCGGTGCGTGGCACATCGAGCCGCGTCGAATCGCGCAACGGATGTCCCGTATCGAGACTTTCCAAACGCGCGAGCGATTCCGCGTTGGCTTCGATGGCATCGGCCAATTTGAGCAGCAAGCGGCCGCGATCCATCGCCGCCATCTTGCTCCACTTCGGGAACGCCGCTTGCGCCGCCTTCACCGCACGATCGACATCTTCTTTATCCGCCAACGCCACATCGGCGATCTTGCTGTTGTCGTGCGGATTCCAATCGGCGAGGGTGGCGCCATCGGCGGCGTCGACAAAATCGCCGTTGATAAAGAGCTTGGTTTGCACCTAGAAGCTCACGGGATTCACCGGCGACTTGCCGGATTCGATATCGTAGACCACCTGCGGCGAGCCGTTCTCCCACACCAGCAACATGGAGCGCTTGGGCGAGAAACCTTGGTGACGACAATCGGCCGGCATGGCGGCGACATCGCCCGCCTTCATGATGACCCGCGCGCGGGGCGCACCGGTTCTCTTATCACCGGCGTTCCAGTGGATCTCGTCGCACATCTGAAAGAACCACTCCACTCTATCGTTACCGTGAATGACGGGCAGGATGTGCTCTTCCGTGGTGGGGCAGCAGAAGCTGTACTTCACCACGGAAGTGAAAGAAGGATTCCACGTAACGTCGGAACGTGAGAGGTAGGCGAATAGATTGAATGCATGCACCTCGTTCTCGAAGCCGGGCTCGGGGTGGAGTTCTGGAGCGTCTTGCGGCACATCCGCGAACGCACGATTGACCGGATAGCCAGTTTCATCCGTACGCATGGCCAGATCGCCTTTCAACCCGACACAACGCTTGGCGAGCTGTCGCATACGGCGCAGGGCCTTGAGATTTTCTCCATGCTTGCGACCATAGGGGGAGCCGGTTTCCTGCGGTGCGGCGAAAGGATCGTAGCCCTCGTTCACCCAGTCTTCCAACATCTCCACGAAAGTGGCGCGCACCGCTTCGGTAGGCAGATTCTGCAATAGATCCACGCCAGCCTGGCTGAACTGTCCGTTGTAGGTGCCGGCGTAGACATCGACGGAGGTGTACTTATTACAAGTGCCGAAGACGTCGTCAAAATTGACGTAGCCGTAGAAAAATCCCCACGCCACATCACGCATCAGCGGACGCAGAAAATTACCCACGTCCACACTGTGACTCATGGATTTGCCGTTACGTCCGGTCCAGCGGATGTGGGCGAAGTATTCGTCGCGGCTGAACTCGAACTGGCCCAGGCGGTAGCTGCGATAGCCATGCGCATTGGTGGACGATGATTGATCGTTGAATTTGGTTTCGGGTGCATTCATGATGATCTCCTCAAAGCGTCCGGTCTATGCCGCCTGACAGATCTGCGCCCACTTCTGCACGGAAAGATCGCCTAGGGTAGTTTGCAGCACAAGCACGGCAGGTTTAGCGGTGCGAAACTGATAAGCGCTGTGCGCAGGCAGCATGCCTTGGTGGCCGCGCTTGAGCTTCATCCATCCGATCTTTTTGCCCACCGGTTCGCCACCCAGTTGGATAGCGCCGTTCTTCTCCGGATCGGACACCGCGGGGCGATCGAGCTTGACCAGATGGACTTCACAATCGCCGTCCATACTGAGCACGAACTCGTCGTGGGCGCAGCTGTACCACGGCGAGCTGCCCTCGGCGCGGATGGCTTCGAGGACATAGATCTGATTGATCGCCATCACCACCTTTTCATAGGGCTTGGCTTTCGAGCAGATGTCGAACACATTGGAAAAGGCGTAGTTCTTGGCGTTGTCGTTGATCACTTCGACGCGGCCCTTCTCGAAATGATTCAGAGAGCCGAAGACGGTCTTCATGGCGAGGTTCTCCTCCTTGCATGTTAGGTCTGGTTGCTGCTAAATTGTCCGCATTGCGGACATACGTTCGATATACGAACATTGACGAACACTTTATGCCTACCCACAAACGGCTGTCAAGCGCAGACTCGAACAATGAGACCGTGGAATTGCCCTTAGCAGGCAGCAGCGATTTCGTGCGCGCCTTAGGCAAGGGACTCGCGATCATGGAAGCCTTCGATGCGTCCTCCCCTCACATGACCTTGAGCGAGGTGGCGAAGAAGGTTGGATTGCCGCGCGGCACGGCCAGACGACTGTTGCTGACTTTGGTGGAGTTGGGCTACACCGGCTTCGACGGCAAGCGCTTCTCGCTTCGCCCGCGTGCCCTCAATCTGGGGTTTGCGTATCTCAACTCGCAAAACCTTTGGCAAATGGCACAACCTTGGATGGTGGAGTTGGTTGAGAAGGTGCACGAATCGTGCTCCATCGCCGTGCTCGATGGGACGGAGATCGTCTACGTCGCGCGCGTTCCAACCGCCGCGCGCATCATGTCCATCAACCTGGGGCTGGGCACTCGGCTACCGGCGTTTGCCACGTCCATGGGACGCGTGCTGCTGGCGGGATTGACGGAGGATCAACTGGAAAAGCTACTGCTCGCTGCCCCTCAGATTCCCAACTACACCAGCAAGACCGTACGCGACAAGGCGTCTCTGATGAAGGAAATCGAAACCGTGCGCAAGCAAGGTTGGGCGTTAGTGGATCAGGAATTGGAGATTGGCCTGCGCTCCGTCGCCGCCGGCATCACGGACGCCAGCGGCAAAATCATCGCCGCCCTCAACATCGGCACACACGCTTCGCGCTGGCCTATTCAAAAGTTGATGCAGGAGGTCTTGCCGCAAATTAAGCACACCGCAGCCGCTATTTCGAAACTGGCGGCGAGCGCTGAACAGCGCTAAGTGTCGCGCAGTGGTTTGTACACGACGCAGAACCGACCGTACTTGACATGCGCACATCGTACCGCGCACGCAACTTCGGCAGAACTCACCCTCGTAGTTCATCAAGCACTGTCTTGACTTCCATCAGGTCTTTGGTATCGAAGCCTTCCGTGAACCATTCGTACACAGGCGTCAGCAGATCTCGCGCTTCCAAAAGGAAAGTGCCATTGCGGTGGAGTGTGTGGTCAATAACACACCGAGATCCATGCTTTTCGTCGCGGCTTCCAGAGCGGGTTGAATCCAGGTCATCGAATCCGCGGCTCGTCCGGACGCGCTTGCGCATATCGCGAGGCCTTGCTGAACGATCGCGGAGACGTCCGTACCTCCAAACGACGAGGCGAACTGGAGCGCCGGGAGATAAACAGCTTCCACCTCAGGTGAGGCCCATCCCTTTTGCGCGATCCAAGCCGTGCCCAACGGCATGCGCATAGCGAGTTCAGCCTCATCGCGCTGTGTGAAGTGCGGGAGGGGGGGCGATGACCTCGAGTCCTTTCTCCAGATACGAGATGGCCTCGGCGATCTTGCCGTGCAGCGCCTGGCGCTTGGACTTGAGCAAGCTGTCATAGGCGGCGTCTTGAACAAGCGCGTGCTTGAAGGTATAGACGGCCTCTGGGATCTGTCCACGTCTGAATGCGAGGCTTGAATCGGTGAGTTGGATCAGTGACTTGGGTAGGACTTCGGGCCGGTGGGTAATCAGCACATGGAGTGGCACGGCCTTGACCCGGTCGATCAACAGGTCAAGCAGTTCCAAGGTGGTAGGATCGGCCCAGTGTGCGTCCTCGAAGAGCAGCACGCTCGGCTGGGCGCGGGCGGCCGCTTCGATGAGTTCCACCAGGGCGCGCAGCGTCTCCTCCTTGAAGCGCTGCGGGGTCATGCTGTGGGATCCGTAACGCGCCTCGCACTCGATCCAGAGCAAGGCTGACAAGAAGCGCACATCGGACAACGGCCGGCTGTGTCGCTGCACCACTAAGGCTTCGAGCTTGTCGAGTTTTGATTCCGGGGATTCCTCGCGTCCGTCGCCCAGGTACTGCGCGACGTGACCCTCGTACTTCTCAATCACGCCACGGCAGGCTTGCTGGTAATGCTGCATTACATCTCGCAGCGCCTCGGGGTCTAGGCGTTGCGCCAAAGCGGTCGAATCCACCAAATCACAGAACAAAATCGTCAGATAACAGCGCTCGGCGCTTGCTGTCCATTGGTGGATAGATGCCGAAATAGTAAATACTTGCGGTGCAGTGAGGGTACAGCGCCGTAGCGTGTTTGCACGCCACGCACCTTCACCCTCGTTGTCGTCAATACGTGCTATAAAACGCATTGCCTTATCTTGTACACATTGCACTATGGACACCACGCTCACCATCCACCTTCCAGACGACACGAAGCTACTACTCGAGAAGCTGGCCGATGCCACCGGCCGAACTAAGTCTTACTTGGCCTTGGATGCCATTCGGCGCTACCTCAACGAAGAGGCCTGGCAGATCGCTGAAATTCAGCAGGCCGTGGCAGAAGCCGATGCCGGCAACTTCGCCACACCTACCGAAGTCAAGAAGGTGCTAAAGAAGTGGGGCGTGGATGCAACTTAAGTGGCTTCGCCCCGCCCTCGCGGATCTGGATGAGATCCTCACTTCTATCGCGGCGGATAATCGGGAAAAAGCGTTCGCGGTGGCAGGGGAAATCGTCCGCCAGATGCGCACGCTGGAGGATCAACCAGCCTTCGGCAGGCGAGGTCGGGTGCCCGGGACACGAGAGCTGGTCATTGGCGGGCCTCCCTATATCGTACCCTACAGAGTCCGAAAGGGTAAGGTACTGGTGCGCGATCTGGCACTGGGCTTCTGGTTGGGGAATCGTGTCCATGTCGACGTCAAGGATAGGAGATCCTTTTCGCCAAGTACAGTCCTTGTCGGCTAGGCCAATACTAAGCCGATAGTCGCTGGGCTTCGTACTCGGGAACGATGGACTGAACAGAGCCGTACGTGGAGAGCATTTCTTCCAAGG
>JANNFC010000522.1:0-1939 GCA_031379405.1 Betaproteobacteria bacterium | reverse complement strand
TTGAGCGGCCATCTGCTGGGCCTCTCCACGCAAGACTGGCGCGCACACGCGCAGGCCCTCGCTCAACGCAAGCTCATCACCCCCGAAAAGGTCGACAGCATTCGCGCACTATGGTGGTTCGGCCGATTGATTGCGAACAGCGATATGCACCTTGGCAATTTGAGCTTCGTACCGATCAACGGCCGGCTGTGTGTCGCGCCAACCTATGACATGCTTCCCATGGCCTATGCACCGCTGCCAGGCGGCGAAGTCCCACCCGTGCAATGGCGCTTCGAGTTGCCCACTCCGAGCGAAGCCAACCTGTGGCGGCAGGCTTGCGAGGCGGCAATCGAATTCTGGCGCACCACCTCGACAGATCAGAGAATTTCAGCCAGCTTCAGAACATTCAGCGCGGAAAACTTCAAGGTACTGCAAGCGCTGGCGCAGCGAGTTTGAGGGCCAGCGAGCGCATCGTAGTATCGTAGAGCGGAAAAGCGCAGCGCCTTCTCCCGCATGGGCTATCTTCAACTAGTCGCCGAACCATACCTTATTCCATAATCCTCGAGCAACGACAAGCCATGATCGACCTTCTCACCAACCCCCAAGCCTGGATCGCCTTCGCCACCCTGACCGCCCTCGAACTCGTTCTGGGCATCGACAACATCATCTTCATCTCGATCCTGGTCGACAAGTTACCCAAGGCGAAGCGGGAACTCGCGCGACGCCTTGGATTGTTTATGGCCATGTTCATGCGCGTGGCGCTGCTGCTGGTACTGGCGTGGGTCGTCGGTTTGATAGCCCCGCTGTTCTCAGTGCTCGAGCAGGACATTTCGGGCCGTGACCTTATTCTGATTTTCGGGGGCATGTTTCTTATATGGAAAAGCACCGGAGAGATTCACCAGTCTCTCGAGGGTGAAGCCGGTCACGGGACGAGCGCGGCCAAGGTGACATTCTCCGCCGTCATCCTGCAGATCATGGTAGTCGACCTGGTGTTCTCGCTCGATTCGATTATCACCGCCGTGGGAATGGTAGACGACGTGCGGGTGATGATCGCCGCGGTCGTGGCATCGGTGGCGCTGATGATGCTGTTCGCTGCCCCCATCGGAAATTTCGTATCCCACCACCCCACCATCAAGATGCTGGCACTGTCCTTCCTGGTGGTGGTCGGGATCATGCTCGTGGCCGAAGGCTTCGACCACCACGTGCCCAAAGGGTATGTCTACTTCGGGATGGCGTTCTCGCTTGCAGTGGAGATGCTCAATATCCGGATGCGCAAGCGATCCAAGAATCCGGTGCAGCTCCATCAGTCTCACATTCCCGGTGAATGAGACCGGCCGTGCAGTTTGAGAGTCCACGTGGACTCGCCAGCCGGCGCGTACCGTAGGGCGGAAAAGCGCCGCACCTTCCGCCGAATAGCGAAGGTGCGGCGCTTCGCCCCGAAAGGTCTTGTTGCGCTTGCCAAACCAAAGCTTCAGCGCACGCTAAGTACCCCGAAACTTCGCGGCAATCGCACTCGATTCACGCACCAGCATAGCCGAATCCGAGGTGGCGGCGATCATCTGCGCGCCCAATCCGATCCAACGTTTGGCACCGGCCTCGTCGAAGTACAGAATACCCGGCGCCTTGCCGGCTTTCTTGATGCGCGTAATGGCGTCGGTGATGGCGGCCTGAATTTCCGGATGGCCAGGGTTGCCCAGGTGTCCCAGATCGCAGGCGAAATCCTGCGGGCCAATGAACAAGCCGTCGATCCCTTCCACGGCGGCGATCTTCTCTATGTTGTCCAAACCCTGGCGCGTCTCGATCTGCACGATCACACAGATCTCTTCGTGCGCGCGCGGCAAATAGTCCTTGACGCGTCCGAAGCGGCTGGAGCGAGATCCAGTGGAAACACCCCGCACACCATGCGGCGGATAGCGCACGGCAGCCACGGCCTTGCGCGCCTCGTTTTCGTTCTGCACGT
>JANNFC010000504.1:0-11013 GCA_031379405.1 Betaproteobacteria bacterium | reverse complement strand
TGCTCTATCCACTGAGCTACCGGGGCGCGGTAGTGGCCATGACCGAGGCGGATTCTAGCGGAAAACCCCGTGTTTCTAATCTCTTGCCGAGGATGAGGTATGATCCGCCCTACCCGGGGCCCCATTCTGCGGACATACCGGGGAAATACACTTATGTAAGGTCGCTATCTAGATGAAATTCACGGAACTTGGTTTGGACGAGGAACTCCTTCGTTCGATTTCTGAACAGGGGTATACCGAAACCACACCGGTGCAAGATCAGGCCATTCCGGTTATCCTGGCTGGGCGCGATGTGATGGCCAGCGCGCAAACCGGAACTGGCAAGACAGCCGCTTTTGCGTTGCCGGTGTTGCAAAACATAAAACGTCACGCCAATACCAGCGCATCTCCAGCGCGGCACCCGGTGCGCGTGTTGACCTTGACCCCGACGCGGGAGCTCGCCGTACAAGTCTGGGAGGCTGTCCGAGAGTACGGCAAGCACACGGCTTTGCGCACCACGGTGGTCTATGGCGGCATCAACATCGATCCGCAGATCAAGGAGCTCAAGGCCGGCGTCGAGTTTTTGGTCTCAACCCCGGGGCGACTGCTGGACCACGTACAGCAAAAGACAGTGCAGTTGGGTCAGGTGGAGGTGCTGATTCTCGACGAAGCCGATCGGATGTTGGACATGGGCTTCATGCCGGACATCAAGCGCATTCTGGCTTTGCTGCCTGCCAAGCGCCAAAATCTGATGTTCTCGGCAACGTTTTCCGAAGACATCAAGCGACTCGCAAATCAGATTCTCGACGATCCCGTCCGAATTCAGGTGGCCGCGCGCAACACTATCGCGGAACTTGTCACGCATAAGGTGTATCGCGTGGGTGAGAATCGCAAACGCGAGTGCTTGAGTGTTCTGCTGCGCTCGCGCGAGTTGAAACAAGTGCTGGTGTTTACCAGCACACGACAGATGGCAAATCGCTTGTCGCAATTTCTGGATCGCGAGGGATTTTCCTGCGGGGCATTGCACAGCGACAAGACACAAGCGGAGCGCCTGCAAGCATTGAATGATTTCAAGGCCGGAACGCTTGCCGTGCTGGTGGCAACCGATATCGCGGCGCGAGGCTTGGACATCGAGCAGCTTCCGCTGGTGATCAACTTTGAGCTGCCGCCCAATCCCGAAGACTACATTCATCGCGTGGGCCGTACCGGCCGCGCGGGCCTTCCCGGTGAGGCCATCTCGTTGGTTTCGCCCAGTGATGCGGAATCGTTGAGCGGCATCGAGAAGCTACTGAAAGCGCCACTCGCAGTGGCCAGCGAGAGCGATCTATTGCGGCAAAGCGCCGTGCAAGCAGTGGCATTGGTCAGCGCGGATGAGCATGTGGCGGCACTGGTGGCCGCGCCACCGCGACCGGTGCGGCACGCGCCCAGCGCGCCGAGAAGCGCGCCGCGCAAGACCCAGATCCCAGCGCTATTTCTACCCCCTTCCACCCAAGTCAAGTGATGGTCCACCGACGTCGCTGATATACCGTGCTATCGAACGCTTCTCCCATCACCCAATTTCAGCAAGCCATCCGCCAGCCAGACGATCAGATCGATCTGGCGCGCGCGGCGTTACTCATTGCCAAGGGCCAGAATCGAGATTTGGACGTGGAGCGTTACATCGCTGAGTTGAATTTCCTTTCCGCTACGCTGGAACGGCGTCTATCGAAGGGACTCAATGTCGCCTTGCGCATCGGCGCGCTCAATCAATTTCTTTTCAACGAGCAGGGCTTCGGACCCAACCGCGAGGACTACCAAGATCCGCGCAACAGTTTCCTAAACGAAGTGCTGGACCGAAAGGTGGGCATTCCAATCAGCTTGTCCGTGCTATACCTGGAGGTAGGCCAGCGCATCGGCTTACCTTTACGCGGCGTGTCCTTTCCGGGGCATTTCCTGGTCAAGTGCGAAGTGAATCGGGGCGTGATCGTGTTGGACCCGTTTGCCGGCGGCGTGTCCTTGAGCATGCCAGACTTGCAACAACGCTTGCGCGCAGTGCGGGGCGGAGAAGTTTCTCGCGCAATCGTGGCGGGCATGCTGGTCGCAGCGGAGAAGAAGGAAGTCCTGGGACGCATGCTGCGAAATCTCAAGGCGATTTACGTACAACACGGACAGAACGAAAAAGCACTTTCCATCATCGAGTGGTTGATGGTGCTCAGCCCGGAGTCCGCCGCGGAGATTCGCGATCGCGGATTGCTCTATCAGGAGATGGAATGCTTTCGCGCGGCACTAGCCGATTTGGAACGCTATCTCAAAGAGCATCCAAGTGCTGAGGATAGCGATGACATCCATGCGCGAGTGGTGGAGTTGCGTCAAACCACCGCCCGTCTTAACTGATGAGACTTGCATGTCCCGCGCGCATGGCGCGCGGTCTGTTCCCGATCCTTTACGGCAGAAAAGCGGAGCGCCTTCCGCCGTTTCGGAGCGCACCACCCACTTTTCGACGGTGGCACGCGGCGCCTCCGGAGTGACGGGCGGCCCCTACTGCGGCTTTGACGCTGGGGGCAGAGAAGAACCTGCGGACGCGCCCGTATCCGGCTCCTCGTCCAGTTCCTCTTCTAGTTCCTTGAGTGTCTTGCGCGTCGAGCCGCCCTTGGATGATTCCGGGCCGGCGTCGCCGTGAATCAAGCGCTCTCTGCGTAGCAAATAGGCGTCGCGCAGAAAGGTGTACTTGTCCAAAGCCGCCTCGTCTAGTAGGCGCTCGGCGTCCAGTAGATTTGCCCGCTGGCTGAGCACGCGTACACCGAAGACCGTCCAGGTTTCCGGCGCGTTGCTGAACAGGTAGGTTCCTGGACCGCTAGCGTAGTCCACGATGAGGCCGGAAGTATCCCGTATCGTGCTGGGCCCCAAGAAGGGCAACACCAGATAAGGCCCGGACCCCAAGCCCCAATACCCTAGGGTTTGGCCGAAGTCCTCGTCGTGTCGTTCCAAACCCAGGCGGGTTGCGACATCGAACACGCCAAGTATGCCAAGGCTGGTGTTGATGACGAATCGGCCGGTATCCGATGCTGCCTGGCGGAACTTGCCTTGCAGCAATCCATTGAAGGCAATGGGGATGTCGCGCAGATTATTGAGAAAACTATCAACCCCGCCGCGCAACGGTAGCGGCACGACGGCTTTATAGCCTTTGGCCACAGGTTTGAGCACGGCTTTGTCCAAGGCGTCATTTACTTGGAATACGCCGCGATTGAAGGGCTCGAGGGGATCCCGGGAATTGCCGCCGGTGGCGCATCCTGTCAGGGCGAGAACAAGCAACGCCCACAACGCCGTGCGAGCGGTAGGGAACGGCATCACCGGATTGTACGCCGATAGGAGCATTGTTATGACGCTTGGATTATAGCCAAAGGGCACCGAGTCCCGGCCACGACCAAATTTGCACTTAGGCCGGAATTCAATCAGCATGGCAGCCGGTGCCTGGGTGCAGCAATCGTGCCCGGGGTATTTGTTTGTCGCTTCGTTGTTCCTTACGAGAGAGGTTGGAGAATGGATTTAGGCATTCGAGGTCGGTCGGCCCTGGTGTGCGCCGCCAGTAAAGGTCTGGGTAAGGGCTGTGCCTTTGCGCTGGCAAAAGATGGTGTAAACGTCACCCTGGTGGCGCGTGGAGAAGAGGCCTTGCGGGCCACCGCCGAGGAAATTCGGCGTGCCACGGGCGTCAAAGTGACCGAAGTGGTGGCCGATGTCGTCACCGCGGAAGGGCGCGCCAAGGCCTTGGCAGCGTGCCCTCAGCCCGACATTCTGGTGAACAATGCCGGCGGTCCGCCAGCCGGGGATTTTCGGGAGTTCACCCGTGAGCACTGGATCGCGGCGGTCGATGCCAACATGCTGGCGCCCATCGAACTGATCAAAGCCACTCTGGACGCGATGGTGGGCCGCAAGTTTGGCCGTATCGTCAATATCACCTCCAGTGCGGTCAAGGCACCCATCGACATCCTGGCATTGTCCAACGGCGCCCGTTCCGGATTGACCGGTTTTGTCGCCGGTATTGCGCGCAAATACATCGCCCAGAACGTCACCATCAACAATATCCTTCCCGGCATGTTTGAAACCGAAACGTTGCGCAAGCGCAGTCAAGCCGCCGCCAAAATGCAGGGCAAGGCCGTGGAAGAGGTCCACGAGTCCCGCAAGAAAACCATCCCCGCCGGGCGCTTTGGTGATCCCTCCGAATTTGGCGATCTGTGCGCCTACATCTGCAGCGCGCAGGCCGGTTTCATCACGGGGCAGAACTTCTTGATCGATGGCGGCAACTACCCGGGGACGTTTTAGCATGCCTATAGGTGTCGCACCCTAGTGGCTTTACTGCGTTCCCCGGCAATGACAACCATTTTCCTCGCGGGTGAGCAGGACGGAATATGTGCCCCCTCGCCCCGCTTGCGAGGAGAAGACTGGGGTGAGGGGCGATGCATTGAAGGAAGCAGGCGGCCTGGCCGATGCGTCGTCGAATAGCGGGGCGTGCGGCGCAAGGCGCTGCGCTTTTTCGCCCTACGAGACCTGAGGAAATCGTGAAAACACTAACAAGCGCCGTCCTTGCTCTCCTGCTAGCGAACGGGTGGACTTGCGCCCTCCCCCAAACCAAGATCGAACTAAAGCTCTCGCATTTCTCTCCGTCTACGCATGGTATCCACACAGATTTCATCGAACCGTGGGCGCGGGAGCTGGAGCAACGCACCAAGGGTCGGGTTCAGATCAAGATCTTCGACGGTGCTTCGCGGTTGGGGAATCCGGCGAGGCAGCTCGAGCAAGTACTGGCAGGCGCCGTTGATATCGCGCACGGCATGCAAGGCGCCTCGCCTGGCCGTTTCCCGCGTACCGAGATCATCGAAATGCCGTTTCTCACGGAGAACGCTGATGTGGCTACGCGCATTCTGTGGACGATGTACCCGAAGCAGTTCAAGGAGGAGTATGCCGGTGTCAAGGTGCTCGCATTGCACGCGCACAACGGGGGCTTGATTCATACGCGGGACAAGAAAGTGGCAAGGATGCAAGATTTGAAGGGCTTGCGGCTGCGTTCGCCGTCTACCGCGATCAACAAGATGCTGAGTTTGCTAGGCGCCACGCCTGTGGGAATGCCGCCTGGCCAAGTATTTATCAATCTAAAAGGCGGCCTCATCGACGGTGCACTGTTTCCATGGGATGGGGCGCGAGCCTACAGGATCGACGAAGTCGCGAAGTATCATCTTGACGCACGCGCGTACACACTTCCTTATTACTTCGTGATGAATCGAAGGAAATATCAGGCGCTGCCTGCGGAGGTGCGCAAGGCCATTGACGAAACATCAGGAGACGCACTGATCGCTCACTTCGCAGCGTGGTGGAACAAGTGGGATCAAGCAGGGGTCGAGATGGCGAAGAAACGCGGGAACTTGGTCACGCCATTGAATGCCGCCGAGCGTGAGCGCTGGGCGGGCGCGGTGCTACCTGCTACGGACAAGTTCTTGGGTGAAGTGGAGAAACTGGGCGTCAAGGATGCCCGAGAGATCTACGCGCAGATGAAGAAGCTCAATAAGCAACTGAGTACTCCGCCTGCGCCACGCTAAGGCAACTAACGAGGCATAGCCAATCGTAGTAGGAGGGCCCGATGTTTAATCAACCCGCACCTCAGTTGGGCAATCAGTATGACGACGATGATGTCCTTCGCGACTATCTGGCGTGCACGCTTCCTCCGGAGATACTTCGGGCGATAGAGCCGGAGTTGAAGGAAATGGGCGAGTTGGCGGGAGGGCCGCTCTATGGGTTCCAGCGCGCCGATCGTCTTAGCGAACCCGTACACACGCCGTGGGACGCCTGGGGCAATCGCATCGATCACATCGAGTTGACGCCGCTGTGGCGCGCGGCGGAGCCGTTGGCGTCGCGTAGTGGGTTGATCGCCATTCCATACGAGAGAAAGCATGGGGCATGGTCACGCGTGCATCAGTTTGCCCTGGCCTACCTCTTCACGCCCTCCACCGATCTTTATAGCTGTCCGCTGGCGATGACCGACGGCGCCGCGCGCACGCTTTCGGTCTGTGGAAATCACGCACTCGCCGGCAGAGCGCTGCCGCATCTCACTGCGCGTGATCCGAAGCAATTCTGGACCAGTGGCCAGTGGATGACGGAGAGTACCGGCGGCTCCGATGTGGGCTTATCGGAAACCGTTGCACAGCCAGGCAGCGATGGACAATGGCGCTTGTTTGGACACAAATGGTTTACCTCCGCCGCCACTAGCCAGATGGCGTTGACGCTCGCGAGACCGGAAGGTAATCCGGTAGGGGGCAAAGGCTTGGCGCTGTTCTACATCGAGGTTCGCGACGAGAAAGGCAAGCTCAACGGCATTTCGGTAAATCGCCTGAAAGACAAACTCGGCACGCGCAAAGTGCCGACGGCCGAGCTGACGTTGGACGGCGCGATCGCCATTCCCGTGATGGGACTCACCGATGGTGTGAAGAATATCGCGCCCATGCTCAATGTCACGCGCACTTGGAACAGTGTGAGTTGCGTGACGTATATGCGGCGCGCCATTGCGTTGGCGCGAGACTATGCCGCTAAACGCTTTGCCTTCGGATCGATGCTCTCGGAAAAGCCGCTGCACAGGGATACCCTCGATGGCATGCAAGCGGAGTTTGAAGCCGCATTTCATCTCACGTTCTTCATGGTGAATTTATTGGGGCGTATTGAGGCGGAGGAGGGGAGTGAAGCGGATCGAGAGTTATTGCGATTGCTCACGCCTATCGTGAAGCTTACGACCGCGAAGCAATGCGTCGCGGTGTGTAGTGAAGCGTTGGAGTGCTTCGGTGGCGCGGGCTACGTCGAAGATACCGGCTTGCCCGCGCTGTTGCGTGACGCGCAAGTTTTTTCCATCTGGGAAGGTACCACCAACGTATTGGCATTGGATGCTCTGCGCGTGATGCATGGCGCAAGTGCGCTCAATGTGTTTGCCGCCACGGTCAAGGAGGCGACGGATCGGGTGACAGATGCAAGCCTCGCAGGCGCTGCCGCCAAGGCGAATGAACGCTTCGCGGATGCGTTTGCGATGGTGTCCAACAACGCTGCGGGGGAGCAAGAGCGCAATGCACGCCGGATTGCGCTGGCCCTTGGCCGCTCGTTGGCGTTGGCGCTGTTGTGTTCGCATGCGGCGCGGTCGAAACGCCGTAGCGCCACGCAATCGGCGCTTAGGTTCGCGACGCAAGTAGCGTAGGGTGGCGGTGGGTGCTCGGCGTTTCATTACGGCGGAAGGCGCTAAGCAGCCAAGAAGTAAACCTCCACCCGCGGCAAGAATTCCCGCCACCTCGCGAACAATCGCAAATAATGCCAGTCGGATCAAATGCTGCGAGTGCCGCGCAACGCGTCCAGAAACCGCCGCGCGGCCTCTCTCACTTGACCAACGCTCGCTCCCGGCTTGTACAGAGCAGAGCCCAATCCGAATCCATTGGCGCCGGCATTGAGATAGGGCTGCATGTTGTCCGGCGTTATGGAGCCTACGGGAAAGATGGGTGTTTCCTTCGGCAACACTGCCCGCATGGCCTTTAACACGGGAGGAGGATTCGCTTCCGCGGGAAACAGCTTGAGGCCATCAGCGCCCGCTTCGAGCATTGCAAACGCCTCGGTGGGCGTGGCGAAGCCGGGGAGGGTGAATAGGCCACGCTGCCTGGCGAGACGCACGATGTTGCCGTCGGCGTGGGGCATGACGATGAGCTTTCCGCCGGCTTGTTCGACCTGATCCATTTGCGATTCCCGCAAGACTGTTCCCGCACCTATCAAGGCGACATCGCCAAGGGCCGTAGTCAAGACGCGGATGCTGGCCATGGGGTCGGGCGAGTTGAGCGGAACTTCGATGATGGCGAATCCTTCGTCCACCAACGCGCTGCCAATCTCAACGACTTCGTGGGGTTTTACTCCACGAAGAATAGCAATGAGCGGGCAGCGTCCAACAGCATCTGTGAAGGCAAGCATAGTCAGCGAATTTCCCTGGAGAGTTGATACAAACCACGCACCGCAGATTCGGGATCGAGTACCGTCGATGTACATCCGAAATGGATGCAGGCCGATTGATAGAGCTGCACTAATTCCGCTGTTCCCAACAGGAACAAATGCCTCGATGGCGAGCTTTGCAGTGCCGCTGTGAATTCGTGTCCGATGAGGACGCCGGAAAGATAAGATGCCGATTGCCGCTCGCTGAGTTCTCCGAAGAGCCCTTGCGCACGCACACCAAACAGATGATGCAACAATCCGCCATCTTGCTGCGCACGTTTGACGCCGGATGAGAAGGCGGCAAGATCCGTGGCGCTTTCCTGCATCATGCGTCCGAGAATGCTGTGCTGTTTGAGCACGGCGAAAACTTCTCCGGTCATGTGGGTGGCGAAGCGAACGATCATGCCGTTTTCGATCTCCACCCATTTGCTATGCGTGCCCGGCAAGCACACCAGTCCGCAGCGATTGGGCATCGCATCCACGCTGCCGAGAATCTGCATCTCCTCTCCGCGCATGACGTCACGCACGCCCGAACGGTCGCGCCCGCAAACCCCTGGTGCGATCCACGCGCGGCGATCTGACCAGGCGACTTCTTTGAGTTTGGACGCGATTTGCGCGTAACCCGCCGGACATTCGCAATAGGGCGCCTCGACCCAACCTTGGCGGGCGCCGATCATACCGCTCATGAGGACGAGGGATTCGCCGGCGGCGAGCCAATCTCCGATTTGATTCTCCAATGTCGATGCGAACTCGGCGTTTTCGACGTGAAGTATGCCCACGGAAGCCGACCGCCTCTCGCTTATGGCCCCATCGAGGGTCAAACGATAGGCCCGAAAACTTGAAGTTCCCCAGTCAACAGCGATCATAGGTGGCCCAATTCATATGCGACCAGACTCCTCCAACAACTACTCGAACGTGCGACCCTGCTTGATGCGCTGCCGGGTGGCTTCCTCGCGATCGGCTTGCTCTTTGGCGGCTTTGAGAACGCTTTCCAGATCCTTCGATGGCACCACGACAACGCCGATTTCATCGGCGATAATCATGTCGCCCGGATGGACCACCAGGATAACTGGTAATCGCCGCGTTAGCGTGCGAGCAAGAAGTCCTCTACGGTGCGGATCTGAACCTCATCCATGAGCATGGGGGCGTGACCGACGCCAGCGAATTCCACCAGCTTGGCGCGCGGGCCGCGTTGCGTCATGTCATGGGCGGTCTGCGCGAGGAGCAGATCCGAATCAAGCCCGCGAAGTATGAGTGTCGCGCAGCGCACAGTGTCCCACACGCTCCACAGATCGACGTCCTGCATGGCTTGGCGAAAGGGCCATGCGATGCCGGGGTCGTAGCAAAGCATTCTGCTTCCGTCCTCCGCGAGGCGCGAAGAGTGTTCGGCCAAATGTCGCCACTGATCGTCAGTCAGAGGTCCGAAGGGCGAGCATATCAGGCGCAAGATGGTCTCGACTTCCTTGAGGTTGCGGAAACGCGGATCCTTGCCAACGTAAAAGCCAATGCGCTCCAACGCAACTTTCGGAATGAACGGACCGACGTCGTTGACGACGAGCCGGCGAATCGGTGGGTTGGGTAGCGCCGCCATTAGCATTCCGATCAATCCGCCCATGGAGGTTCCGACCCAGTCCACTTGCTCCACCCCCAAGCTCGCAATGAGGGCACTCATATCGGCCACGTAGGTGGGGTAGTTGTAGTCTTCCTTGTTGGCGAGCCACTCGCTCTTGCCGCGGCCCGCTACGTCCGGGCAAATAACGCGGCAGCGCGTGCTGAGCTTCTGCGCCAGCCAATCGAAGTCGCGTCCGTTGCGAGTGAGGCCATGCACGCAAAGCGCCACGTGGGGGTTATCGCTATCACCCCAGTCGTAGTAGTGCAGTCGGTGAGGACCGCCCGCTCCCGGGCATTGCAGGGTGCGTTCTTTCACTAACGCCAACTGATGCGTTTGAACGCGATGCGCGATGATGTGGAGGTTGGTTCGTCGCGCATGCCCCATCCGCCTCTCACAAACAGGCACAGCACCACGATCTGGACAGCGTGAAACAAATCATCCGGGGTAAATAATTGGCCGGGCATCACTCGGCCTTGATGCAGCAACGTCCCAAACAACCAGACGAACGCGCCTGCCACAATCCATTGGGCGTTGGGATACTTCCACGTCCAGGCGCCGTAGGTGCACAGGGCAAGCAATGGCAGAGTCGTGAAGGCGGTGTCGTATATGACCACATCGAACGCAGGTTTGTAACCCAAGTAGGTGAGAAACAGCGCGAACTTAGCGCCGACAGCGATAAGCGCTCCGATTCTGATGCGTCCCGCGCAGTAGGCGAAAACAACCCCGGCAAGCAGTAGGGCGTTGGCGAGCAATTGCAATGCAAGCCCAATGCGAAGCAGCACATCGCCTGTGGTGTGCGGTAAAAGAAACACGAGCTGACGGTGGAAGGCCCCGATTAGCACGCCGCCGCCCAGCATCGCCAGCGCGCTGGCCCACAGCCATACGGAAACTTGCTCACTGAAACGCGCCTTGCGTGAGAGCCGCCATGCGAACAGGGCGGCGACACCGGCTAGTGATATTTCGATGAGAAAGCCCATACGGAGATATTAGTTCAAGCCCGAGATGTAATGTGCAAGATTTTCGATGTCTGCATCGGAGAGGCCTCTGGAGACGCTGGTCATATTGCCGGCGTCGTTGGTGCGGTTTCTGGCGCGGAAATCCTTGAGTTGCTTGACCACATAATCATAGTGCTGCCCGGAGACGCGGGGAATCTCATTCTGGCCCGAGAATCCGCCCAGGTGACACATGGTGCATAGGGCCGCGTCGGCGACCGCCTTGCCTTTGGATGCTTTGGCGGGATCAGCATTGAAGTTGTTGTACTGCCGTTTTTGTCCGGCGAAGTAATCGGCCAGCGCGCGCATTTCCTCTTTGGAGAGGTTGACCGCCATGGCTGACATCAAGGGGTCTTTGCGGCGGCCTTCTTTGAAGTCCTTCAATTGCAGGTAAAGGTAGCGGCTGGTTTGACCGGCCAGTATCGGATTAGTAGTGAGCGTCGAGTTGCC
>JANNFC010000489.1:0-21428 GCA_031379405.1 Betaproteobacteria bacterium | reverse complement strand
GCGGGATTCATCCAGCACCAGGACCTTGGCGCAGATCCATGCGCTGTAGAAGCGGTACATAACCAGGTACACGCACAATGCGGCCACCACAAACCAGATGGCGTTGATGGATTCGCCCCGATGGGTGGCGATATTGCCGATGGCCCAGGTGCCTGCCAGCACGAGCACCACCCAAAGGAGCTTGGAGAGCGGCGAGTTTTTCATGATTTGTTGTCGAATTACGATCGGAATGAAAAGGAATAAAAGGGACTTCGCGAAGTTTGCCCCCGCGCCAAGCGCGCGGGGAATACGGGTTAATGAACGCTATGATACAGGCCGCTATGCCCCGAGCATTCGCACTTCCCGCTGCGGGAAGGGCATGACGATATGGCGGCTGCGGAAGGTTTCCAGGATCGCTTGATTAAGCTGTGCCGAGGTGGGTCCATAGTCCGGAACCTTGACCCAGGGCCTGATGGCAATGTTGACGGAGGAATCCGCCAGCATCGCTACGCCGAATTCCGGACTGGGCTCCTGCAGGACCAGAGGATTGCCGGAAAGGATTTCCTTGATGGTTGCCAAGGCCTGGTTGATATCGGTATCGTAGGCCACGCCTACTTTCACCTCGAGCTGTCTGATGTGGCCGTAGTTGTGCAGGATTTCGCCGACGATCTTGCGGTTGGGAATGACCACGCGCGATCGGTCCGGGTGACTCAGTACCGTGCTGAAGAGTGAGATGGTCTGCACATCGCCTTCTTCTCCGGCGATGGAAACGTACTCGCCTATCCGGTAGGGGCGGGTGAATATGATGGTGAGGCCCGCCACCACATTGGCCAGCACGCCTTGCATGGCGAGCGCGATGCCGGCGCCGGCCAGGCCCACCCCTGCGATCAGGGGAAGCAATTCCACCCCGAGGTTTTGTAGTGCCATGATCGCGAACAGCCCGATGACCAGCCCGCGCACCACGCGCACGATCAACTCTCTGACGGGTGGCTCCAGATCGAACTTGCGCAGGCCTCCGAGCAGCCCTTTGGCCACCCATTTGCTGACCATGGACCCGGCAACGATGATGAGAATCGCAACGAGAAGCTTGGGCCCGAATCGGATGGCGATATCCAGGGCGATGGACTTGATCTGATTGATGGCAGCGAGGTGATCGTTCATGGGCAGGATCCTGGGTAGTTTGGTCTGATAAAGGGAAACAGGAAGGAGAAACAGAGACAGGGCCGGGGGGAGAGTCTAAGGCAGCGGCGGATATACAAGGGGGAACTCCTGGTTCGTAACAGGATGCTTGTCGGCATGATCTCGACTGTAATGATTCCGGCGCCGAAGGCTTAGGAGCGAATAGGATTCTGACCGCAAGCGAGTTCCAAGATCAAGCTGCTAGAATCGCCGCCTTTCCCGAGAGTGGCCTATGTTCCTGAAGAATCAACGAATTGAATCCTTCGACCCTGAGCTGTTCCAGGCGTTGGAGCGCGAGCGTCAGCGGCAAGAGGATCACGTCGAATTGATCGCGTCGGAGAATTACACCAGCCCGCGTGTACTGGAAGCACAAGGTTCGGTACTGACCAACAAGTACGCCGAAGGCTATCCCGGCAAGCGCTACTACGGCGGATGCGAATTTGTCGACATCGCCGAACAGTTGGCCATCGCGCGCGCCAAGCAACTCTTCGGCGCCGACATCGCCAACGTACAGCCGCATTCGGGTAGCCAGGCCAACGCCGCGGTCTATATGTCTGTCTTACAACCGGGCGATACCGTGCTAGGCATGTCATTGGCGCATGGCGGACACCTCACGCACGGCTCGCCGGTCAATTTCAGCGGCAAACTCTATAAGGTGGCGAGCTACGGCCTGACGCCCGAGGAAGCCATCGATTACGCGCAGGTGGAAAGGCTGGCACATGAGCACAAACCCAAGATGATCGTGGCCGGCGCGTCGGCTTACGCATTGGTCATCGACTGGCAGCGCTTCCGGGAGATTGCCGATGCAGTGGGCGCGTTGCTGATGGTGGACATGGCGCACTACGCCGGCCTGGTCGCCGCCGGCTATTATCCGAACCCCACACCCATCGCTGATTTCACGACTACCACCACCCACAAGACCCTGCGCGGTCCACGCGGTGGATTGATCCTGGCAAAAGCGGCGCAGGAGAAGTCCGTGAATTCGAGCATCTTTCCCGGCACTCAAGGTGGACCGCTGATGCATGTCATCGCGGCCAAGGCCGTGGCGCTTAAAGAAGCGATGGAGCCGGAATTCAAAACCTATCAAGCCAACGTGATCGTCAATGCGCAAACCTTGGCGACGACGCTGCAATCACGCGGATTGCGCATCGTTTCAGGCCGTACCGAGTGCCACATGTTCCTGCTGGACCTGCGCGCCAAGAAGATTACCGGCAAGGAGGCGGAGGCGGTGATGGGGCGTGCCCACATCACCGTGAACAAGAACGCCATTCCCAACGATCCGGAGAAGCCCTTCGTCACCAGCGGCATCCGCATCGGTTCGCCCGCCATGACCACGCGCGGATTCGGCAAGGTGGAAGCGGACCAGCTGGGACATCTCATCGCCGATGTGCTGGACGCGCCGCAGGATGATAAGGTGATCGCACGCGTGGCACACGATGTGAAGGCGCTGTGCGCCAAATTCCCAGTGTATGGCTAATGCCTTCCCAGGTTAACCCGAGCCTCGCATGAAATGCCCCTTCTGCAACACACCCGACACCCAGGTGGTCGATTCACGGGTGAGCGAAGAAGGGGATAGCATCCGCAGGCGCCGGCGCTGCGCGGCGTGCGACAAGCGCTTCACCACTTACGAAACCGTCGAACTGCGCATGCCTTCGTTGGTGAAGACCAACGGCAATCGCGAAGAATTCGAAGAACACAAATTGCGCACCGGCTTCGCGCGCGCCTTGCATAAGCGTCCGGTTCCCACCGAGTACGTCGACGCCGCCATCGACCGCATCCGTCAGAAGCTGTTGAGCTTGGGCGAACGCGAAGTGCCCTCGCGACGCATCGGCGAAATGGTGATGAAAGAACTCTACAAGCTCGACAAAGTCGCCTACATTCGCTTCGCCTCCGTTTACAAGGATTTTCAGGATGTGGAGGATTTTCGTGACGTGCTGAGGGAAGTCGCCAAACCCACGGCACGCAAGCGCCCAAAACGAGAGGTCGGCTAATTGCGATGTTTTCCCCTACCGACCAATCCTTCATGTTCCGCGCCCTCGAACTCGCCGAGCGCGGCCTCTATACCACCACGCCCAATCCACGCGTGGGCTGCGTCTTGGTGCGCGATGGTGTGGTGGTCGGCGAAGGTTTTCATGAACGCGCAGGCGAACCGCATGCGGAAGTCAACGCCTTGAAAGTAGCAGGGAGTCGGGCGCAAGGTGCCACCGCCTACGTCAGTTTGGAACCGTGCGCTCACCACGGTCGCACGCCGCCCTGTGTGGATGCATTGATCGAGGCGGGCGTGAAGAAAGTCATTGCCGCCATGCAGGACCCCAACCCGAAAGTCAGTGGCGCAGGACTGGCCAAACTCGATGCAGCGGGCATCGAGGTTAGCAGCGGTTTGCTGGCGATGCAGGCGCGCGCTCTGAATGAAGGATTCATCTTCCGCATGACTCGCGGCCGGCCATTCGTACGAACCAAAATCGCGGCCAGCCTGGACGGGCGCACTGCGCTCAAGAATGGCATGAGCCAGTGGATCACCGGGCCGGCGGCGCGACGCGATGGGCATCATTTCCGGGCGCGCTCATGTGCCATCATGGTGGGCATCGGCACCTTGAAGGATGACGACCCCAGGCTCACGGTGCGCGATGTCCAGACGTCGCGCCAGCCCATTCGAATCGTCGTCGACAGCAAGCTCCGAGTACCCCTTGGCGCCAGGATTTTCGACGGGGGTCCGATCCTCATCGCCACCGCCACTGACGATCAGGACAAGACGCGCGCTCTGCAAGACAAAGGCGCCGATGTCCTGATGATTCCCAATGCGCAGGGCAAGGTGGATCTGGATGCCTTAGTGCGCGCACTGGCCGAACGTGAAATCAACGAGATCCTGGTGGAATCAGGCAATCGCCTCCACGGGGCTTTACTGAAAGCGGATTTGGTGGATGAATTGCTGATCTACCTGGCACCGCATCTATTGGGCGATATGAGTCGCGGGATGTTCACGCTGGGTGAACTGACGGCGCTTGATCAGCGCGTGGATCTGGAGATTCGCGATGTTCGGCGAATCGGGGATGACTGGCGATTTGTGGCGCGGCCGGCAACCACTCGCTGATCATCCTTAGCCTTACACTTGCATGGAGTCACTTTCTGCCTCGCACCGATGTTTACCGGAATCATAGAAGCCCAAGGCATAATTGCCGCTGCCTCGCCGCTGGAGAAGGGCCAGCGCTTGCGTGTCTTCAGTGCGAAACTTGATCTTTCCGACGTAAACATCGGAGACAGCATCGCGGTGGATGGTGTTTGCCTCACCGTGACCAGCGTAACCCTTGACCTGGGTCAGGTGCAGCGCAACCCGGAGAATGAAGCCTGCGCAAGCTTTACCGTAGACGTGTCGCACGCAACCCTGAGCTGCACCGCCGGTTTCCCGCTGGCCAAGCCGGTCAATCTCGAAAAAGCCCTGCGGCTGGGCGACCGTCTAGGCGGCCATCTGGTGAGCGGCCACGTCGACGGCGTTGGAAAGGTTGCGCGCTTCGAGCAGATCGCCGAGAGTTGGCTACTCGAAGTGCAAGCACCTAAGGCGTTGGCCAGGTACATCGCCCGTAAGGGCTCCATCACCGTGAATGGCGTGAGTTTGACGGTAAATCACGTGGACGGGGATCGCTTCGAGGTGAACTTGATTCCGCATACGGTGGAGGTTACGAATATGAAAGATCTCAGGTCCGGCGCATGGGTGAATCTGGAGATCGATCTCATCGCCCGCTATGTGGAGCGCTTGACGCTTACCGCATAGCCGCGCCCGCGTACACGGAACCGTTGGATAAGCCGGGTGCGACTGTGAGCACGCTTCCTCTGGCAAAATGCCCCCTTCGCGAGCCCATCTCTCCTCTCGCCGCTCTGTCTACCAATGCATATCAGCACCACCCCCGACATCATCGCCGAGATCAAATCCGGTCGAATGGTCATCCTCGTCGACGAGGAAGAGCGCGAGAACGAAGGTGACTTGGTCATGGCGGCCGAATTCGTCACGCCCGAGGCAGTCAATTTCATGGCCAGGTACGGGCGGGGGCTGATCTGCCTGACGCTCACCGAAGCGCGCTGCCGGCAGTTGAATCTGCCGCTGATGGTGACGCAAAATCGCTCCCAGATGGGAACGAACTTCACCCTGTCGATCGAAGCCGCGCGCGGCGTAACGACCGGAATCTCGGCGGCGGATCGCGCCACGACGGTGAAGGCCGCCGTCAAGCGTGACGCCAAACCGGATGATATCGTTCAGCCCGGACACATTTTTCCGCTCATGGCGCACACCGGTGGCGTGTTGGTCAGGGCAGGGCACACCGAGGCAGGTTGCGATCTCTGTGCGCTGGCGGGGGCCGAGCCGGCGGCAGTGATCTGCGAAATTCTCAAAGACGATGGTGAGATGGCGCGCTTGCCTGATCTGCTGGCGTTCGCGGCTTTGCACTCGTTGAAAGTAGGCACCATCGCCGATTTGATTCACTACCGCAGTCAAACGGAATCGTTGGTCGAACGCGAGATGGAGCGAGTGTTGGAGACCACACACGGCCGCTTCACCGTGCACGCCTATCGTGATGTGACCTCGCGCGACGTGCATCTGGCCATCGTGCGCGGGACCCTCGTGGCGGGCGAAGAAACCTTGGTTAGAGTGCATGAGCCGTTTTCCGCGGTGGATCTGTTGGATACGGCCAGCACCGCGCACTCGTGGAACTTGAACGACGCGCTACGCACGATCGCCGCGGCCGAGTGTGGCGTAGTGGTATTGCTGCACCGGGACGAGAGCGGCGATGCATTGATTCAGCGGCTACAAGCGAAAAGCGACACGGCCGTGCAGAAGATGGATCTGCGTACCTATGGAATCGGCGCGCAGATATTGCGCGATCTCGGTGTCACGCGCATGAAATTGTTGGGCGCGCCGCGCAAAATGCCGAGCATGACAGGCTTTGATCTGGAGGTGACAGGTTATTTGGTGCCGGGTGATGCCCGGCCCGTCCTCACTTCTCTCAAAGGGAAATAACGTTGTAAGTTGAAATGAAAGGTCAGTGAACTACGTGGCAAAACTTGAAGCCATCAATGAACTCGAATCTTCCCTCAACGGTGGGGGGTTACGCGTCGGCATCGTGATGAGCCGGTTCAACAGCAATATCACCGACGGATTGCTGAGCGCGTGCGTTGAGGAATTGAACAAACTGGGGGTGCGCTCGGAAGATATTACGTTGGCGAGCGTCGCCGGCGCCTTGGAAATTCCCGTCACGTTGCAGCACATGGCACACACCGATGGCTTCGACGCGTTAGTGGCTTTGGGCGCGGTGGTGCGAGGGGAGACCTATCACTTCGAAGTGGTGTCCAATATTTCGACTCAGGCCGTTGGCGCCATACAGATGGAAACGGGTATGCCCATCGCCAATGGCATCCTGACCACGGACAACGACGACCAAGCGTTGGCCCGCATGCGCATCAAGGGTGCGGAAGCCGCGCGCGTGGCGGTGGAGATGGCCAATCTGCTGAGGCGAATCGATGATGAGTGCTGATACCGGAACGCCACCCAGGCGCAAGGCGCCAGTCAAAGGCGGGCGACGCCGCTCGCGAGAGCTGGCGGTGCAGGGGATCTACCAATGGTTGGTGAATGAGACCACGGCGACGGTGTTACTGACGCAGTTGCGCGAAGCAAAGGAGCATGAGCAGGCCGATGACGCATATCTGGCGACACTCATCACCGGCACCACTGCGCAAGCCTCAGCTTTGCGGGAAAAGCTCGCTCCGTATCTGGATCGAGCAGCACAACAGCTCAGCCCGGTGGAGCACGCGATTCTGTTGCTGGGTACCTACGAGTTGAGCGCCTGTCTCGATGTGCCATACAAAGTCGTCATCAACGAAGCCGTGGAATTGGCCAAAGTGTTCGGCGGTACCGATGGTCACAAGTACATCAACGGCGTACTGGACCGTCTGGCGCCGACGTTGCGACCGCACGACGTGCTAAGAAAGCCCGAGCGCAAGTGAGCATTCGTATCGGGCAAGGCTATGACGTGCATCGCCTTAGCGTGGGCCCTAAGCTCGTCATCGGTGGTGTGGAAATCGCCTGCGAACGTGGATTGCTCGGTCACTCCGATGCGGACGTGCTATTGCACGCGTTGTGCGATGCGTTGCTAGGTGCGGCAGGCTTAGGTGATATCGGACGCCACTTCCCGGACACCGATCCCCGTGGCGCCGGCGCCGATAGCCGCGTGTTATTGCGAGAAGTCGTAAAGAAGATTACCGAGGGCGGCTATCGCGTGGGCAATGTGGACGCCACGGTGGTCGCGCAACGACCCAAGTTGGCGCCCTACATTGCCAGCATGATCGAGAATATCGCCGCCGACTTGGGCGTGGCAACAACTCGGATCAATATCAAAGCCAAGACCAACGAAGCGATAGGACACATAGGGCGAGGCGAGGGCATTGCTGCTCAGGTTGTGGCGCTGATCGTCCATGACGGAAACTAATCCGACCACGCAGCGTCTGTTCTTCGCTTTGGGGCCGCACGTAACCTTGCTGCGCAAGACCCGATGCCGATGGGAGGCGAAGTAACCCCGTGGCGCTGCTTTTTTACAGCCAGATCGATGCGCCCGATGCGTGGCGCGAGACGCTCGCCCGAGCATTTCCGAATTTGGAGTTTCGGCTCTGGCCTGAGATTGGCGTTCGAGAGGAGATTAGGTACGCGCTAGTGTGGAACCCTCCGCATGGACTGCTCGCCTCGCTCCCCAATTTGCAGGCGATCTTGTCCCTGGGTGCCGGCGTGGACGCTTTGTTGGAGGACGTGAGCACACCTCGACATGTCCCTATTCTGCGATTGGTGGACGCCGGTCTGCGCGGGCAGATGACCGAATACGGTTTGTATGCCGTCCTGCATTTCCATCGTGACATGCCTCACTATCAGGCCAAGCAGCGCGCAGGCGCGTGGCATCCGTTGGCGGCGATACCGGCCGCGCAACGCGGCGTGGGCGTGATGGGTTTGGGTGTGCTGGGCGGAGATCTGGCGCGTGCACTGGCAGGGTTGGGATTTCGCGTGCTGGGTTGGAGCAAAGGCGCGCGGGAAGTCGAAGGCGTACGCTGTTTTGGTGGTGAGAGCGGATTGCGGGAGTTCTTGGCCGGCTCCGAGATTCTGGTGAATCTGCTTCCGTTGACTCCGGATACGCGAAATATTCTGAATGCCACGCTATTCGCTCAGCTTCCGCGCAATGCCGTGGTGATCAATCTTGCCCGAGGTGGGCATTTGGTGGAGGCGGAACTACTTGATGCGCTCGATAGCGGTCACTTGCGCGGCGCCATGCTCGATGTATTCGAACGCGAACCTTTGCCTTCGGATCATCCGTTTTGGTCGCATCCGAAATTGGTGTTTACACCCCATATCTCCGCACAGGCCGTGACTCAGCTGGCCGAGGGACAGATCATCGACAATATTCAACGTATCGAGAGCGGTGAAGCACCGGTTGGTTTGGTGGATGTGGGTCGGGGATATTGAACTCGCATTCCCCGCCCGCGAAGCCCCTTTTATTCGCACACCTGGCTGGCGCCATTTCCGTGGGTTACGATGCTACGCATCCTACCCACCCTACGCTACCCTGCTTAATTTACGGACTGTGGCCGCATGACTGAAATCAAGAAGACTTCCAGATCCCGCGTCAAGCGCAAGCACTATCGCGGTAACTACGATTTCGAAACCGTGGCGGCCGTTCTGGACGCGGGCTTTGTTTGCCACGTGGGATACAACATCGATGGCAGGCCCTACGTCACGCCAACTTCCTATTGGCGAGAGGGTGAGCATGTGTACTGGCATGGCTCCAGTGCGAGCCGCATGTTGCGCGAGCAATCGAAGAGCATCGATGTGTGCTTCACCGTCACCCACGTGGATGGCTTGGTGATGGCGCGCTCGGCGTTCAATCATTCCATCAACTATCGGTCGGTGATGTTGTTCGGCGTAGCCGAGAAGGTGGAGGAGGAGGATTACAAACTGCGCGTCCTTGAAACCTTCACCGAGAAGTTGTTCCCTGGACGTTGGAAGGAATTGCGGCCGGTCACCAAAAAAGAACTCAAGGCCACTACCATATTGCGCCTGCTCATCGAGGAAGGATCAGCCAAGGTTCGTACCGGCGATCCAGGCGATGATGAAGAGGACTACGCTTGGCCGGTGTGGGCGGGCGTGGTACCTCTGGCCATGACCGCTTCAAAGGTGGTGCCGTGCCCGCGTTTGATCGAAGGGACGGCGGTGCCGAAGTATCTGAAGCCGGTTTGGAAAATAGGCCCAACAACGGACTAAGCGGTACAACAGCGCGGTTCGGTGCCTTCGGCCGATCTCCGACTTGGGTGGATCTATGCCTTCGGCGCCTGCGCGCTGGCTACCTTCGTACGATCCAATATCGTCATCGCCGAAGCCACCACCGAGGAGATGTCCGCCAGGTTATTGGGCACGATGAGCGTATTGTTGGTCTTGGCAAAATTAGAGAAAGCGTTGATGTAGAGCTCGGCCACTTTCAAGTTCGCCGCTTCCATCCCGCCTTTGTCACCCAGCGCATTCGCCACCACTCGCACGGCCGTGGCGGTGGCTTCCGCCATGAGTTGCACGGCCATTGCGTCGCCTTGAGCCTTGTTGACGGCGGCGGTCTTGGCACCTTCGGATTTCAGAATGGCGGATTGTTTTTCGCCTTCGGCCAGGTTGATTTCTTCCTGCTTCTGGCCTTCGGATTTCGCGATCAACGCGCGTTTTTCTCTCTCGGCGGTGATCTGCTGTTGCATGGCGCGCAAGATGGATTCGGGCGGCGTCAAATTCTTTACTTCGTAACGCAGTACCTTCACGCCCCAGGATCGTCCGGCTTCGTCGAGGACACTCACGATGCGTTTGTTGATGTCCTCGCGACTTTCCAGGGTTCGATCCAACTCCATGCGGCCCACTTCGGAGCGCATGGTGGTTTGCGCCAACTGTGTGATGGCCATGATGAAATCAGAGGTGCCATAACTGGCCAGCTTAGGGTCGGTGGTCTGAAAGTAAAGCACGCCGTCCACCGCCAGTTGGGTGTTGTCCTTGGTGATGCACACCTGCTCCGGCACATCGAAGGGGACTTCCTTGAGAGAGTGTCGATAGGCCACGCGATCGACAAAAGGGACGATGAAGCGCAGACCGGGTTCCAGAGTCTCAAGGTAGCGGCCCCAACGCTCGACCACCCAAGCGCTTTGTTGCGGCACCACCCTTACGCCTTCCATCACGAAGGCCACCGCCAGAGCCAGAATCAAGAAGGGTACGAAGTACATTCGGGTGGGTTCGTAGAAGAAGATCAGCACGGACAGAAAAACGACGATCACGAGCTTTGGGAACATGCTGATCTCCTGCTTCTTCAAATTTAACGGATTGGTCATGAGCCTAAGGGGTGTCGCCGGTCGCGACGAGGGTGGCGTGGGTTTTGGAGTCGCCATTATGTTTTGCCCTTCGAGACGGTGAGCTGATTGCCATGGACCGCGGTGATGAACAGCACTTCGTCGACGGTGCCTGAGCATTCACCCTCGACTTTCGCGTCCCAGGCGGCACCGCGATAGTTGACCCGAGCCAGCCGGTCGGGCTCGCTGATCCAGCTTTCCCATCGCACCGATTGCCCTACGTCCAGGGAAGCCATTCGAGGTTGATTGCGACGCTGATGATGCTTGCGCACCCACAGGGCACCGAGAACGGCGACAGCGGCGACGACGATGGTCTGCACTTCCATCCCGAATCCCGAAAAGCTCGCGGCAGCGCCTGCCAGACACCCCAAACCAAGGACCAGTAGGTAGAACGTCCCCGTGACCACTTCGGCCACGATGAGAATCAATCCGGCGCCTAACCAAAGTAGCGTGGGATTCATGCATTCCCTTTTTGTCGTTGATGGGGATCACAGCGCGGGATCACAGCGCTGACCCACCAAGCTTAGCACGACAATCGGGGTGGTTGCCGCCTGAGGGCAACACTGGCGGGTGCCCTCTCGGCAAGCATGCCAATGTCCTTGCAATTCCGCTGTCATTCGCCTATAAACCTAGGCAAGAGAGCAATTCACCGCGTTCGGAGGCAGCAATGAGAAAAACCGTAATTACCTTGGGTGCGCTGACTGTGGGCGTCGCCATGGTGTGGGCGCTGATCGACCAGAAGAAAATTCCCGCCCTCAATCCCGTAACCGGTGTGGCTATTGCTCAAGGTAACGACAAATCGGCTGTGGCTGCCGAAGCGCCGATTAGCTCAGCTACCACGCCGGCGGCCGCTGCCCCGAACGCTGTCGTCGACCATCCCGCCTTTTATGAATCTGCCGGCAACCTCAACGAATCGGAACGCGCCGGGCGGGAGATTTGGTACAAAGCCACCGCTGGCAATGCTCGCTTCCATACCTATACTTTTCAACAGCGCATCGGCGTATTGATCGACTGGTACCGGGTGCTGAATTCCGGCGAGCGCGCCGATCGTTTCCGCGCCTGGGGCATCATCAACGATCCGGGTTGCTGCGTGCCAGGCAGCGAGGGTTGCCTGGCCAAGAGCCCGGAGGAAACCTATGGTTTCGACTACTGCCCAGGTGACGATCAACTGCTGAAATACGTCGGCAAGGAGGGTTATCGAGATCCCGCTTGCGACTTCAAAGATCCGCCGGCCGATAGCACCGACGCGCATTTCAAGAATAAGGACCAGCGCCAGTCCAGTTGCGATCTGGCCTTCGGAACTTCCACCGGAGCGCTGGGTTTTCGAAAGTTTCCCAATCCGCGCTTCGACAAGGAACGCTGGATGAAATTGAATGGCGACCTGGGCAGTTGGCAGGGTTTTCGGAAGAAGCTTTCGACCGATCCGAAGAATAGCGACTCCGCCATTTCGCGATTGTCAGACGGCTCTATCGAACCGCCTTTCCTCATCGGTACTTCTTGCGGTTCGTGCCACGTCGCCTTCGATCCGCTGAATCCCCCGGCGGATCCGGCCAATCCGCAATGGAGCAATCTCAAAGGCACCATCGGTAACCAATACACACGCATTTCCGAAATATTGGGTTCGGGCATGTCGGCGTCCACGATCGAGTTCCAAGTGTTCGCTCACGCACGGCCCGGGACCTCGGATACATCGGCGATCCCCACGGATCAGGTGAACAATCCGGGCACCATCAACGCGCTGATCCACACCAACAGAAGGCCGACCTTTCCCGGCGAAGACATTTTGAAGTGGCGCAAGGTCGGTGCCTGCGAAAACGGCGAATCGGAGAATTCTTGCTGGTGTGAACCCGGTCGCGCGGGCAAGTGCTGGAAATGGAGTCGGCAAACCGAAGCGGCAACCCATCACATTTTGAAAGGCGGCGAAGATTCCATCGGTGCCCTGGAAGCGATCCAACGAGTGTACTTCAACATCGGATCGTGTTCCGAGCAGTGCTGGGTGAATCATCTGACGGATTTGCGCCAGCTCGATCCGGACGCGCGCGGATTTGGGCAGACGCCATTCCGCATCGGGCAATGTCGTCGCGACTGCGCGCACTTCCGCGCCATTGAAGATCGGCTATCCAACATTTTCGATTTTCTGCGCTCGGCCGAAACCAACGCGACGGATCTGCACACCGCCCGCGAAATCGAAGCTCAGCAGAAGAACCGGAAGGCAACGTTTACCTACGACGATCTGGTTGCCCAGTTGGACAAGGAATTTGGCAAAGGTGCCGTGGCGCGCGGCAGAGAAGTATTCGCCACGGGCTGCGCGCGCTGTCACTCCAGTGTTCCGGAAGCCGAAGGGGGGCCGTTTCGCAACCGCGACTTCCGCGCCATCGATGAAAGAACCAAGCTGCGTGCGGATTGGATGGGCAACGATGTCGCCACGCCCGTCTCCGAGGTGGGCACATTCCGCTGCCGAGCCCTGCATTCCAATCACATGGCGGGCCACGTGTGGCAGGAATACGGCTCAGAGTCGTTGCGGGCACGTGCGGCGGATCCAAACGTGCAGGAACCGCATGACGGTGGCCGCAGCTACTACCGCAACATCTCGCTGCTGAGTTTGTGGGCGCACGCGCCCTTCATGCACAACAACGCCATGGGACCGGAGTTGTGCGGCAAACCCGCCAATCAGCAAAACGAGTTCTACCGCTCGCCCTACGTGAGTGCGGACAAGAATCCCTTGCCCGTGGACCAAGCGCCCGCGTGCTGGGAATTCGACCCCAGCGTCGCGGGCCGCCTGAAACTGTTCAAAGCCTCCATGCAAGAGTTGCTGGCGCCGAGCACGCGGATTCCCAAGATCACCAAGTTCGATGTGGATGTTCCCATTGCGTTGGGCCCGCGGCTGTGGGATGGCGAGGAAGAGAAACAGGTGCTCGGCTTTACCGTCACGCTGCCGGCCGGCACCAATGCCGGCGCACTGGGTAACTTCCAGTACAAACAATTCGTCGGCGATTTGGTGATGCTCAAACTCAAGCCCGAGGTGGTCGAGGCAAAACTTGTCAAACAACTCGGCGATGCGGAGGGCAAGGCGATTCTCGGTGCGCTTAAAGAACTTAGCACGGAAGTGATGAAGAATCCGAAAGGCATGATTGAAGCCGTGAAGAAGCGCCCGCGCTTGGCGGAGGTTTACAGCAGTTGCACGGCCGACGTGGAGAATGACGGGCATCGTTTCGGCGAGGATTTATCCGAATCGGATAAGAAGGCGCTGATCGCCTTCTTGGCCACGCTATAGTGGGGACATGAGATGAAACCGATGCGAGTTCTTCTTCTAGTGGTGGCCTTGCCGGTGGTGATCAGCATGACCAGTTGCGATTTCTTGGGTAAGCTTTTGCATCCGGCGCCGGACCTCAAATTTGCCCAGTACGGACCGGGACATGCAGCCAAACCCGATTTTGCGCAGGTGGAGTACGAGTTTCCCTTGCCGCCTGCCGAATTAAAGAAGCTTACGCCAGACAACATCAAGCATTACGACCAAGAGCAAGTCGATCAGATCTATGCGCGCCTGTCCGCCGGTCCCATTCCGGAGGGCGCCTACGACGGCGGATTGTTTTTTCCGAAAGGGGTCAGCGGTGATCGGCGCTTGGCGGAGATCGTCGGGGGGCTGCCCGGCCTCGCGGTGGATCTCAAAGCACAGAAACTCGAACTGGTCGGCAAGATGCTGTGGAAGGGCAAGGTGTTCTATCGCAATGAAAGAGTGCTGCGCAACCGCATCGAAGACTTAACCCTGTTGAAACCGCTCATCGATGGCGACCTCGCCGCTATTCCCAAGATCGCGGTGAATGGCAAAGATCAATGGCTGATGTTCCCCGCACGCTTGTACTGCGGCCAGAGTTTGCTGGACGGACGCCGCGAGTCGGTCATCATCGACTACTTCTTCAGCGATGAAATACCGGGCTATCGCGAACGACCTGACTATTTGGCCAGTCGTCGCGGCTTTCAGGTGCGCGACGAAATTCGCATGCTGCGACCTGGATTCTATCTCGGCCGAGCCTACATCGGAAAAATCTTCCTGCTTAACTTCACTCTCATCAACAAGGAAGTGGTGGGCAAGGAAACCGATGCGTTCCTGAAGACGGGCCAGACCAAGGAAGATTGCTGGGCGGGCACGCAAGCGAGAAAGTTGGTAACGGCGGCAAACTAGGACATCTCAACTTGCGACAAGTCCATTCCCTGGACAGGTTGGGGAGGGGGCAGCCTTTGGGATGGACTTCGCTCTACCCGCAAGCATCACGATGCGAGCAACTCATGTTCAACATTGGGAGAGCATGTGCACTTTTACTAAGTCTGTTACTTTCGACGACGCTGCCAGCGGCATCGGCCGAACCAAGCCCGAAGTGGGCCATCGACCCCTCGAGTGTTGGATCTAACTTGCCACCCTTGGGCCACTCATTGTTTGACGCCATCACCGTGAACGCACAAGGCAAACACCAAGTACCTTTCCCTTTCAGCGCGCTTATCAGGAAAGTCGAAGACAAAGCCGGATGTAAGCGGGCAAACCCCTGCACCACCGCGGTACTCATCCCCTTAGGTCGTTCGCTACAACGAACCAGCGCCTCACCTGAGTTCTTCAAGTACCCGCGCGCGGTGCTGGCGGTCACATCCGAATCCAAAGCAGCAGGGTTGTTCCTGAAAGATCGCCTGTACCTGGGATACCAGGAGAAAGCCGACCTCATCGAAGTGATCAGCTACAACGAAGAAGCGGCACGTTTCGAGTTCCAGTTGGTCAAGGACTACCGGTCCGGCAGGACACCGAAAGTTGTCTACGCTAACCGAGCGGTTTGTATCGCCTGTCATCAAAATCATGCGCCCATCTTCTCGCGCCAAGTGTGGGACGAGACCAACGCTAATCCTCGAGTTAGCGCACGGCTATCGGGCCTTGGACGCGACTACAACGGTATTCCGATCAAACGAGGAATCGATGCGCCCAACGCGATCGATGACACCGTGACTCTCGCCAATCAGTTCTCCGTCACGCAAATGCTTTGGCGAGGCGGTTGTGGTGAAAATGCGCGATGCCGGCGCTCCGCGTTGATCGCAGCGATTCAGTTTCGATTGAGTGGGGAACGCGGATTCGATGACGCTTCAGCGGAATTTCGTGAGTACGTAGCAGGCACTCTTTCCGCCAACGCCAGGAAAGCGTGGCCGGGCGGGCTGGCAGTGCCCAACGCCAGCATCCCCAATCGCGATCCCCTTGCACAGCCGAAGGGAGCAACGGGCCTCGCACTCACCCACGTCGCCGCCGCACTCGAACCGCTACTTCCCCGCAGGCCGCAGGCGGTGTGGCTTGCTTCCGATCCGTCTCTACCGAGACGTTTGGTGACAGGTATCGCCGCGCTGTTGTCCAACACGGATCTGAATGCGATTCAGCGCGGTATGAATTCGATGCACAGCAATCGTCAGCAGTTAAGCGTACGCTGCCGATTCGACAAGGTCCGTGCGGGTCATCGCTTCCGCTGTGAAGGCGACGAAGCTGCCTTCGAGGGCAAGATGGTAGACCGGGAAGCATCCCTAGATTGGATTTCGATAGGGGCAGGACCGAAGCTGCGGCACCACTCCATGCGAGTCACCGCCGGCCGCACCAAGATGCTGCGTCCCGCGGGTGGCGCGATGAGGCTTCACGACGGCAATGCTGTAGACCGCATCGAACTAGATGTTGCCAGCGAATCGGCCAAGGTCACCATTTGGGAGGATTTTGCGCAGCGTGCCAAGCGCGTTCTCGATGTTCCGGAGGAACTGACTCGTCCCGCGTTGCAAGCCGCGCTCAGTGTTGCTGTTCCAACGCAGAAGCTGCTGCCGCCAGCTCGCGAAGAGTTAGAAGAGCGCGCGACCGATAGTACGCCGGAGGCACGTCTGTTCCATCGCTATTGCGCCATTTGCCATCGAACGCTGGAGCGCACGCCGCCCAATTTCCTGCATGGCGACGCGCGGCGCGTCATGGCGGCACTGAAGCATTGCGCACCACGAATTTTTGTACGCCTTACCATGGGACAGTTACCTTCCGCCGCGCGCGAGAAGACGCCGATGCCACCGCCCTTCGCCGCGCGCGACGGTAGTCCGGATGTGGTATCGATGCAGGCAAATTCGGTTGCCGAATTGAAGGCAACCATTGCCGATGTGATGCAGAAGGACACCGGTCAGGCGCCGGTGCTCGAAGCCCTGCTGGCGAAGGGTTACGAGAATCTACCTCCCTGCCTGCCTGTGGAGACGCCATGAGTGCAAAACCGAGCCAATTGACGTGGCTGGCCCGTCTGGCGAGCCGATGCTGGGGGCGCGTTCTGCTTTTTGCGTTGATGATTCCCACGCTCTTCGTGCTGGTGGCCGCCAGCATGGTTTGGCAGCGCTTGCGCGATGATCGGCCAGTGGTCTATGAAAGTATCGAGGAGCACTTCAAGTATGGATCGACAGGAGGGGAGCGCGAGTCAGGCTTCCCCTATTGGATCTTCCAAGCGCTGCCGCAAGTGTGCGAGAAGCATCTGTCCGGCAAGGGCTATGCCTCGCTCGGATTGATGTTCGAGGAGGGAAAGGATCTTCCCGTCGGAATGTCCAAGCGCAGCTATCAGGGGATCGATCGTACTTTCTTGAATTGCGCCGCGTGTCATACCAGCACAGTGCGGGATGCTGCGAACGCCACGCCACGCATGTATCTTGGCATGCCCGCCAACACCTTCAATATCATGGCATTCCAGAAGTTTTTCTTTGCCTGCGGGAAGGATCCCAACTTCAGCAAAGACTTCATCGTGCCCGAAGTCGGGCGTCTGATGAAACTGCAAGGACGGAAACTCGGTGTGATGGATCGTTACCTCGTCTTTCCGCTGGCGGTGTGGCTGATGCGTGAGCGCCTGTTGATGCTGGCTGGCCGCTTCGATTGGGCCAATACCCAGCATGAATGGGGACCGGGGCGAGTCGATACGTTCAATGCGGCCAAAGTGCTGTTCAACTTTCCGATGCACAAATTGCCGGAAAAGGAATTGAATGGACCGGGGGACTTTCCCTCCATATGGAATCAAGGTCCGCGCACGGGTATGCAATTGCATTGGGACGGCAACAACACCATGGTGGAAGAGCGCAACAAAAGCGCCGCTTTCGGTACCGGTACCACGCCGCCCACACTGGATCGCAATGGCATCGGACGCATCGAAGATTGGCTGCTCACGCACGACGCACCCAAGTTTCCCTACCCTGTCAATAGTGAAAAAGCGCAGCGTGGCGCGCCGCTGTACAAGGAGTACTGCGCGGCATGCCACGGCGCCGGAGCGCGAGACTTCTCCGGCGAGTTCGTCGGCAAGGTCACGCCCTGGGAGCAGATTCGGACCGATCGCCGCCGTTTGGATACCTACACCTATGATCTTGCGGTCAATCAGGCGACACTCTACGCGGGATACGATTGGCGCTTTCGGAGTTTCCGCAAGACCTTCGGTTATGCGAATGCTCCGTTGGATGGCATTTGGCTGCGCGCGCCATATTTGCACAACGGCTCCGTGCCGACATTGCGCGACTTGCTCGAACCGTCCGCCAAGCGCACAAAAATCTTCTATCGTGGATACGACGTCTATGACCCTGCGCACCTCGGCTTCAAACACGACGTGCCGGAGGAGGGTGCAAAGCATTATTTCAAGTACGACGTGAGTGTCGCCGGCAATTCAAACGCAGGCCACGAGGGCAAGCGCTATGGCACCGATTTGTCCGCGCAAGATAAAGCTGCGCTGCTGGAATACCTGAAGACTTTTTAGGCGCACATGCGATGCTTGATACAAGCCCCCCTCACCTTACCCCTCACCCCCCTCGCTCCGCCCGCTTTGGAGGACCCATTCATGAGCCTTACTGTCGCATCTCAATCTAAGCGCCGCAAGCTACACCTCTGGATCGCGATTGTTGTCGCGCTCGCCGCCCTGGGTGCGTGGTTCGGCTGGTATAAATTCTTTCGCGAAGAACCGCAGCCCGATTGGATCATTAAGGATCCCGAGATGCGCTTCAAGTACGGCTCCATCGGCGCCGAGCGCGACGCGGGCATTCCCTATTGGATCTTCTACATACTGCCGCGCATGTTCCCGGACAAGTTGCCGGGACCTGGCGGGCTAGCCTCGTTGGGCGTGTCGTGGGAGCAAGGACAGGAGTTACCCATCGGCTTCACCAAGAAGGTGGTGGGGTTCCCGCGCGTGGCTAACAATTGCGCCGCCTGCCATACCACCAACTATCGCACCAGCGCGGACTCGAATCCCATTTTCGTTAATGCCGGCCCCGGCCACACCCTCAACCTCGAAGCGTTCTTCCGCTTCCTGGTGGATTGCGCGAAGGACCCGCGATTCAATGCGGACAACATGATGCACGAGATCAACCTCGTGACGGATCTCTCCTTCATCGATCGCATGATCTACCGCTTCTTGCTGATCCCCATTACCAAGAAGCGCCTGACGGAACGAGAAGGGCAGTTCGCATGGATCTACCGCAAGGATTTTCCGGAGTGGGGCAGAGGGCGCGACGACGCCATGAACCTCACCAAGTACTTCATGATCGAGGCACCCATGGACAATAGCTTCGGGCCCTCGGATATCCCTTCCATCTGGAACCTTAAGAAATACGACGCCCCCGGTACCACCATGAATTGGGCGGGCGATAGTCACGATTCGTACTCCGTGGTCATCGACTCGGCTCTCGGATTGTTGGGCGCCCCACCCAAGTCGAACGACGAATTTCTCGACAGCGTCAAGTGGCTGCATGCGTACCTCAAACAGAATACTCCGCCGAAGTATCCATTTCCGATAGATGAAGGCAAAGCCAACGCCGGCAAGATCGTATTCGACAGTATCTGCGCGTCGTGCCACACCAGCGACAAAACCGGCAAACGCATGCCGCTCGCATCCGTGGCCACGGATGCGGAGCGCATCGACACCTGGAGTAAGGAAAATGCCATCGCCGCCAACAAAGTCGTCAGCGGATTCGGCATTCAACGCAAAGGCTTGGTGGAAGCGCCCCTGGAAGGCTACAACCCGCCTTTCCTCGACGGGCTATGGCTGCGCGCACCCTATCTACATAATGGTTCGGTGCCTACGCTGCGAGACATGCTGGAACCGGCCGCCAAGCGGGCGAAGGTGTTTTACCGCGGCTTCGATCTGTACGATCCCACCAACGTCGGTTTCGTGTTCCAAGGCGCAGACGCGCAAAGAGTCGGCACCGAGTTCGACACCAGCGCCAGGGCCAACAGCAACCACGGTCACGAATTCGGCACCGCCCTGCCTCAGCGCGACAAGGACGCCCTCATCGAATATCTGAAAACCCTATGACTACGCCTTGGAATCCGCTCGGGGCGTCTGCTACAATCCGCGCCCGTTGCGCCCGTAGCTCAGCTGGATAGAGTACCTGGCTACGAACCAGGGGGTCGGGAGTTCGAATCTCTTCGGGCGCGCCATTTTCCTCTCGTTAATTCAGTCATCGAGAACGGCTACTCGGCGGCGGCCGATGAATATGACGAGGCCGACTGGATCAAGGGCAGACCGAATAGAAAATGAGGGCGGCGCGCGCGGATTTGAAAGCCTGCGTTATTGGCTGTATTTATCTTGCGTGACCGATATCGTTAAGCTGACGTTGGACACCCGCAAGGAGTCCGCCAATATTCAGAACATCATCACGGGGCTCTCACAGTCTGCCGTGTGTCAGGAAGTAAAGGAACGGACCAGAACGAACTGAAGACGATGGTCCCGACATCCTGGAGGTGCTCGAAAAAATGGAAAGGCAGGAAGAAGGGAAGCGCCTTGCCCGGTTCGAGGCCGACTACGCCAGCGTCGATGCCAGGTGGTAGACTCTGAAATCGTCGGCTCCGCTCAAGTCCTTTGAGAGAATCCGGCACGAGATCGCCGCTCACCACACTGCATGTCAACGGGACGGCCGGTTCGTCGCCGCAAACTTCAAGACGCTGGGCATTACACCAAGCGCGAGTGATCTGGAAACCGTCCTCTCGGCAATGCAGGAGATCGTCGAACTCCTCAGCAATATTATCCGGCGCGCCGGTTTTGCGTGGGATTCGGTGGACCGGAATGCCTCAAAAGCGGCGGCGGGTTTCTGGACCACTCACTGCTCAAGGCAGTAGAGGCGGAAAACGCCTCCTGTACCACGAAACTGTGACGAAGAGTCGCTGGTAATCCACGCATCCTTGGTCGAACTGACAGGAATACGCTCCCTTTCTGGACCCCTAGCGCAATTGAAACGTCAGTTCCCCTCTTTCTGCGCGTTTTGGTCCAACGGTCACGTGCACATCCTGTCCAAGTGCCGTCAGAAACTCCATCAGCCGTTCTACGGAGAACGATCCGCTTTGCCCGCGCATCAAGCTGGAAACATGAGGCTGCTTGATGCCGAGAATCTCGCCAGCAGCGGTTTGTGTCAGGCCGCGATCCTTGATGGTTCGGTAGATTTGCAGTGTCAAATGCGCCTTGAGTTTCTCCCGCTCGGGATTGGGAAATCCCAGATCGGCAAACACATTGCCACTGCTTTCTTCAACTATCGTCCGTGCTTTCTTCGTCATGATCAATTCTGCCTTTCCTTATAGTCGCGTTCCGCTTCGGCCAACCGTGTGCGGATAAGGCCGATATCCGGCTTGGGTGTTGCAATCCCGCTCTTCGATTTCTTCTTGAAGGCGTGGAGTACGTAAACCACATCCCGGAAGCGCACCGTGTACACCGCCCGGTAGGTATCTTCTGAAAAGGGCGCAACAATTTCCAACACAGAACGACCGCCAAAGCCTTTCAACGCTTTTACCGATGGGTACTCTTCGCCACACTGGGCGGCATAAAGGGCTTGCCCAACATCGCGCTGCACCGGCTTCGGAAACGTCTTGA
>JANNFC010000481.1:0-2756 GCA_031379405.1 Betaproteobacteria bacterium | reverse complement strand
GCGCCGTGCCCTCGGGCTACGCCAGCGAGGATTGGAACAACCTCGAGTACTTCCTCACCTATCTCAGCAACGGCCTGCCCCTGCAATCCAACGTGTTTCGTAAATAACCTCGCCCGACGTGATCGCGAAGGAGGTTAAATTTTCGCGCAGGGTTGGCCGATAAAAACGGCAGTCCCATGCCTGGAGATTGCCCTATGACTCGCGTTAAAGCCTCTTTCATTCATCTGTTGATTTGCTGCGTGATAGCCCTCGCGCTGGGGGCCGTCATGCGCTTGCTTTGGTATCCGTCCATCTACTTCCAAGCGCTGGGTGGCGCCGGATTGGTGATCCTACTGGTGGGAGTGGATGTCGTCATCGGGCCGCTTCTCACTTTGGTGGTCTTCAAGCCCGGCAAGAAGAGCCTTAAGTTTGACCTGGCGGTCATTGCGTTGCTGCAGATATCCGCTCTGATCTACGGCGCCCACGTGGTCTACGTCGCGCGGCCCGTCTTTCTTGTCTTCAGCGTGGACCGATTCGAAATCGTAACCGCCAGCGATATCGACGAAGGGGAATTGGCGAAGGCTAAATTCCCGGAATTTGCCTCGCTCCCGCTAACGGGACCGCGCATCGTCGCGGCTGAGATGCCAAAGGATCCGAAGGAGAGGGAAGCGCTGCTTTTTTCAAGTCTTGAGACCGGAAGGGACCTGCCGCATTTGCCGAAATACTATGTCCCCTATTCCGCGATGAAGTCGGACATTCTCGCGCGCACCAAATCCATCGATGCATTGGGAGATAAGAAAAACCGCCTGTTGGACTCGGTCCGGAACGCCGGTGTACAGGAGTCGAAGCTTGCCAATCTGGGTTATCTGGTGGTGCAAGGAAAGCGACAAGATGCCACAGCGGTCATCGATCGCTCGGATGGAAGTGTACTCCGGCTTGTTCCCATTGACCCTGCCACTTAATAGTGCACAGGTCGCCTCCACAAAAACAAACCGGGGACATAAGCCCCCGGTTTGTTTCGCTCCTTGCGCCTACTATTAGTTACGGCAGTTCGCTGGTACGAACTTGTAACGCGTTGTATCGCCCCCGATCGCGCACTGCCAACCCACCGTACCGCCGTTATCGGTGGGTGTCAGGGTGATGCTCTGAGCGTTCATGGTCGGGTTACCCCCCAAGGTTGAGTTGAACAGCACGGTAATCGCGCCGGCCGCGCCGACCGTAACCGAGGCCACTGAGTTACCCGAGATGGTGGCCGCGGCACCTAGGCCTGCCATGGCATTGGTAGTCGGGAAAGCGCCCTGGGAAGCATAGCTTTCCGCTACGGCCGTCTTGGCACCGGAGGCGACCGCCAAACCTTCCGTCACCTTGGAGCGAATGGTGTAGTCCTGATAAGCCGGCAGCGCGATGGCTGCCAAGATACCGATAATCGCGACCACGATCATCAGTTCGATAAGAGTGAAACCCTGTTGTACTCGCTTCATGTAAAACTCCTCTAAGGTTGCTAGGAAACACACTTGATGCGTGTTCGGGGACCTATATCGCAAGCGGTATGCCACTCGGGAAAGCGGCTCTACAAATCATCTAGATAGCAACGATTGACGAGGAAGGGCAGTAATCGACGGACGGAATTGACCGCCTGAGTAAGGCGCCACGAAACCGAATTCACAAAGCCGAAGATCGCACCCACTCCGCGTCGGTCCGCAAGTGACGCGACGCGGCATTTTTACTTGATACACACGGCCCGCACTTGATGCATGTCGGTAATCCCCTGCAGGACTTTCTCGATGCCATCCTGTTTCAGGGTTCGCATGCCTTCTTCGAGTGCGACGGCCAAGATTTCCGCTACACGAGCGTGTTCTTGAATCAGTTTCTTCACGGTATCGCTACCTATCAATAGTTCGTGCAAGCCCACGCGGCCCTTGTAACCGGTACTGTTGCAAACATCGCATCCCACCGGGGTGTAGAGCGTTACTTCGCCCTTGTCGTTGCCGAACTCTTCGACCCATTGTTTGCGCAATGCTACGAGGGATTCTTCGGGATCTTTCTTCCACCTGCTGGTATGCCTGAGTTCCTGCGCGTACTCCTCGACAATGAGGTTGAGTTCCTCCGCGCTGGCGGCGTGCGCCTTCTTGCACTTGCATAGGCGTTTGGCCAGCCGTTGCGCCAGCACTCCAAGAAGCGCGTCGGCAAAGTTGAAGGGATCCATCCCCATATCGAGCAAGCGAATGATGGATTCCGGCGCACTGTTGGTATGCAGCGTGGCGAACACCAGGTGGCCCGTTAGAGAGGCTTCGATGCCGATGGCGGTGGTCTCTTTGTCGCGCATCTCGCCCACCATGATGATGTCCGGGTCGGCGCGCAAGAAGGACTTCATAGCGGTGGCAAACGTGAGCCCCGCCTTGGGGTTCATTTGCACTTGGCGCAGGCCCTTCTGCGTGATTTCCACGGGATCTTCCGCCGTCCAGATCTTGGTGTCGGGCGTGTTGAGATAACCTAGGACGGAGTGCAAGGTGGTGGTTTTCCCGGAGCCAGTTGGCCCGCAAACGAAGAACAAGCCGTACGGTTTGGAGACAGTGTCCTTCAGATTTTGTAAGTTGCGCGGACGTACGCCCAACTTATCCAAAGGTATGGGTTCGCCAGCCGCGAGAATCCGCATTACGATGTCTTCCACGCCACCCTGAGAGGGGATGGTGGCCACCCGCAGCTCGATGTCCAGAGGCGCGTATTTTCTGAACTTAATCTTGCCGTCCTGCGGTCTTCGTTTCTCGGAAATATCG
>JANNFC010000067.1:0-2736 GCA_031379405.1 Betaproteobacteria bacterium | reverse complement strand
CACTTCGTGAAATAGTCTTGGCGGGAGGCGGAATTGCGTTGTCGCCAATATGGCTGTTCGAAAGTGATCTTGCCGATAAACGCGTAACCCGATTATTAGCGGGTTACGAACCCACTCCGGTTTCGATACACGTTCTGCTTCCCTCTTCCCGGTTCAAACCTGCGCGTGTCATTGCGTTCGTCGAGTTTCTCACTCAAATTTGGGCAAAGGACTGTGTGCTGAACGCGCGTTGATTGTTCCAAAGGAACCAAGGGGCGAGCCGACATTCCGTAGTTGAAGCGCGCTTCGACACCACGCTTTCGATCAACCCGAACGTCGGCTATATTCCAATGAGCTCAAGCCTTCAACTGACCGCTGTTGGCCGTTATGAAAATGTTTTCATAAAGCAGAGGATTCTTTACCACCGAGCGCGGCAATCAATGCCGTGCCGCTACGCTCGCCCGCTACGCCGCGCCCACTGGCAAAGAATCCTCTGCTATCTCGCCCATTCGCCCTCCCTGGTAGCAGCCATTGGACAGGTGTATGCCGCTGACGTGTGGGCGTTTGGGACCCGTCGCCGTCTACCATCCACCCCTCCCACCTGTTTTCTCGGGCCACAGCCGGGCGAGAAAGGAATCTATTGTTGTCTCGCCAGTTGATTCGTTCCAAATAGAACGCACGGGCACAACAATGGGTGGTTACGCAACCAGCGTGAACGCTAAGGAATCATCGCCCGCTCGCCCACACTCAATGTTTGAATATGGGTAGCAGTATGGGCTGGATCTCGTTCGTCCGAGCGTATTGACGACAAATCAGGCACGAATAGGACTTGACTGACGATTCCGGACGGGTTCGAAGCCCCAGCACGATCCGTACACTAAAAGTGCAATTCCACTCAGACCGGCGCCGTTGCGTCGGAGGCTGACAGCAGCTTATACACTGACGTGAAGTCCTGCCGTCCCAGCCCCTGTGATGACGCAAGGCGAAGCAACTGCTGAGCAACGGGTGAAACAAACACCGGGACGCGCAACTCGCGGGCGGCGCTCACCGCCAGCGCCAAGTCCTTCGCCATCAAATCGGTCATGAAGCCCGGGGCGTAGTCCCGAGAGGATGGGGCTTTCTCGACGATGCCGGGTACAGGATGTGCGTTTTGCATCATCCAGGTATTGCCTGACGATTTCGAGATCACGTCGGTCAGGATCTTCGGGTCGACGCCAAATCCTTCGCCGATCCGAAAGGCTTCTGCCACCGCAATGGCCGCGACGCCTGCGATAAGGTTGTTGCAGAGTTTCGCTGCCTCACCGGCCCCGACTTCACCCACGTGAATAATGTTCGCCCCCATCGCCGAGAGCGCGGGTCGCGCTGCGTCGAGATCCGCCGCTGCGCCACCGACCATGATTGCAAGGGATGCGTTTTCCGCGCCGACCGAGCCACCAGACACCGGCGCATCGATGAACCGCGCACCTTTGGTCGCGAGTGCGGCGGCGACTCGGCGCGAAACGCTCGGATCGATGGTAGACATATCCACGCATAACAATCCCCGCTTCGCACCCTCGAGTATGCCGCCCTTGCCGAGGTAAGCCGAATCCACCTGTGACGACGATGGCAGCATCGTCACCAGCAAATCGACGCGCATGGCGGTATCTGCCGCTGAGTTCGCGCGCATTGCACCGCGCGCCACAGCGGTATTGAGCGCGGCAGGAACCACGTCGTACGCGACGACACTATGGCCACATTTCATGAGATTAGTCAGCATGGGCAAGCCCATGGTGCCGGTACCGATGAAGCCGACATTCATTGCGTTTCTCCTTGTGAGGTGTTCCAAGTAGCCGTGGTGCTTTCAAGCTCCAATCTAGTCCAAAGTTCACGGCGCCATTTTTGGCAGGGATTGTCCAAATTGTATGCCGATGCCGTTTTTTGGGGTGTCTGTATTTCGGAGGTTTCCATGATCATCAACGTCAACCTCACTCCCCGACTCGATGCGATGGTGCGCGACAAGGTCGCAGTAACGCTATTGACGCAATTCTGACGTCCATCATGACATCCATCATGTTTTGAGTCTTTCGGTCGCTCGTGATACGGTTTTGGTTATCGATCACCTATTCACTACTCGCCATGAAATGCGGCAACATGCAACTAATAGCAGTGGGAGTACTTGCCGCGACGTCGCTGACGGACGCGGTCATTCAGGTGAGCACCAAGTTGCATCTGGACGAGTTATTCTAAGGTCGCGCGTATGCCACAGGCACTCGCAATCGCGAAGCTTGCACGCCTCCGCTGGGTGATCCGAACCACGTGAGGGCGCTTCGCTACGCCATGCGCGGCAAGCGTTTGGGCTGAAATTGAAGCACCGCCTTATTTTCGCTATTTGCGATCGCGTCCGCTCACTTCGCGCTTATCTGGATAACCCTTTCCTTGATCGAAAACGGTTTGGGCTTCAAGCACACCGGACACATGACGCTCCACCCACTCGTCGAGTGCTCGTACGGTCTGGCTTAGTGATCGGCGGCGTTATGAGCGCGGAAAAAGGCCTCATGACATCATCAGCAGACATTGTATGGGATGGCCCTACGAAAATCGCGAGGTTATGGGGAAATCGAGATCTTGGGGCCTATGGAATGCTTCTCAAATTACCTCCCGGATTTGAATCAGGGTTCCACGCTCACACCGCGGACTACAACGCAATCAACCTGCAAGGTACTTGGGCGCACACGATGGATGGAGAAATAAAGGAATTAGCTCCGGGGTCATATGTGA
>JANNFC010000494.1:0-1879 GCA_031379405.1 Betaproteobacteria bacterium | reverse complement strand
CCCAGAAGCCTTCCATTGCCACGTCGGTCGGTGCCACGGAACAGATACTCGATGTCTCTCGCTCGTTTCCATCGCATACCAAATGCGTGCGAACTAGAATTGCGCAATGCCTCCAAGTAACTCTCATAGAGTTGCTCCGTGTTGATAAGGTTGAGGCGCTGCTGATTGGAAAGGGGTCGCACGGCGTTTCCTTCAAATTGCCATTTTTCGAATAATGAAGGAAACATTTTTTTATTTCAATACCTTGTCGATCATTTAAGAGCAGAAATTTGAGCATGAACGCCACCACCCGAATCGAATCCGGGACTAAACTCTCCATTCCACACCCCACGAGCCGAGCATGAAAGTCACCGCAATCGAGACCATCAATCTGGATGAATACCCCAATGTGCTTTGGGTCCACGTGCACACCGATGAGGGCGTCATCGGTTTAGGCGAAACCTTCTACGCGGTGGAACCCGCCATTGCCCACATTCACCAAACCATCGCACCCTATCTGCTAGGCAAGGATCCGCTGCAGATCGACAAGCACAGTCGTCACATGCTCTACAACTATCTGGGCTTCAAGTCGGTGGGCGCAGAAATGCGCGCGGCGTCGGCGGTGGATATCGCCCTATGGGACATCTTCGGGCAAGTCACCCATCAGCCGATCTACCAGTTGCTGGGCGGCGCCTCACGCGACAAAGTGCGCGCCTATAACACGTGTGCCGGCTATCAGTACGTGCGCGCCAAATCCGAGCAAGGCACGGCGAACTTTGGTATGCCGGGTGACAGCGGCAAGTATCGGCCTTACGAAGATCTGGTGGGCTTCATGAAGTACGCCGACGAATTGGCCCTCTCGCTATTGGACGAGGGCTATACCGGGATGAAGATCTGGCCCTTCGACGAGTATGCCGAGGCCAGCAACGGCACCTACATATCGAACGCCGATTTGAAAAAGGCCATGCAACCCTTCGAAAAAATTCGCAAGGCCGTGGGCGACAAAATGGACATCCACGTCGAGTTTCATTCGCTGTGGAATTTGCCCACCGCCATCAAGATCGCCAAGGCCCTCGAACAGTTCAATCCCTTCTGGTACGAAGACCCCATCAAGATGGATAACCTGGATGCCATCGCGGAATACGCGCACCGTACGGACGTGTGGGTCACCGCTAGCGAGACATTGGGAACGCGCTGGGCATTTCGCGACTTGTTCGAGAAGAACGCAGTAAGCGTGTGCATGTTCGACGTAGGTTGGACCGGTGGTCTTACCGAATCAAAGAAGATCGCGACGATGGCCGAGGCCTATCAACTACCCGTCGCGCCGCACGATTGCACGGGGCCGATTCTGCTGACAGCATCGGTACATCTTTCCATGAATTGTACGAATACACTGGTGCAAGAGGTGGTACGCGCGTTTTATACCGATTGGTATGGCAAGCTGGTTACGCAATTGCCACCGCTGGAGAACGGCACCATCACGGCACCAAAAGGTCCCGGACTGGGAACGAAGCTTCAGCCCGATGTGATGAAGCGCAAAGATGCAAGGATACGTGTGAGTAAGGTGTGACCCGAGTGTTCGGTGTTCCCGGATGAGTGTCTTAGCCGATATTTTCGATTGTCTAACGGGAGTCGCGACCTTGAAAGAAAAGCTAGTACTCTAACCAAAACTCCTTCAGATCTACGTTGAACTCGTATTCCCCGCGCTCTTGGCGCGGGGGCAAACTTCGGGGTTTTCCAACGGGGGCTAAGTGATTTTCACGTAGCCGCCCTTTGGTCAAGGGCGGGGTCAATACCCCGCCCGCGAAGTCCCCTTTATCGCCGATTTACGCCGTAACCCTTCCGGGTCACGGAATTCAACTCGACGCCGCTCCGGAAAGACCAACCAACATGGCGGCTT
>JANNFC010000400.1:0-7753 GCA_031379405.1 Betaproteobacteria bacterium | reverse complement strand
CCCCCGCGCGCAACATCGCCATGGATCCGCCGAGCGGCGCCAGTCCGGCGGCTTCGATGGCGTGGAACTCGGTGTTGCTAAACGGCGCGTACAATTCGGCGATGTGCACTTGTTTGGCCGGATCGGTGATACCTGCCATCTTGTAGCTGCGTTCAAAGGAACCTCCAAGCGCTTTCGCGTCGGCGTGGTCCGCCATGACTTTGTTGCCCATCCTGTCTCCTAGGTAGTAGCTCTCAGAGCAATGACCGACACCGGTAATCCATACGGCGTCCAGGTGGTTGTCACGGATGTAGCGCTCCGAGGCGAGGACCATTGCGCAGCCTCCGCTCGACTGCGGACAGGCATCCATCAGTTTGATGGGCCACGCGATGTAGCGCGATGCGAACACCTCATCCACCGTGACGGGCCGACGCAGATGCGCCTTCGCGTTGAGCGACGCATTGGCGCGGTTCTTCACCGTGATGAGCGCCATGTCTTCCTCGGTCATGCCGTATTTGTCCATCGCGCGCACCGCCGACATGGCGAGCATGGTGATGGTGCCGAGCGGCAAAGAGCGCTCGTAGGTGGGATCCCAGATCTTGTTGAGGATGGTTTGCGAATCGCCGCTCTCACCCACCTTGTCGGCGCCGGCGACCAGCACTAGATCACAAACGCCGGCGGCCACGTGGGTATAGCCCGTGATAGCTGACGAGATGCCGGTCGAGCCCCCTGTGTTGATGCGCATGAAGCGCTTGTTGCGGCCGCCCACGGCGTCGACGCCGAGCCGCTCCGCGTTGCCGATTCCAAGTAGCGCATCGGGCGCCAGCGAATAGACCACTGCTTCGATATCCGCCAGTTCACGCCCGGCATCGCGCAGCGCCAGGGCCACTGCCTCACGCACCAGTTCCGGATAGTTGGCCTCGTCGCGTCGAGCTTTGAATTCGGACTGGCCGATGCCGATGATTCCCACGCGTTCTGAGTTCATGAGCGGGCACTCCCACGTTGTTGTTCTGTAGCGTCCTCCAACACGACGACGGTGTTGTAGTGCATGGCGGGTCCGCTCGCCGCGTGCGCCACCGCGCGGCGCGCAGACGCGACCTGGTGCGCTCCGGACCGGCCGCGCACTTGATTCGCCGCCTCGGCGATACGCACCAGCCCCGCGCAAAAAATCGGATTGAAGCATTGCGCGCCACCGGAGAGATTCACGGGCACCGCGCCGCCTCGCATCGTGCGGCGCTTCGCCACATGCTCGACCCAGTGTTCGCGGCGGCAAAGGCCCAACCCTTCATAGGCCAAAAACTCTTGATAGGGCGTGGCATCGGCGACTTCTGCCAGATCGAAAGCGGTGGCGGGATGCGTGATATTCGCGGCGCGATAGGCTTGTTCGCGAGCGGCCTGCAACGAGGGTAATTGCGCAAGATTCCGGTCGCCAAGAAAGCCGGGTTCCGTCGCCCACCCCATTCCTCGGATCCATGCCGGGTTTTGCATCTCCTGTGTGGCGATGGCCTCGTCATCGGCTAGAACCAACGCGACCAAACCGAAATCGGGGGGGCACAGCATCGTATCCGTCAGCGGCCAGCGCAATGGTTTGCCGCACGCGATGAACGCTTCCTCAACAGGGCCGATGCGACGGTCCGGATAGGCACAGGCTCCCTGCATGCGGTTCTTGCTCACGATGGCGATGGCCGACTCTCGCAACCCTGGCACTGCACCTTCGAGCGCACACGCCTGCAGCGCATGCGCGGAAAGCTCATCCTGCGGCAGCGCACGATGAAAGTACGGATCGTTGGCAAGCGTGAGCGCGTACGACACCGAGTCGACCTCAAGCGGACTCCACGCGACCACTAACTGGGTCTTGAACTGACCCGATGCAATGCGCAGTGCGCCGAGTACGAAGGCGTGTTCCGCCGCCGAGGGTGTACTGAGAATGTCGCGATCGACACCGCCGACGCTACCGGAGGCCGCCATGATGGAAATGGCGCGGCCGTCCAACTGATCGTTACCCGCTACGACGATACCCTCGATATCCTCGATGTTCGCGCCTGCGTCGCGCAGTGCCGCTTGCACCACTGCGTAGATGGACTCCTCCAGCGAGCGGGCGTCCGTACTACGCGGTGCGTGAATGGCTACGCCGGTGATCCCTATCTGCCTTGTTGATTTCATACGTTCTACCGTTTCGGCCATGCGGCGTGAGTGGTGGCGAGAGACTGCGGATAAATGGGCTTGGGCTCGCCGTTTTGCCATTGCAAGATGACCAACTCGGCGCCGACTCGCCGGCCGTTGGCGTCGAACTTTACTTTGCCACCGGGAAAGTAGCGCGCTGAAGCTTGATTGCCGTCCATGGCATGGATGGCGGCGCCGACTTTTTTGGGATCGGCGGACTTGGCCATCTCCATGGCGTCCTTGAGAATCCACATATCGCCGTAGGTGGAGATGCTGTCTTGCGACATCCAAGGTTCGCGCATTTTGGTTTTGAACTGTTCAATGAGTTTTTCGTTACCTTTACCGCCCCAGTTGGCGATGATCACCATCACGCCTTCCATCAAGTCCTTACCCACGACGTTGAGCAACTCTGGCGCTCCCATGTGTCCACCATTGGCGATCACGGCAAGGCGTCCTTTGCCGAGGCCCATTTCACCCAACTTCTCGAGCACAAGCTTGGTATCGGGCACGCTCGTGGTGAGCATCAGCAGTAGGTCGGGACGTGCATTGCGAACCTTTTGCACCATGGAGGTGGCGTCGGCGAGCGGTGGGGTGAACACTTCGTCGACCACTAATTTCAAAGCCAGCTTGTCGAATCCGCCGGCTCGCATCGACTTGGTAAAGCTGACCGGGGAAGCCGTGTTATCCATGATGATGCCGACACTCCGCGGCACGGGCGCGTTCGCCTGCTTGCTGATCTGGAGCAGGACCGGCAACGCATCCTCCGCCATCTTGCTCGCGGAGGGCGAGGTCTGGAACACATACTGGTATCCGCGCGCCGTTATCTGGTCGGAGTACGACAGCGTGAGCCACGGCACCTGGGCACGTTCAGTCACTTCCGTGATGGCGAGGGTGAAGGAACTCACGAAAGCGCCGGTGCCGCCGACCAGGTCGGGGTCCTGCGAAAGCAGCCGCTGCGCCGCGTTCTTGGCCTTCTCGGCGGAATCACCCGCGTCGGCGACGATCAGCTTCAGCTTCGCGCCGCCGAGTGCCTTGACGCCGCCGGCCGCATTGATGTCTTCCACTGCCATGCGCGCGCCCTTCAGGTGAAGCTCTCCATTGCGCGCCCAGGGCCCCGAGAGCGGGACGGCAACGGCGACTTTGACCTCCTTGATTTGCGCCAACGTCGGTCCTGCGGACCATGGCGCTAGTGCGCTCAGGGCGAATGCTGCAAGCAAGCGGTTGCGCAGTCGCGATATCGCGGCGCGCCGAGTGACCCAGATCATGTTCGCCTCCTGTTTTGGTGCGTGTTGTAAATGTGATCCATCGGACACAAGAAGGACCAAAAAGCTGAATGAGGTGAATGTTATCGCTTATGCCCCTAGATAGGCTTGTTTAACACGCTTGTCGGCGAGGAGCGTCTCGCGGGTGCCGGCAAGTGCAACGCGCCCCGATTCCAACACATAACCGTGATCGCAAGTCGAAAGCGCCTCGCCGACTCTTTGTTCAACCAGCAGGACGGCGATGCCCTCTTGCTGGTGAATCTTCTCGACCGTGTCGAAGATCTGGTCTGCGATCTTGGGTGCCAGTCCCATCGAGGGCTCATCCAACATCAGCAATCGCGGACACGAGGCCAGCCCGCGCGCGATGGCAACCATCTGTTGCTCGCCGCCGGAAAGTGTTCCCGCATATTGGTCACGCCGCTCGTCAAGGTGCGGAAATAACTCAAACAGGCGCTTGCGCGTGCTTGGCCACGCGCGCCGCGCAGCGGGTGCCTGCGCGCCCATCGCCAGATTTTCCATCACGGTCAAGGAGTGAAACACTTGTCTTCCCTCCGGCACATGCGCGATGCCGAGTACGGGACGATCCGCGGGATCGATGGACGACAGTGACTGACCTTCGTATTCGATATCCCCTCCGGCCAAGGCAACCACGCCGGAGATCGCGCGAAACAGCGTGGTCTTGCCTGCGCCGTTGGGGCCGACGATGGCGACGAACTCTCCTGCGCCCACCTCGATACTGACCTCGCGCAGCGCGTGCAGGCCACCGTAGGAAACGCTCACACTTTTAAGCCGCAGCATGGGTCGCCCAACGATTGCCGAGATAGGCTTCGATCACCGAAGGCAGATTGATGACTTTCTCCGGTTCGCCGGATTCCAGCACCTGCCCGTGATCCAGCACCACCAACCGATCCGCGATGCGCACCATGGCGTGCATGGTGTGCTCGATGATGATGATCGTTACCCCTTGCCTTCTGACGGAGGCGATTGTCCTCAGCATGTGTTCGACTTCGTTGGTACCCAGACCTGCCAGAATCTCATCGAGCAACAGCAAGCGCGGTTCGCATGCGAGTGCGCGGGCCAACTCCATGAGCCGCAGTTCGATGGTGGTCAAGCTCGACGCCAATGCTTGCTCGATCTCGGCGAGTCCCACCCGGCGCAGCGCCTGACGTGCCTTGGCGTAGGCGGCGGCCTCGCTGGCTTCGCGCGCGAAGGCTCCCACGACGACATTGTGCAGAACCGAGAGCCCAGCGAAGGGACGCATGATTTGAAAGGTACGTCCGATGCCTGCCCGGCAAATCTGGAACGCGCGTCGGCCGGTTAAATCGCGCCCTTCGAGACTCACCCGACCTTGCGAGAGTGCGAGGAAGCCGTTCAGTATGTTGAACAGTGTTGTCTTGCCCGCGCCGTTCGGTCCGACCACGCCGAGGATCTCACCTTGCCGTGCCTCGAAGCTCACAGCGCGCAGGGCATGCAGGCCACCGAACGACACGGAAACATCGCGCACTTCCAACAGCGGAACGCCGATCCCCTGCGTGTTGTCCTCATTTGCGTTCTCACGTACCTCACGCATGAAGGGCGTGCCATCGAATTGGAGAGCACTGCGCGAAGGCTGCGATTTCCCCCGAGGAAAACGCGCCCTGGCCCACGGCAGGATGCCTTGCGGGCACAGCGAAACCACGCCGATGATGGCCAACCCAAGTACCACACCTTGGATACCGGGAAGGTGTTCGGCGAGTTGCGCGTGCAATATCTCGCCAAGCGGGATCAGCACGAGCGCGCCGATGACCGGACCGGCGACGGTTCCTATACCGCCGAAAAGCGTGACGATGAGTGCGCGCGAAGACGCCAGCAGGCCGAACACAGTCTCGGGCGTGACGATCAGCAACACCACCGCGTAAAAGCCGCCGGCCAGGGCAGTGAGGGATGCTGACAATGCCATTGCTTTCAATTTCCACACGAGAGGATTGATGCCCGACGCCATCGCCGCAGGTTCGTTCTCATTGATGGCAAGCAGCGACAGGCCGAAGCGCGAACGCTCGACGTACAGGTTGATCGCCAAGGTGCCGATGAGCAGCAGCACGGCGAGCACCACGTAAATTCGCTGGTCGGCGAATTGCATATAGGTGGCGGGTGCCTCGCGCACCATGGGTAGCGACACTTCCTGAAAACCCAGCCACTGAAAAACGTAGAGCAACACCAGGGGATACGCCAGCATCGCCAACGCGAAGTAGTGACCGCGCAAGCGGAAGGTGGGAAAGCCAATCAGCAGCCCCGCCGCACCGCCCGCGATACCCGCCAGCGGGATGCCGATCCAGGGCGACACACCTGCGCTGACTTGGAGCAATGCCACCGTGTAAGCACCTATACCAAAGAAGGCGGCATGTCCGAAAGAAACCAGCCCCGAGTATCCACTGAATATATTCCAAGCCACGCCCACCGCCGCCCAGATCGGTGTGATCGTCAGAATCAGTTGGTAATAGCGATCGTCGGTGAGCCACGCCGCGCCCAGATAGAGCACCGCGCCGGCGGCGATAATCGCCAGCGAGCGCTGAGGTGATCGGTGCCGCGGATCAAACCCGCTCGACATTGCGGCCAAACATTCCCTGCGGGCGTAGCAGGACGATCAAGAGAAAGGTGGCGAAGACCGTGGCGTTTTGCAGTTGCTGCGGCAGAATCAAAGTTGAGAGTTGCTGCACCAGCCCGATGGTTACGCCGCCCCAAAACGCGCCCGGAACACTGCCCATACCACCGAGCACCACGCCGGCGTACATGACGATGATGAATTCGAGGCCAACGTAAGGTTGAAATGGGTAATAGGTGGCCACCAGCCCACCCGCCAGGGCGCTGATGCCCGCGCCCAGCGCGAACGCCAGCCTGTGCGCTCGCGTGGCGTGAATGCCCATATAGGTGGCAGCCTCGGCGTTGTCGGCGGCGGCGCGCAAGATCATCCCGTGGCGCGAGCGATGAATGAACAGTGAGACTGCGAACGCCACGACCAATGTAACCAGGCAAGCAAGCGTGCGCGCCTTGTTCAAGAACAGCGTGGCATCGGTCCCGAAGATGCCAACCTCCCACGCGCTCGATGACAGTGGCGTGCGAATGGTCTGCGGCGTTGAACCGAAAACAATCAGGCCAGCGTTTTGCAACACCAGCGACAGGCCTAGCGTCAACGTCAGTTGGGGAAAATGTCCTTCACCTTGCGTGCCCGCTACTTTGAGACCGGTGATCCGGCGCAAAAGCAGATCGTAGAGCAGCCCCCCCAAGGCAAACACCAGCAGGCCGGCGAGAAGGCTTGCGATCACCGGGCCAAGATAAGCGCCGAACAACGCGCCGATGCCCAATTGCACGAAGCAGAAGAGCGCCGCATACATGCCAAGCATCAAGAACTCGCCTTGCGCGAAGTTGATGACTCGCATCACGCTGAAGATCAACGCCAAGCCGACACACATCAAGCCGTAAATGCAGCCCACCACCAGACCGGTGTAAACCGACTGCAGCACGTTCTCTAAGAGAATGACGCCTGGGCTCATCGTTCAGCGCATCAAAGGTCCGGACGCACGACCAGGTGCCCAGGAACGCCACCAGGTTCCGGTCGCCGGTGGACCCGCTGCCGTCACCACGTCCGCGACTTCATGCCCGGGCCGGAGTACGTCCACGCCACCTGCATCACGCAACACAACTGCCCGCATCGACACTACATCCCAAGAGTGAGGTCCGCAATGCTAGCAGCAACTGAATCGTACAATCGGCGAAGCACGTTCGACCAAGACTCGGCCGCAGGGCACTGTTACGGTTGAGGGTCTGACGCTTCGTGGCTGAGCCTTCACGCAAATATCATTTTTCTATCACGCAGAGCCGATCCGACGGATAATTCGCCGCAGGAGTTGTGCGACTAATGGTAGGGTGAAAACAGTGAATGGATTCTGATCGGATAATACAGAGGAGGTGTTATGCCTAAAAAGATTGCCCCACGCGGGCGTGTCAAGCAGCCAAGTCGTTTGCAGCGCGGTGGAACTCAAGCCGCAGGCAAAGTTTCAGACACCAGCGCGCTTAGTTGGGAGGCATTGGAGGCGGCACTGCGAAATGACAAGGCGCGTGGTAAGGATGATAAGCGCGCGGCGTCTGGCCAGTCGGGGGAGTACCTGCGCGAGTACTTCGGCAATGACGAAATCGAGCACCTACGTCAACTTGCGAGTCAGTCAGGGCTGGTGCGAACGCGCCGGGCGGCGCTGGGCAACGTGGTCTTTCTGCACGGCATTACGGGCTCTGACCTGGGGACCATCGATGCGTCGAACAAGACCAAGGATGTGTGGGTCGATTTCTTCCAGATCATGCGGGGTGCCGTTGAG
>JANNFC010000379.1:0-4178 GCA_031379405.1 Betaproteobacteria bacterium | reverse complement strand
AAGCCTGGGCGCACGGTATAGAAACCTGGATAGCAACGTTGGGACGGGCTACACGGAACGTGCCGTGTTTGCCACCTTGAACCACACATTCTGAGGCCGCCATGTATGAGTCCTACTATGGCCTGACAGGTAAGCCGTTTCAGCTTAATCCGGATCCGACGTTTTTCTATGGAAGCCGTGGGCACAAGAGGGCGCTTGCTTATCTACAGTATGGCTTATATCAGGGCGAGGGATTTATAGTTATTACCGGCGAGGTCGGTGCCGGCAAGACGACGCTCGTGCGCAGCCTGCTCGATCAGTTGGATCAGAGGAAGTTCGTGGCGGCGCAACTTGTCAGTACCCAGTTAGACGCGGACGACATGCTCCGAGCCGTGGCGCATGCCCTTGGTCTATCTCCGTCAGGCTACGACAAAGCGCGTTTGCTAGCGGAGATCGAGCGGTTCTTGATGTCACTTGCATCGGAGAATCGCCAAGCATTGTTGATTGTCGATGAAGCGCAAAACCTTACGCCGCGTGCTGTGGAAGAGTTGCGGATGTTATCGAATTTTCAGGTGGGAGATCATGCGTTGTTGCAAAGTTTTTTGGTCGGTCAACCCGAGCTACGTCTGATGATGCGTAGTCCGCACATGCAGCAGTTGCGACAGCGTGTCATTGCCTCCTACCATCTCGGGCCGATGGATCGGCAGGAAACCGAGGCTTATATAAAGCACCGACTTACGCGCGTTCGATGGACGGGGGATCCTGAATTTGACGCCTCTTCCTTTGACGCTGTCTATGAGCACACAAGTGGCGTTCCCCGACGTATTAACACCCTGTGCAATCGAGTGATGCTGTCGGCTTACCTGTCCGAGGGACATCTTGTGGCCGCAAGCGATGTGGAGGCGGTCGTCACTGAGATCAAAGAGGAGTTAGGGGACGAACCACCGCCGGGACTTGCCCTGAATCCAAATGAACCTTCCTACCGTGCCCTGAGGGCTGATAGCAATGCATCCTCTTCCCTAGAGGAAGCTGAGGCCCTAGATGAGGCAAGAGCCTGGACCACGGGAGAAAACATAAGCCAAGCGTTCCGCAAGACGGGGAAACAATCTAGTTCTTTGGAGGGACGGCTCGAACGCTTGGAAAAGGCCATGGTCGCAGCGCTTAGTGCGTTACACCGGCTCATCAAGCCGGAACAGACTCAATCTGCCCAACACAGCGCCCAGCCTCCAGTCGGTGCGTCCGCCGGACGCCGGGTTGATGTGGATGTGGAACTCTAAGAAGTAATCTATGCTTGCCCCCATTCTATGCGTCGTGGGTGCCCGCCCCAACTATATGAAGGTGGCACCGATCATTCGAGCAATTTCCGCAGTAACGCAAGATATCGATAGCATCCTGTTGCACACGGGACAACACTATGATGAATCGATGAATGATCAGCTATTTCGCGGATTACGACTTCCCGAACCGGACTTCAATCTCAATGTCGGTTCAGGAACGCATGCCGCGCAGACAGCCGATGTGATGCGGAAGTTTGAGCCCATTCTGGACAAGGTTGAGCCAAGTTGCGTCTTGGTTGTCGGGGATGTTAACTCGACCCTGGCTTGTGCGCTGGTGGCGGCAAAGAAGTTGGTGAAAGTAGTGCACGTAGAAGCCGGTCTGAGAAGCTTTGACCGCAGCATGCCGGAGGAGATTAACAGAGTACTTACGGACCAGATCTCAGACGTCCTATATACGACGGAGCGATCCGCACATAAGAATCTGGAACGGGAAGGAATTGATCCTAAGCGCGTCCGTTTTGTGGGCAATGTAATGATCGATTCCTTGCTCGCGAACTTGCCGCACGCTATTCCCACAACGCAGACCCTAACGAGACATGAGTTGCCTGCCTCACTAGCCGAGGAAAAAGAAGGGTATGCAGTGGTGACTCTTCACAGGCCTTCAAACGTAGACGACAGGAATACGCTCGCTGGCTTGCTTAAGTCCCTGTCGCATATTAGCCAAACGCATCCGCTGTTTTGGCCGATGCATCCTCGTACCAGGTCAAATATTGAAAGGTTCGGTCTCCTGCCGCTTTTGCGTTCGAAGTATGTGGCGATTCTTCCTCCACTCGGTTACCTGGAGATGTTGGGCCTGATGTCGAAAGCGCGTCTAGTATTGACAGACTCAGGAGGAATTCAAGAGGAGACGACAGCGCTTGGCGTACCGTGCCTGACGCTGCGAGAGAACACGGAACGGCCAATTACCGTCGAGGAAGGCTCCAATACGCTCGTAGGTCGCGAGCATCAAACGATAATTCGTGCCGTACAAGAAATTCTTGAAACGGGCGGCAAGGCCGGACGCGTACCGGAATATTGGGATGGTCGCGCGGCGGATCGAATAGCAACTCACCTCGTGGCTTGGATCTCCGAGAACTCGGGGCTCGGCGTTGCTTAGCTCACGGTAACAATCTCGAGTGGAGGAAATGACACGCGATCTGATCAACGCCCTTACGGTTGACGTAGAAGACTATTTCCAGGTTTCGGCATTCGCGCCGTATATCTCGCGGGAGGAGTGGGACCGAATCCCCTGTCGGGTGGAACGCAATGTGAATCGAATCCTAGCGCTTTTTTCCGAACTTGGAGCGCGCGCAACTTTCTTTACACTGGGATGGATTGCGGAGCGCTATCCCGAAACGGTGCGAAGAATCGTCGCGGAAGGACATGAACTCGCAAGTCATGGGTATGGCCACTATCGTGCGACTGAACTCACTCACCAAGAATTCGGTGAAGATGTTTCGCGTGCAAAGCGAATTCTGGAAGATATCGCGGGCGTACAGGTAAAGGGCTACCGTGCGCCGAGCTTCTCCATCGGAGGCACCAATATGTGGGCCTTCGATTGCCTGGAGAGTGCCGGTTATCGCTATAGCTCGAGCATCTATCCTATTCGTCATGATCACTATGGGATGCCCGATGCACCTCGCTTCGCTCACCGACGTAACAACGGTCTTACCGAGTTGCCTGTCACGACTGTGCGCATGTTCAAGACGAATTTGCCTGCCGGGGGTGGGGGATATTTTCGGTTTCTGCCTTATATGGTTTCCCGCTGGGCGATAAGACGCGTCAATTCTGTCGATCAGGAGCCCACGATCTTCTATTTTCACCCGTGGGAACTGGATCCAGAGCAACCACGGGTGGCAGGAATCAACTCAAAAACGCAGTTTCGACACTACATCAATCTCCATCGAACCGAGCCACGGCTTCGCAGGTTATTGACCGACATTCGATGGGGCCCGATGAGTGAAGTCTTTAAGGATAGGATCGCGTGAGGTACTCGATGTTGGAAACGGAATCACCGCCGCGCACGTCAACATCCATTGCTGTAAGGGTCGCCAGCGATTCGGACGGAGCCCTTTGGGACCGTTTCTTGTTGACCTGTCCGAATGCGACGTTCTTTCATCGATTCGGCTGGAAGCGCGTCATCGAGAATGTATATAGGCACAGAGCCTATTACCTCGTCGCTCACCGCGGATCGGAGATTGAGGGGCTGCTTCCTCTTGTTCAAGTCAAGAGCTTTTTGTTTGGCCACGGCCTTGTCTCCCTACCCTTCGGCGTTTACGGTGGGCCTGCGTCGATATCGGTCGCTGCGACCAATGCGTTGATCGAGGCCGCGATCGCGTGGACACGGGAATTGGACGCTAACCATTTGGAGCTGAGGAATCGTCAATCGGTGTGTCCAAGCTGGCCACGGCAAGACCTTTACGTATCGTTCCGCCGTGAGATCTTCGAAGAGGAAGAAGCAAACATGCTCGCAATACCTCGCAAGCAAAGAGCCATGGTCCGGAAAGGTATCAAGGCGGGGTTTCGCAGCGAGATCGACGGTGATATAGAGCGTTTTTATCAACTGTATGCCGATAATGTTCATAGACATGGGACGCCGCCGTTCCCTAAACGTTTCTTCGAGGCGCTATTGGCTGAATTCGGTACGGATGTAGAGCCACTGATCATATCCAACGAATCCGGAACGGCGGTATCTAGTGTTCTATCCTTCTACTTCCGCAATGAAGTGCTACCTTATTACGCGGGCGATCAAGTCTTGGCCCGAGGCACTGCTGCGAATGATTTCAAATATTGGGAGCTTATGCGCCGAGCATGTCAGCGAGGACTAAAGATTTTCGACTATGGTAGAAGCAAGCGAGGTACTGGGTCCTTCGATTTCAAAAA
>JANNFC010000373.1:0-4412 GCA_031379405.1 Betaproteobacteria bacterium | reverse complement strand
AATCTCGCCTTTGCACAGGGGACAAGCTCGTCTGGAAGAGGTGTAGCCCGTGCAGGAAGAGCGCTCTTGCACGACTGCCACTGGCGATCTCATTCGAGCGACTCACTAATGCCTACGCGGCAGGACAGTGTGCACATTGTCACGGTATACATGTAGATCTTCTCCCATGGTGTCCACGTGGCCGATCCACATCCGGCCTCCTGTTGAGCATCCGGTCCATCGCATCGTGTGCACGCCACGTACTGGCTGATTGCCCCTATGCCAGAATCAACGTCGGCTTAAGAGGAACCCGATGATAATCCCTGCCGCAGCCGCTAAGCCGAGAGATTTCCAGGGGTTCTCCGACACGTAATAATGCGTAGCATCCGCTGCACCCTTGGCCTTATCCTTCACCGCCGTGCGCGCATCGTCGACTCGAGACCGAAACTCACCTATTTTGTCTTCGATCTTTGTCCGCGCTGCGGCGAGCCCTTCGCCGGTGGAGTGCGCCAGTTCATTCAGCAAGTCGTCGGCGTCGGCGAGAACCGCGCGGAGATCACTAACGAGTTTTTCCTTGTTGCCTTTGACAATACCGTGGCTAGCGTTCGCTTCGGTGTGCATCATGCCTCCTGTTCTACATCGGAGAGAAATGGGGGTGGCGGGTATGCTCAGATCGTCTTCAGCGCCGCCTAACACCCAAAACCAAGGTCACCACAAAAACAATCAGGAAAACGAAAAACAGAATCTTAGCGATCTGCGCAGCGCTGGCGGCAAGTCCGCCGAAACCAAGTACCGCCGCCACAAGTGCAATGACGAAGAACACAGCTGCCCATCTCAACATAAGACAACTCCCTCGGTGCTTACTGCCGAAACTGATCGGATTGGCGAAAAGCCGTATGCTCCTCTTCGACACACATCCAGTCTGTACGCTACCGTACTCTAAATTTCGCGCAGATCGAAATTACCGTGCGGTGGCGCACAGATCGTTGCCCTGGATTGCGTACCATTTAGATGAGCTTTATTCGCGCCACCCGGGGTGCTCACACCGTGCTGTCGGATTTGGACTTGATTCGTCCCCAGCCCAGCGAGTCAATGTGGGTTCTTTCTATTGCGTGATAGCCCTGCGACGTCCTACTTGCCAAAGCGCGCTTTGGCTTCATCCACGCAACGGTCTTTTGTGCTGCCGGCAAGTACGTCACACTTTTCCTTGGCCACTTTGTAGTGCGCGTCGGATTTATCCTCCGCGGCTTGTTCGCGGGCTTCCGCTAGTTCCACATTCGCGTTGCTTCGCGCATCGGCGGTCTTCTCGTTGACTTTAGCGTTTGCATTCCAGCTCTCCATCCGCAACTTGGCGTCGGCCTTGGCAGTGACCAGTGCAGCTTTCGCTTCCTTCACGCAAACGTCTTTCGCGTTTCCCGCCAGATCGTCACAACGTTCCTTCGCCACGCCATACACCGCCTCAGCTTTGGCGACGTTTGCCTTGTAGTGGCTCTTCGCGGTGGGCTTGTACTGCGCTTCAAGTTCGGTTTTTACGATCATCTCCTTGCCCTTGGCCTCCTGGACGCTTATATCCTTTCGGTTGCCGGACATCGAACCGCACGCCGCTTTGGCTGATTTGTACTCCGCCGAGATTCGATCCCGGCTGACCTTATAGTCGTTCTTCGACATGGTTTGCGCTATCGCGCCGACACTAAACGCCAGGCTGACCGAAAGCGCGATTGCTTTAACGTTGAAATTTTTCACTATGACTCCTTCGTAAGTATTCGTAAGTAGGATTCGGGAATGACGCACTGGCAAAACATGCCGGGCATTCACTTCTCATTGCCAGGATCACGCTGGCTTCATCCATTTCGCTTTGCGAAACGGCAACCATCTCGCATGGCTCCGATGGGTGAAGATTATTGCGATCGCACTTTTCCGTCTGTCGCCTAACGCACATACGAAGAATAGAGTGTGGCAACACTTCAGTGCAAACCATGTCGAGTCCATCAGGGGAGGCTAAACCCCGCTTTATTGCACCAAGCGATCTGACTCGCGCTTTACCACGGCATAGCACTCGCAGGCCCGCCCTTCCAAACCTGCTCGGTCGATGATGATGATTCGCCCACGCTTGCACTCAATTAGTCCGGCCCTCTGCACGCTGCCGGCGATATCCGTAATGCTTTCGCGGCGGACCCCAAGAATGTTGGCAATTCGCTCATGCGTAGTGATCACCTCGTTAGAGGGCAAACGGTCGTGGCTGAGCAATAACCAGCGGCAGAACTGTTGGTCCAGCGAATGGTGGCGGTTACACACCGCCGTCTGCGCCATTTGGGTCAGCAACGATTGTGTGTAACGGAGCAATTGACGTTGAATCGCCCCCCCGCGATTGAACTCGTCCTTCAGCAACTGCCACTTCAGCCGGTAAGCATGGCCGGGACTCTGAACCACAGCCCAACTGGACATAGTATCGCCGCCCATGAGGGCCGAAATACCGACGATTCCCTCGTTGCCCACCACCGCCGTGGCGCCTGACGCACCGTCCGCCATTACACAAAGCAGCGATACGATCGCATCCAGGGGAAAGTAGGCGTATCGCATCTGAATGCCGGGCTCGTAGAGTGCGTAGTCGAGCGGAGTATCGACAAGTTCCAGATTGGGAAAAATACGCGCACGTTGATCTACCGGTAAGGCAGCAAGAAAATGATTCTCGCTAGGATCAGGTGAGGAAGCGCTGAGCCATCTTTGGTTCATCGGCAAGGGTCGACCCCCCACATCAATGCGGCTGCGGCATGGTTCCAGATTCATTTTCGGGTCCTTTGAGCTAAACGTTGGGTGATATTGCTGCCGACATCAGCGTGCAGCAACGATGAGGCCAATATACTCAGGCAACGTGTTCGCTTCATGTCATTCACATACAGCCGCATTACAAATGCAATGCGCCTAATACAATGCAACCGCTTAGTGCGGAAGAATTTTGGCGAGAAGGCGGGCCATCTCACCTGGCGCGAGTGGCTTGGCGAGTACGTCGGTGGCGCCCATTGTTCGTGCGCGTTTCTCCATGGCCGGACCAACATAACCACTGATTAGAACGATAGGAATGTCCGAACGCAGTTTTCGAATTTCGCAGATCAATTGAGAGCCGCTCATGCCTGGCATGGATTCATCCGTTAATACTGCATCGAAGCGATGTGGCGAAGTCCGGATCGCCGCAAGGGCCGCTTCGCTTGACACAAACCCGACGGGCTCATAGCCCAGTTCAGCGATTATTTCCTCACCTAATCGAACCAGCATTTCTTCATCGTCTATCAGCAAAATAGTCTGACCGGAGCCCTTGGTGCTAATTGCTTCGACATCCGGCGGTGCTGCCACCCGTCCGTACCATGGAAAGTACACCGAGAAAGTGGTGCCGGCGGAAGGATTATTGGTTACGACAATGCCTCCGCGCAACTCGGACACGATACCGTGAACCAGTGACAATCCGAGACCCGTCCCGACGCCGACGTTCTTTGTTGTGAAAAACGGATCAAAGATTCTATCGAGCAGTTCCCCAGGTATGCCAGGACCGCTATCACTTACAGTGAATCGAATATAGTCACCTTCGGAAAGGACCATGGTCACAGTATTCAGCGCTTGCCCCACCTTTACCAATTCAAGTGCGACGACCACCTTTCCACCTGAACTGGTGGCGTGTATCGCGTTGGTACAAAGGTTCATTACTACTTGATGTACCTGAGTAGCGTCTCCCATTAGGGCCGCATCCTCTGCGAGCAGCTTCCGCTCCAGTTCGATATCTGGCGGAAGTGAGGCGTTTAAATTGTCCAGCGCCTCCGTCACCACCGATTGCACATGAACTAGCACCTGCGGTCCGACCCCGCTGCGACTGAACGCAAGAATACGTTCGACCAATGACTTTCCACGCAGTCCGGCATTCATGATGTTGTTGAGGCGTCCACTTAGGGCGGCGTTCGAGCCCGCTTCCTTTTGAGCTAATTCCCCATACCCCAAAATTGCCGCTAAGATGTTGTTGAAATCATGAGCGATACCACCGGCAAGGTTTCCGATTGCCTCAAGCTTCTGTGATTGCCTCAATTGGTCTTTAAGGCGTTCTTTCTCGACATCTAGTCGTTTACTCTCAGTGATGTCGAGGGACGATCCGGCACATCGAACTGCCTTGCCGTGCTCGTCTCGCATGCACTGCCCGCGTACGTGCAGCCAGCGAATCTCTCCTGATGGGTGCCGAACCTGGCACTCGATATCGAAACGTGGCGTTTTTCCTGCAACATGATCCGCCAACTCGGATTGCCAACGCGTACGATCGTCAGAATCGAGCGGGATCTGCCCACTGAACTGCGCATGCGGGTCGAGGACAGCGTCGACAGAAAACCCATACATTTCTCGCAATCTCGGCGAAACGTATTGTTCTCCAGTCAGCAGATTCCAATCCCAATGTC
>JANNFC010000490.1:0-3558 GCA_031379405.1 Betaproteobacteria bacterium | reverse complement strand
GTCGCGTTAAGTAGGATTTCGAAGGCCAGTACGGCCGCGGTTGGCGGGCCAAGCACTAGAACAACAGCCGATTTGATGAGCACTGAAAGTACGATTTCAACGGGATGGAAGCGTGCGCCGGTGGTCATATCAAAATCGAGGTCTGCATGATGAACCCGGTGCACACGCCAAAGCAGCGGCACCGCGTGGAACATCAAGTGTTGCAGATAAATCGTCAAGTCGAGCACTAGAATCGAGAGCGCGACCGCGAGCAGGTACGGGAGCTGAAGGAACTGGAGTAATCCCGTCGCGCGGGTCTCGGCGAACGCGGCGACGCTTACCAGTGCTATGGGAAAAAGTGCTCGAACCAATAGGGCATTTGTGACTGTCAAGCCGATGTTCTTCGCCCAGCGAATGGTCTTGTTCTGCTGTAAAGCGCGACGCGGTGCCCAAACTTCCCACACCGCTATCGCGGCGAAAACCAGAAAAAACGCCATCAGGCGGATTGCCGGCTCATAGGTTAGGACAAAGTCGGTTAGCATCGGAATCGTCCAGAATCTATTGTTGCTGTACGGTAGTATTCACTCACTTGATTGAATACTTGACAGCATAGTTAAGCTTATAAACATGTCAAGAGAAAGCCCCAAAGTTTTATTGTTCGAGCAATTCGCGCGCATCGGCCATGCGTTAAGCAGCGGTCCGCGATTGGAACTGCTGGAACTGCTCGCCCAAGGCGAACGTAGCGTGGACGCGCTCGCACGATTGACCGGGCTCAGCGTCGCCAATACATCGCGCCACTTGCAACAGTTGCGTCAGGCTGGTCTGATCGCCGCGCGCAAGGAAGGCCAGTTTGTGTATTACCGGCTCTCCGGCGACGAAGTGGTACGGCTTCTGTATGCACTTGGCGCGGTGGGTGAAACTCACTCGGCGGAAGTAGAGCGCTTGGTCAAGACGTTTTTAGCCGACAAAGATGCGCTCGAGCCGGTGTCGGCCAACGAAACCCTGGAGCGTGCCCGCAAAGGGCTAGTCACCGTCCTTGATGTGCGGCCAGCGGAAGAATACGCGGCCGGCCACGTACGCGGCGCTATCAACATTCCCCTACCCGAAATTAACAAGCGCTTGCACGAACTCCCGGCGAATCGGGAGATCATCGCCTATTGCCGCGGTCCTTACTGCCTGATGGCCTTTGAGGCGGTGGTCCTGCTGCGCAAAAAGGGACGTAAGGCGCGGCGCCTGCAGGACGGGCTACCAGAGTGGCGGTTGCGCGGACTTCCGATCGAAAGCGATACGATCAACTAACTCCGTAGCATCCAAAAAAGTGCAAAGGGGTCAGGTCTATACTTAATACTACTAAGTATAGACCTGACCCCATCGTGTGACCCCATCGGGTGACCCCATCGTGTTGAGTCGTCCGCTACTCCTGGAATTGATTTCCGAAATGGTGATTTCAAAACGGCTTTCGAAAAACAGGCACTTGGTGTATAAACGTTGGTAGCTATAGAGACTCCGCCTCTTACCAGTATCTGGCATAACGTGAAGAAACTACTCATCCTCTTGTTGGTGATCCTTCCGCTGCAATGGACAGCCGCAGCGGTGGCGAGCTATTGCCAACACGAAACGGGTGCGGCCGCGCAGCATACGGGTCATCACAATCACAAACACCAAGACGACGCTGGGCTGGCGGAAAAATCGTCCGAGTCCTCCAAGTCCTCCGCCAAAATAGACAGCGACTGCGGGATGTGTCATTTGAGTTGTGGAGGCATTGCACTGTCGGACGGTGCGTTTAATTTCAGGCGCCCCCTAGACGCGCTTTTTTTGTTGACTTCTTTGAACTTCCAATCAGTCGTTTCTGCTCGTCCTGAGCGCCCCAAATGGGGGTTCCTCGCCTAGATCGGCGAGGCCCCTCCGTCTTTACCTAATCTCAAGCTTCGTCTAGGTTCGACGCGCGGCGTCTCGCCGAATTCTCTTTTCTTTTTTCTTGGGGAATTCGATGAGGCAGTGGTTACGCTTGTCACTATTGGGTATGTGCGCCTGCGCATCCGCCCAAGCGCAGACGACTTCGCTTACGCTTGAACAGGCTTGGCAACTCGCGCAGAAGGCCAATCCAGTCCTGCGCAAGGCCGAGGCAGGTCTGCTGGCTGCATTGGGAGAGTCCGCGGACGGGCGCGCTCCGCTATTCAACAATCCGCAACTCTCAGTCGAGACAGGTCGGCGCCGTATCCAGGATAGCGGGCAATCCGGATCCACCAATGACTGGGCGATAGGGTTATCGCAAACATTTGAGATTGCCGGTCAACCCCGTGCCCGGCGGGACGCCACTGAGCGTGCCTTGGAGGCGACGCGTCAAGAGATTGAGGAAGCACGTCGCCAAATTCAAGCCGAAGTCGAGCGGCGCTTTGTCGAAGTGCTCGCCCTGCAGGTACGCGAAGAAATCGAGCAACGCTCCGCCGCTTTGATCGAAGGCACGGCGAACGTGGTGCGAAAGCGCGTCGCCGCCGGTGAGGATAGCAAGCTGGACGGCAACTTGGCCACCGTGGAAGCGGAGCGCGCACGCAGCGAACTGGGCCAATTACAGGAGCAACTCGTACAGGCGCGAGCGGCGCTGGCAAGTGTCGTCCAATGGGTCGAGATGGAACTCCCAAGGGTCAGCGGGACACTCGACCCACGCCACACCGCTTACTCGCTGTCGGATCTCCTCAAGGCGATGCAGGCACGTCCCGCGGTACGGGCTCTCGAGCTGCGTGAGCAATCCGCACTTAGGCGACTCGATTTGGAGCGCGCCGCGCGCTATCCGGATGTCACGCTGGGCATTACACAGAGCAAAGAGGGAGGACTCGCCGGCCAGGACAAGATTACGACCTTGGGCGTTTCGCTGCCGTTACCGCTATTTCGCCGGAATGCCACGGGTATAGGACGCGCGATGACGGAACTCCATCAATCCTCCATCGATCGCTCCGCCACGATACGCAACACGCGTACGGATCTACTCGCCCTGTGGGATCGTCTGGACAAACTCAAGATGCGTGTCGCGCGCGTGCAAGACACGGTCGTGCCACGCTTGGAAGAAAACCTCCGCCTATCGCAAAGCTCTCTACAAGCGGGCGCCATCGGTGTGGCCGCGTGGATTTTGGCGCAACGTCAAGTCCTGGAGGGACAGCGCGACCTGGTCCGGGCCCGCGTGAACCTGCGCCTCCTGCAGGTCGAGCTTGAAGCGACCGCTGGATGGCCTCCCTCTACGCGCTGATGCTAACTTTTACGAGACCACCTATGAAGACCCAATTTTTGTACCCCGTCATCGTATGGGCTTTGACCGGATTCATCACCGCGTGTAGCGACAGCAATTCCAACGCTCCACCTAGCGCTTCAAGGGAGGCCGCCAAACCGGCCGCGCCAAGCACGGGACATAGGGCACAGGACAAGAAGGATCATAAAGACGGTGATGCCCCCGCCGCCCATGATGAACGTGGCGAGGAGGGTGGCGTCTCACTCACCGAGGAGGAAGCCCGCAAGAATGGGATCAAGACGCAGATCGTGGAATTTCGGTCCATCGCCACGTCGATCCAACTCACCGCGTCCATC
>JANNFC010000329.1:0-2213 GCA_031379405.1 Betaproteobacteria bacterium | reverse complement strand
CCCATCTGATGCACCGCCGCAAGGGTGCCGCGCAGTTGGGGCGGGGAATGGAGGAGGGCGCGCAATTCCTCGCCGCGGAATCGTGGAACGAAGAAGGACTCGTCGATGGCGAAGGCCAAGTCGCGGATCTCCTCATCCGTGGCGCCGCCATAGCACTCCGCCGTGCTGCGGTCCATCCCGTAGATGATGCAGGCCTCGGAAATATCTCGTTGAATGGCCTCCCGGATCTGGATGAGATGGCAAAGATTGTCGGTGTGGACACGATTCAATCGCTGTGCGGTCATGGTGCGATCCTCCTCTCGATGTGCAAAAACGGTTAGGCGGGCGACGCTCGTCATGGGCCACACATGGGCGCTTGGCGGAGTTGCCTTCGTTGGGTTCACAGGATAAAGCCGTGATTGCGAAAATGTCAAGAGACTATACTAAATAAGAACATAAAATAGACATATGATTGATATATGTACTTTATTACCAATGCTTGATGTCTATTTTCCACGCATCCTGTCTTGACTGAAGCCCAAAAGGGGAACTAAATAAGCACTTTCTGAAGCCGCTGTTGGCGACAGCCAGACCGGTTTTCCGGATTCATCACGATGAGGCGCATGGCCATAAGCACGAAATCTACTCAAGGCAGAGACCGTAAGGCGGTTGGCGCGAAGCCGAAAAGCCGGACTCAAACACAGGATGCCGGCCCAGTGCCGGAGGCATTTGCCCAAGGTGTGCTGGACCGCATCATCGAGATCCTCGATCAATCCAGTGTTCCGGCACACGGCCGGGCAACGTTCCTGGCCAACCTGACCGGAAAAAACAGGCAGACGGCGACTTCCTGGCTTCGGCGCCGCAATCTGCCGGATCTGCAGTCTTTCGTGGCGCTAGCGATAGCGTTCGATTTCGACATGTACTACGTGTTGGGGATTACACAGGCCGCGCGCAAGCGGTTGCCGGGTGGGTGGGCTTTCGCCACTCCGATGCAGCCAACCGGAAGCGCAAGCGACCTGTTGGGGGGCGCGACACCCGGATCACTGAGCGTGCGCGAACTTGGCCTTCTCCCCGAGCGTATGAATGGCGCCGCCTTGGAACTTCGTCCCATGGTCGGTGATTCCATGGCGCCCGAAATCCAGCACAACGAAGTGATCGGAATCGACACGTCGGAGAAGTCCTTTCGAGGGGATGGCATCTACGCGCTCGAAAAAGACGCTGCCCTGTTCGTCAGGCGCGTCGAGGTGCACATAGAGGGCGGCTACACGCTAAGTCCGCGCAACGATCACTACGGGGCGGTGCGGGTGGAAAACCTGGACGATCCGGCCTTTCGCGAGATGAAGGTGCTGGGGCGAGTGCTGTGCGTCGTTAAGCCGGTCACTTGAGCATTGAGTGATCGTAAGGAGTAGAGTTGCGCACGGTTGCCTCCGGCGCGGGCATTATGGGAGACGTTGCCGGGGCGGGTCCGCGATGAGCGAGAGGAGGGAGTCGCCATGTCAGAAGCATTGCTGGGAGGGTTCAGCAAGGTATTGGGGCGGAGCACGCTCTGTGTTCGGGTGCTACGAGAACGCGGAGGGTTTGTTTGCGAACGCGTGTTGATCGAAAGCGGCCACAAGAGCCAGGTCGACCGGACACAAGTTCTGCCCTTTAGCGCGCTATCCGCCCTACAAGACTTTCTGAGCCACGACCCCTTTTATGCCCGCGCCGAGAGGGAGGTGGAGGCGTTGTTGCGCAAAGTTTCCCGAGAGGTGCCCGATGGACGCGACAATCTACGACTCTGAATCAACGATCGCCACCCTGGAGGACGCGAACAACGCGATCTACCAGATCAAGTCCTGCCAGGGACAAGCGGAGGTCGCCCAGATCGTTCACCGGCTGGTGCGCTACTTCGGCGCAGAGTGGTTCGTGTTTGTCAGTTTGCGCCGAGACGATTCCACTCGCGAAAGCTATCGCTATTTGATTGGTTGTCAACCGCAGTGGTGCCAGATCTACCATGAGCGGGATTGGTATAGCAACGACCCCTTCATTGATCACGCGCGGGGCAGCAGTAACCCAATCGTCGGATCGGCCGTTGAGCCCAAATCGCCGGGCCAGCGAGAAATGCTGGAAACCGCGGCAAAGTACGGATTCCGCAGTGGTATGGTGATTCCTGCCCATGCGGGTGAAAAGGCGCGCATGGGGGTACTTTATGTTGGCAGTGGCAGAGCACCTGAGGAAATCGAACCCAAGTTGCT
>JANNFC010000483.1:0-2729 GCA_031379405.1 Betaproteobacteria bacterium | reverse complement strand
GCAACAGTCGCAGTCTGCCAGGTGGCTGAACCTGGAGCGTCAGGGCCGAACATTTCGTGGAAGAGGGAAGGGATCAGGGCGGCGGTACGGCGGTCGGATTGAGCACGCAGCTTCCGCAACTCGTCGGCTTCGTCCAGCAGCCTCATAATCCGCTCCTGCTCCGCCAGCGGAGGAACGGGAATTGGAAGCTGTTGAACCTTTTCCTTATTGAGCACCTTACCCAGCACGGCCGTATTTGCCGTACCTTCATGTGACTCAGCCAACAGTGCATAGCGTAGGAAATCGCGTGAGAGCTTGGATGGATCGCGGATAGGAAGAGCCGCAATCGCCTCGTTCGTGTAGAGCGGGCATCCAGCCACAGCCATCTTGCCGATTGATAGTTTGAAGCTGAACAGAAGCGTCCCAACGGGAACTGGATCTGGCATACACTCCCGCACGGCCGCCTCGGAAACCATCTCCTTCGAGGAGGTGATTTCACCACCATTCAACTCTCGGATTGTAACCCAAACCGCATCACCACCCCAAAAGCGAGGCTCATCGCGTCGTGGTGTTCTCCCGATTCGTACATCGCAAAGCTCACCGAGCGGTCTTATCGGCCAGCGTTTCATTTCTTCCCGCCGATTTGCGGGAGCAGGGTGTTAGCGCGCTTGATGATTTCGTTTTCGAGCTTGAGGACGTCGCTAAGAATATCTTTCGGCTTGTCGTGGTTGGCAACTTTGGTGGTGACGGATTTGTAGCGACCAGCCGCAAGGCTCCACTCGTTCTCCCGAATCTTTTCAATCGACACGCGGTAGCTGTTCGGACCTTCCTCGCGGTTCGGCCATTTGGTAAACACGTCGGGAATGTCGTTGGCATCAATCGGAATGCGTTTGTCGTCGAGGCTGTAGCCGTCGGCGGTCAGGTCGTAGAACCAAACATTTTGCGTCGGCTTGCTCTTCTGGAAAATCAATGCGGCGGTGCCGACGCCGGAATAGGGATTGAAGACGCCGCTGGGTAAACTGATGACTGCTTGCAGGTCGCACTCAGTCAAGAGCAGTTCGCGCAGACTCTTTGCCGCGTTGGTGGATCCGAAGAGCACGCCGTTGGGGACAATGACGCCCGCGCGTCCGCCAGGCGCGAGGTGATCGATGAACCATTTGAGGAACAGCAGTTCCGTCGCGCGGGTGTTCAGCTTGTAATTGAGATCGGACAAGATGCTTTCGTCCTGCACCTTGCCGGCGAACGGAGGATTGGCGAGGATGATGTCGAACCGCTGGCCTGGATAGGCGCCGCCGAAGCCGGTGGTGAGCGGGTTCAGCATGGAGATGCGGGCCTTTTCCAACTGGTGGAGGTAGAGGTTGAGGATGGCGATTTTCACCATGTTAGCGTCATTGTCGAAACCGGTGAAGGCGTGCTCTTCGAGGAACTTCCACTGCGCGGGCTTGAGCAGCCCACCGTCCGCGAGGCCTCGCTTCAAATCAGCGGGCTTGGTGTGCTGGCGCAAAATGTGGGTGAAGGCTGAGATGAGGAAACCCGCCGTGCCGCAGGCCGGGTCACAGATGCGCTGCCCCGGCTGAGGGTCCACAAGCGATACCATGAGGTCGATGATGTGGCGTGGGGTACGAAACTGGCCGTTGGTGCCGGAAGCCGACAGCTTGCTCAAGAGATACTCGTACATGTCGCCCTTGAGGTCGTGGCCGTCGTGGGCAGACAAGTCCATGTCGTGGATGGCTTGCACCACGGCGCGGAGCGTAGCGCGTTCGTAGATCTTGAGGGTGGCGCGGCTGAAGAGGAGCTTGCCGGTGTCGGTCAGGCTGGGGAGTTCGTGTAGCTTTTCGATGGCGTCACGAACCGCGTTGAACAGGTTGTCGCCGGTCAGCGTGACGAAGTTGCCCCAGGCGTACCGCGCCCATTTGCCAGAGAAGATGCAGGTGTATTTCTTGTCGAGGCTGGCCAGGACATTATCCTTCTCCGTCAACAGGCGCAGGAACAGCAGATAGGAAATCTGCTCGATGGAATCCATCGGATTATTCACGCCGCCAGACCAGAGGATGTTCATGAGCTGATCGACCTTTTGTCTGAGGCCTGAGGAAAAGAAATTTGATGGCGTGGCAAGGGCCTGAGCGACGACGGAATCGGATTGTGTGGGAGGCGTACGCATAGGTGGTCTAGGACCCTTCTTCAGTCGGCCTTTAAGGTTCGATTAGGCCTTCTGGATAACAACGGTTTTGTAAGTCGTTGAACTACCTGGCCTTATGTCTTTCCTCTTCGTTGTTTTCCTTCGAGGGTAGAAAACAACTGGTCTGCTAATCCGTTTCGAATCAGTCCCTCACTGATGAGGCCCTGAGGGGAGTCGCGACCCGGCCAACGCACTCTGCCGGACAAGCGTGGATTGGCGCAAGGCCTCGAAGACCTGCTCACGGCCTTCGAAGCGAGCGAGCGCGGAGACGCCGCCCAGCTGGTTGAACTGACTGGCGATAAAAATAGTCATATCCCCGGCCATAAAGCGCCGGAGTGCTGCCGGATCTTCGGCCAGGAGTTGCGCCGTGGCATCCACCCACTTTTGTTCGCTGTAACGGAGATTGAATCGAGCAGCAATGGAGTCGACGGTATCAGTAATGATGGCTTCGCGCGTGGGTAACGGCTTGCGACCGAGCGCATTGTACACGAAGGCCGGTGTGGTTGCGGGAACACCATAGGAGACGATGAGTTTATCCGTCGAGTAAAACATCTCGGGACGATGGTAGAAC
>JANNFC010000314.1:0-9034 GCA_031379405.1 Betaproteobacteria bacterium | reverse complement strand
GGGGGGGGGGAAAGGGGGGGGGTTTCCCACCGGGGGCTTTTTTTTTTCCCCGTCGCCCCGTTTGCTCAAGGGCGGGGTCAATACCCCGCCCGCGAAGTCCTCTTTATTTCGCTAACCCACACTAGGGGACATTGCCAATCGAAAGGGTAAGTTTGTCCCGGAAATAAAAAGGGCAGGAAAGACCCTGCCTTTTGCTAGTTGAGCGCACCGGTGCTCAATGGTGCTCATGCGCTGTCACGTAGTCATAGGCGGGCAGCGTGAGGAATTCTGCGAACTCGTCCTTGCAGGTGAGTTCGTCGAACATTTGCGCGCCAACTTCGTATTTACCGGCGGCATATTGCCTGTCGCCGAGGATTTCCCGTACTCGCTGAAGTTCCTGTGGTACTAGGGATTTGAACAGTTCCTTGGTGACTTTTCGGCCATCGTCGAGCACACCTTTGGGGCTGCGAATCCAGTGCCAGATTTGCGCGCGTGATATTTCCGCCGTGGCGGCGTCTTCCATCAAATTGAAGATGGGAACGCAGCCGGTACCTGCGAGCCATGCACCCATGTATTGGATGCCGATGTTGATGTTGATACGCAGCCCTTCCTCGGTGATGGGCGCTTTCGGCTGAAAATTGAGCAAGTCCTTGGCTGTGCTATTGACGTCGTCGCGCTTGCGATCGATTTGATTGGGCGTCTTCATGACGGCGTCGAAGGCTTCCTTTGCGATGGCGACCAGGCCGGGGTGTGCGACCCAGGTGCCGTCGTGGCCGTCGGTGGCTTCGCGCTGTTTGTCGGCGCGAACTTTCGCAATGGCGGTTTCGTTGGCGGCGGGATCGTCCTTGATCGGAATCTGGGCCGCCATGCCGCCCATGGCGAAGGCGCCGCGGCGGTGACAGGTCTTGATCAGCAGCAGGGAGTACGCACGCATGAACGGGCTGTTCATGGTGACTTGCCCACGATCGGCCAGAATGAAGTCGGGATGGTTCTTGAGCTTCTTGATGCAGCTGAAGATGTAATCCCAGCGACCGCAGTTCAGACCGGCGCAATGTTCGCGCAATTCGTACAGAATCTCGTCCATCTCGAAGGAGGCGAGAATGGTTTCGATCAGCACGGTGGCTTTTACGGTGCCCTGCGGAACTCCCAGTTCTTTTTGCGAAAACACGAAGGCATCATTCCACAAGCGCGCCTCAAGATGGGATTCCATCTTGGGCAGGTAGAGGTATATCCCTGAACCTTTGGCGATGCGTGTCTTGGCGTTGTGAAAGAAGTACAGACCGAAATCAAATAGCGATCCGGACATGGGTATGCCATCGACCAACAGGTGTTTTTCCGGAAGGTGCCAACCGCGCGGGCGCACGAGAAGGGTGGCGACTTTGTCGTTGAGGTTGTACTGCTTGCCTTCGGGGCTGGCGAAGCTGATGGTGCCCGCGACGGCGTCGCGGATGTTGATCTGGCCTTGGACTTGGTTGTCCCAGGTCGGCGTGCTGGAATCCTCGAAATCCGCCATGAACATGTTGGCGCCACAGTTCAGCGCATTGATCACCAACTTGCGATCGGTGGGGCCGGTGATTTCAACGCGGCGGTCCTGAAGGTCCTTCAGGACTGGAGCGACGGTCCAATTCGCCGCGCGAATGTCGGCGGTTTCGGGCAGAAAATCCGGCAACTTACCGGCGTCTATTTCTACCTGTCGTACTACGCGGCGGGCAAGTAGCTCGCTCCGACGCTTTTCAAAATTTCGGTGCAGCTTGGCCAGAAAGGCGAGCGCTTCCGGGGTGATGATCTGTGCGTATTCTGGGGTGATGGTGCCGAGGACTCGAACGCCCGGCGGGTGAGTCGGATGTGCGCTCACAGTTGTTCTCCTAGTTGACTCGTATTCCCCGCGCACCTTGCGCGGGGGCGAACCTTTGGGATTTCCAAAGGCGGCGGATTATGGCACGAAAAAAAACCGCGCTTCCTCTCGAAAGCGCGGTTCTCACGGGAGTACTTTGAGTTACGCGAACTGTTCTTCTTCGGTCGAGCCGGTCAATGCCGTGACAGAGGATTGTCCGCCTTGGCAAACTTGGGTAACCTCGTCGAAGTATCCAGTACCGACTTCGCGTTGATGCTTGGTGGCAGTGTAGCCGATGGATTCCGCGGCGAATTCGGCCTGCTGGAGGCGAACGTACGCGGTCATGTTCTCCGAGGCGTAGCCACGCGCCAGTTCGAACATGGAGTAGTTCAATGCGTGGAAACCGGCCAGCGTGATGAACTGGAACTTGTAGCCCATTGCGCCCAATTCGCGCTGGAACTTGGCAATGGTGGCATCGTCCAGGTTCTTCTTCCAGTTGAAGGATGGGGAGCAGTTGTAGGCCAGCATCTTTTCGGGGAACGCGCTGTGTATGGCTTCGGCAAACTTTCTGGCGAACTCCAGATCCGGTTTGCCGGTTTCACACCAAATGAGATCGGCATACGGCGCGTAGGCCAGTCCACGCGAGATGGCCTGACCGAGACCGTTCTGGGCGCGGAAGAAGCCCTCGGCGGTACGCTCCCCGGTGAGGAAGGGTTTGTCGTTCTCGTCAAAATCGGAAGTGACGAGATTGGCGGCTTCGGCGTCGGTGCGGGCGAACAGAACGGTGGGCACACCCATGATGTCGGCAGCCAGGCGAGCTGCGACGAGTTTCTGCACGGCTTCTTGCGACGGTACCAGTACTTTTCCGCCCATGTGACCGCATTTTTTGGCGGCGGCGAGTTGATCCTCGAAATGTACGCCGGCGGCACCGGCTTCGATCATGTGCTTCATCAACTCATGGGCGTTAAGCACGCCGCCGAAGCCGGCCTCGGCATCTGCCACGATGGGGGCGTACCAGTCGATATTGTCCTTGCCTTCGGCATGATGAATCTGGTCAGCGCGGATGAATGTGTTGTTGATCTTTCGAACTACGGAAGGAACGCTGGATACGGGGTAGAGGGACTGATCGGGATACATCTGGTAGGCATCGTTGGCGTCCGCCGCCACTTGCCAGCCCGACAGGTAGATCGCTTTCAGCCCGGCTTTGACTTGCTGCATGGCTTGGTTGCCGGTCATGGCGCCCAAGGCATTGATAAAGGGCTGCTCTTTCAGCGAACACCAGAGTTTTTCGCTGCCGCGTCGGGCAAGCGTATGCTCGATTTGGAGGCTGCCGCGCAGACGGTAAACGTCTTCCGCAGCGTAGCCCCGGCGCACACCCTTCCAGCGGGGATTTTCTGCCCAATCCCTCTTGATCTGGGCAATTTCTTGATCTCGACTCATGAACCTCTCCTAATGCTAGGTTGTGCCTGAGGCCGATGCCGGGCCCAAGCGGATGGGAAGACGTGGATCTGCCAGACGACACTCGACCCGGATTTCGGTGGTTGAATGTCGGCGGACGCGCTGCCTTGATCGCTTCGAATTGCACGTGTAACCCTTCGGTTAGTACGCCTAGGCTGCGGATCCATACGACCGATCGGGGTGGGATCGGGCGAGGGGCGGGGACGGTGTGACGTCCACCCTTCGCTCGAGACAAGATTGTTCGCCTTGTCAGAGGGATCGCGGTCGAGTATAGCAACTCGTTGCGGCATTGCAACATCGAATAGTAAACAGGGATTGGCACCGCAAGATCTGGGCACGCGCGTCCGAGCGCGGCTTCAGTGGCCTCGCACAGCGGCCGATAATCGAGTCGACGAGAGCCTGAAACCGTCGTTCATGCCTACGCTAGAATCCTCGTTCTATCCACCCGGCATAGGTGTCACCCGCGACCGGTCCGAGGATCAGTACTCATCTCTCAACCCCGTTTCAATTAGGAGTTCCATGTACAAACACATCCGCGTGCCCACCCAGGGGGGAAAAATCACCGTTAACCAGGACTTTAGCTTGCAGGTAGCCGACCGGCCGATCGTTCCCTTCATCGAAGGTGATGGGACGGGCGTCGACATTACGCCGGTAATGAAGCGGGTCGTCGATCACGCGGTGAACGTTTGTTACGGCGGGCGCCGCAAGATCGAGTGGATGGAGATGTTCGCGGGTGAAAAGTCAGTCAGGGTCTACGGTGAGAATGTGTGGTTACCGGAGGAGACCTTGGAAGCGTCAAAGGAGTTCGTCGTCTCAATCAAAGGCCCGCTTACGACACCCGTGGGCGGCGGAATTCGGTCCATCAATGTGGCGCTGCGGCAAGAACTCGACCTCTACGTGTGCCTGCGGCCGGTGCGTTACTTCAAGGGCGTTCCGAGCCCTCTGAAAGAACCGGAAAAGACTGAAATGGTGATTTTCCGCGAGAATTCTGAGGACATCTACGCCGGAATCGAATGGCAGGCCGAGAGTGACGCAGCCAAGAAAATCATCAAGTTCCTGGTGGAGGAGATGGGTGTAAAGAAGATCCGTTTCCCGCAAACGTCCGGCATCGGTGTAAAGCCGGTATCGCGCGAAGGCACGGAACGGTTGGTTCGCAAGTCTATTCAATACGCTATCGCCAATAATCGCCGCTCGGTGACACTGGTTCACAAGGGCAATATCATGAAGTTCACCGAAGGCGGGTTCCGCGACTGGGGCTACGCGTTGGCCAAACGCGAGTTTGGCGCGGAGTTGATCGACGGCGGACCATGGATGAAGCTGCCCAACGGTATTGTGATCAAAGACGTCATCGCTGATGCTTTCCTTCAACAGATCTTATTACGTCCCGAAGAATATGACGTGATCGCGACCCTAAACCTGAACGGGGATTACATTTCGGACGCGTTGGCAGCCCAAGTGGGAGGCATTGGTATCGCACCTGGAGCCAATCTGAGCGACTCGGTGGCGATGTTCGAAGCCACTCATGGCACCGCGCCGAAGTACGCCGGCAAGGACTATGTGAATCCGGGCTCCTTGTTCTTGTCCGCGGAGATGATGCTGCGCCACATGGGTTGGATCGAGGCGGCCGACCTCATTATTCGAAGTATGGAACGCGCAATTACTGACCGCGTCGTGACCTATGATTTCGCCCGTTTAATGACCGATGCCACCCAAGTCTCCTGTTCCGGCTTTGGCAACGCAATGATTGATCGAATGAAATAGGGGTCATCGCGAACGCCTGCCGATACACATAAAACAAAAAGCCCGCCGGTTGGCGGGCTTTGTTTTGTGGCGGCGCTCAGTCGAGGACGGCCAGAATAATGGGTGGCGTAGTAGAAGTTAGGGGTGGCGCTATCCTGCTTGAATATTCGACGCCTGCTTCCCTTTGGGGCCTTGAGTCACCTCAAAGCTGACCTTCTGCCCTTCTTTGAGGGTTTTGAATCCGTTCATGTTGATAGCTGAGAAATGCGCGAACACATCCTCGCCACCGTCGTCGGGGGTGATAAAACCGAACCCCTTAGCATCGTTGAACCACTTAACCGTACCTGTTGCCATACTCCTCCATCCTTTATTTCTCGGTAACCGGGCTGGAAACCCCACGACAATTTGCTACTCAAGATGGCGAAAACTCACAAAGCGATCATTACCTGATTACGACACATCGCACGGAGAACGTTGCGCTGCACGATACCTCTGACCACGCGGACTATACCTACTTGAACACAAATGCCCCCCGCCTTTTTAGGTCAAGTACAAATGGAAGTCAAGGAAATTACGACGAAAACCCATTCCGGGCGGTTCGGTACAGGAAATGCTTTTTGCCCTCTTGCTTATTTCAGCAGTATGCGCAAAATAGCGACGCTATAGCCATGAGATAACGAGGCCGTGCGGACGCATCTATGAAAGCAGGAAATCGCGATGGCACCATACTCGAGGCCCAGCGCAGCAAAGTTAAGCAGCCCCCCATGTTCAAAGTGGTGTTGCTCAACGATGATTACACACCGATGGATTTTGTGGTGTTGGTGTTGCAGAAATTTTTCTCGATGAATCGCGAGCGGGCCACGCAGGTGATGCTGCGGGTGCATCGAGAAGGGATGGGGGTATGCGGTGTCTATCCAAAGGATGTCGCCGCAACCAAGGTGGAACAAGTAACCGGTTATTCACGCAAGCACGAGCATCCTTTGCAGTGCGTGATGGAAGAGACGTAAGCCGGACGGGTTGGGGAAATATGCGATAGGATGTCGTCCCGTAAGCCGTCGGTCAGATGCTTTCAACATAGACGAAACAGAGGAACCTATGATTGCACAAGAACTCGAAGTCAGCCTCCACATGGCGTTCATGGAGGCTAGGCAGAAACGTCACGAGTTCATCACCGTGGAGCATCTGTTATTAGCGCTGTTGGATAACCCCTCGGCCTCGGAAGTGTTGCGTGCATGCGCGGCGAACATCGAGGAACTCCGTAAACAACTCACCGACTTCATCAATGAGCACACCCCGGTAGTCACCGGAGACGAAGTCGACACCCAGCCCACTCTCGGATTTCAGCGCGTGATTCAGCGAGCCATACTGCACGTACAATCATCCGGAAAGAAAGAGGTCACGGGAGCGAATGTTCTGGTCGCGATATTTGGCGAAAAGGATTCCCATGCCGTGTACTTCCTGCATCAGAAGGGCGTGACGCGGTTGGATGTGGTCAATTTCATCTCCCACGGCATCAGCAAAGTCCCGCAGGCGCCATCCAAGCAGCCATCTCAGGATGGAGAGGGCGAGGGTGAGCAAGAGCAAGCCAACGGCGGAGCACTCGAGACCTACACCCTGAACCTGAATGCGCTTGCAGTCGCCGGTAAGATCGATCCTTTGATTGGTCGCGAGCGCGAAGTCGAGCGGGTCATTCAGACATTGTGCCGTCGCCGCAAGAACAATCCATTATTGGTTGGTGAAGCCGGGGTGGGCAAGACAGCAATCGCCGAAGGGTTGGCTCGTCGCATAATCGAAAACAGCGTTCCCGACGTGCTGGGCAAGTGCGTGGTGCATGCCCTGGACATGGGTGCGCTGTTGGCTGGAACGAAGTATCGCGGTGACTTCGAACAACGCTTGAAGGCCGTGCTCAAACAGCTCATCGACAATCCCAACGCGATCCTGTTTATCGACGAGATCCACACATTGATCGGGGCAGGTGCGGCTTCTGGCGGCACCTTAGACGCCTCGAACCTGCTCAAACCCGCGTTGTCGACGGGACAATTGAAGTGCATCGGCGCGACCACCTACCAAGAGTATCGCGGCATCTTCGAGAAGGACCATGCTTTGTCGAGGCGCTTCCAGAAAATCGATGTCACCGAGCCGTCCATCCAGGAAACCGTGGAGATTCTGAAGGGGCTCAAGAGCCGCTTCGAAGCCCATCACGGCATTCGCTATACCACCACCGCGCTTTCCACCGCAGCGGAATTGTCGGCCCGCTACATCAACGATCGCCATCTCCCGGACAAAGCCATCGACGTGATCGACGAGGCGGGTGCGGCTCAGAGAATTCTTCCCAAATCGAAACAAAAGCGCATCATCACCAAACACGAAATCGAAGAGATCGTGGCGAAGATCGCTCGTATTCCTCCGCACAACGTGTCTTCGGACGATCGCAGTAAGCTCAAGAATTTGGATCGCGATCTCAAGGCCGTGGTATTCGGTCAGGAGAAGGCGATCGATGCGCTCGCGTCCGCCATCAAGATGGCGCGTAGCGGTTTGGGCAACCCTCAGAAACCCATCGGCTGCTTCTTGTTCTCAGGCCCCACCGGTGTGGGTAAGACTGAAGTAGCCCGGCAGCTTGCTTACATTTTGGGGGTGGAGTTGATCCGCTTCGACATGTCCGAGTATATGGAGCGGCATGCGGTATCGCGATTGATCGGTGCCCCTCCGGGATACGTAGGCTTCGAACAAGGTGGATTGATGACCGAGGCGATCACCAAGAATCCTTATTGCGTGCTCTTGCTCGATGAGATTGAAAAGGCCCATCCGGACGTCTACAACATCTTGTTGCAGGTGATGGATTACGGGACGCTGACGGACAACAACGGCCGCAAGGCAGACTTCCGCAATGTGCTCGTCGTGATGACCACCAACGCTGGCGCGGAAGCGCTGACCAAGACCTCCATCGGCTTCACCACCGCCAAGAGTCAAGGTGACGAGATGGGTGAGATCAAGCGCATGTTCACTCCCGAATTCCGCAATCGGTTGGATGCCATCATTTCATTCGCTGCTCTGACGTCCGAAATCATTCTGCGCGTGGTGGACAAATTTCTTATGCAGCTCGAAGAGCAGTTGCACGAGAAGAAAGTCGAGGCTACCTTCACCGATGCCCTGCGAGCCCACTTGGCCGAAAATGGTTTCGACCCTTTGATGGGCGCAAGGCCGATGGCGCGTCTGATTCAGGACACCATTCGACGCGCGCTGGCGGACGAGCTACTGTTCGGCCGATTGGTCAATGGCGGCAAGGTGATGGTGGATGTGGACGATGACGGTAAAGTTCAGCTCACCTTCGAGGCAGCACCGGAGCAGGCCCCGGAAACCACAGAAGTGATGCCAAACTAGGATCGAGATTGTCGTGGCGGGTACTTGATATAAGTGCCCGTCACGATGAGCGCGAACAGGATATAGGCCAGTGCAAACACCCACACCGGCAAGTCCCAGTAGAGCAATTGACTGACCCAACGCTGAAGGAATCCCCCTTCAGCGAGGTTATTTGAGCGCAGGGAATCCTCGAGGATGGTGAGTGGACAGGCGAAGCCCAGCAGGGTTTCAATCGCCACGAACCACACCGCACATAGATGCACTAGACGAAATGCGCGATGGCGCGCGAATCGCCGATCGACAGCGATTCCGATCCAGACGGCGCAAAGTCCGCCCACGACGAACACCACAAACCCAAAGTGAAGTAGCAGTACCAGATCGGCTAACAGCACGCGATCGGGCATAAGATCGACTCGTATTCCCCGCGCTCTTGGCGCGGGGGCAAACTTCGGGGGTTTCCAAAGGGGGCGAAGTGACTTGTACGTAGCCCCCTTTGGTCAAGGGCGGGGTCAATACCCCGCCCGCGAAGTCCCTTTCATTTCTCCAGATCCTCCACTTCCAATTGCAGATAGCGCCGTAGCGCGTTGCGCCGGTGTTGTTCGGGGTAGAGCGACCATTGCGCATAGTCGTCCATATCGGCGTTGTCCACGCCCTCCATCAACC
>JANNFC010000294.1:0-6856 GCA_031379405.1 Betaproteobacteria bacterium | reverse complement strand
GTACTCGGCACCAAGATTTTTGCGCCTAGCGACTTGGCTTTGCTTTCAGAAGCGTCGCAATCGCTCACGTGCACGTAAGGCACCCAGGCCGAGGCCATGCCCGGCTGCTGTTGCATGAGTCCGCCGCGGAGGATGCCATCCCTCTTGAGAATGTTGTATGTTCCTTGCTGCCCCATATCCATGCTGTCGTGCGTGTAGCCGAATACCTTTTCGTAGAACGACTACTTTAGAGTTAAATAACGTACAAGTTAATTCGTGAGCATAGAGTATCGGCAATCTCTTATTGGGCGCGTCACTTTGCGAAGCAATAGACTATGGCCGCGCTCCTCGATGCATCCTCATGACAAAATCGGGTGAATCTATTCACCGCGCTTAAATAGCATCTCGCGGGACACTGCCAAACCTACATGAAAATTCTCCTGGTCAAGCTCTCTTCCTTGGGCGACGTTTTGCACAACCTTCCGGTCGTGTGGGATCTGCGTTCGCGATTCCCCGACGCACAAATGGATTGGGTCGTGGAAGAAGGCTATGTCAGTCTGCTGGAGCCCGTGTGTGGCAACGCAGGCGCAAGGGGCATCGACGGCATTATTCCCATCGGATTCAGGCGTTGGAAGAAGGCCTTGCGCACCAACGAGTTCTCGCAAAGTTTGGGTGAGTTTCGGGATTTTCGTGACAGATTGCGTTCGACAGCGTACGACGTGATCATCGAGACCCAGGGACTCATCAAGTCGGCGCTTGTGACCCGCTTAGCTCGACGCGCTGGGCGTGGGGTCATCGCGGGTTTGGCGAATCGCACCGAGTACTCGGGTTACGAACCGTTGGCCAGGTGTCTCTATACATCTCGAGTGCAGGTGCCCTTGCGCTGCCACGCGGTAGATCGATCCCGCTGGGTGGCAGCCGCGGCTGTCGACGCACCCAATCCACGGCGTGAAGAAGACCCGCCCAAGTTCTATCCGGATGCGTTTGCGGACACCTTAGGGGCGGCCAGGCTGATGGCCGAGCCCTATGCGCTGTGTTTTCATTCGACCGCGCGTGCAGCCAAACGCTGGTCCAATCAGCACTGGGTCATGGTCGGCCGACGCCTGGTTGCGTTGGGCCTAAGGCCGGTGTTCCCTTGGGGTAATGCCGCCGAAAAAACCGTCAGCGAGGCATTGGCATCGCAGGTAACCAATGCCGTTGTGCCCGATGCCTTCTCCATGCAAGAGGCTGTCGGCATTGTGGCGGGCGCACGCATCGTGATCGGCGTGGACACCGGATTGACCCATCTGGCCGCCATTCTGGGCAAGCCCACCATCGAACTGTATTGCGACTCCCCGCGTTGGAAGACGGAGGGCTACTGGTCTCCTCTCATCCGCAACTTAGGCGATATCGGAAATCCACCCTCGGTAGAACAAGTGCTGGCGGCCATTGAAGAACTTAGTGCTGGATGACTTCATAGGAGTTTCGACAACATTCGAGCCGAACCGGTTCGGCGGCATTGCTTTCTTCAGTACGAATTCCGCCGATTGGCAGTCCATCGAGTCCTTTGCCCGCGCCATTGAAAGCTCGCCGGCTTATAAGACTTCTCTGGGTATTGTGCCGATGGGGGCGTTGCTTGAGATTGGTGGGATACGGTGATTGCATTGGGTGCGCGCTCGGAACGCATCCCTCACCCTAACCTTCCCCGAGAGCGGCGCGAGGGAGCCACAGTTGGGCATCACCCAACGATCGATCCCTCCCCACCACATCACGTAGGGCGGAAAAGTGCCGCGCCTTCCGCCGCAAGGGAAAAGCGCAGCGCCTGAAATCACGTCGCCAGCCACGCAGCATAGGTTTTATACAAGACTAACAACACTAGCCACGCTGCTTAAGAATCGGCACAGTACTGACAGACAGCCGTGATCTCTGCTTACCATGCTCGTCGAAATTGGAAGGACTCAGCCACCGCAAGAACGCCTCTTTAATGACGGGCCATTCCTTGTCGATGGCCGCATACCAAGCTGTATCTCGATTGCGCCCCTTGACGACAGTGGCCTGCCGAAAAACGCCCTCGAAAGAAAATCCGAGCCGCTGCGCCGCCGCGCGAGAGGGGGCGTTCAGCACATCGCATTTCCATTCATAGCGCCGATAACCCAGATCGAACGCTCGCGCCATCATGAGGTACATGGCTTCGGTGGCGGCCGGTGTGCGCTGAAGCAACGGTGAGTAGTTGATGTGGCCCACTTCAATGCAGCCACTACTTGGACTAATGCGCAAATAACTGGCAACGCCCACCGCACCTCCCTTCGCCAGATCGACAATGGCGTAGAACTGAGGATCGTTTCCACCACAATACTGTTCGATCCACGAGCGGTAACTGTCCAGACGTGAGAACGGGCCATAGGGAAGATAGCTCCAGTTCCTTCCCTCGACATCCTGGGTGTTACCGGCATACAGACTTTCGGCATGCCGCGCTGGGTCGAGAGGTTCGAGGCGGCAGAATTGCCCTTGCATCGGTTCACGCACCGGGTGTTTTGGAACTTGCCAATCGGGAACGCTAAGGCCTACCGGCTGGTTAAGGTGATTAAATTCGCAATCCATGCGTCGCAACTGCCTCCTTGTAGACCGGCGGAGCCGGAATCGAAGTGGTCGAAACTGTGGCGCCAGGAAGCATATTACGAGAAAGGAAGAGCACCCGAATGGCGCTTACGGCGCAACACGCTGTGCTGTTCCTTTGCGGCGGAAGGCGCTTCGCTTTTCCGCCCTACGTGAATGCATCTTATGCGAAGGTCATTGTGCTAGGGAACGCTTGGAATATCCACTAGCACAAAGCACGAAACTGGCTTTTGTTGTGTCCGGTCGCCCGAAATGTTGGGTGTCACGATAACTCCTCCAGGTATATCGGCGCACTAAGCAATTCTACGAATGATCTCTGGGCGGCCAGCTCAAACTTCTCACCATTGATGAATACCATCCACAATGTTGCAGGGACTCGCCGCTTGAATGGCAACGGAATGATCTCGTGTTTGATACCACCCACTTCCAACGTGCCTTCGGCGATCGTATTGGGTACCTTAGGAATGGCAAGATCACATCGAACCTCTGAAAGGACAAGCCGGGCCTCTTGGCTCCATCCGGTACCGCGATCTCTTCCCGGCGTTCCGTTTGATTTGTGAATGTAGGCGTGTGAAAAATAAATCATCGCGTCACCATTCAACAACTCAATGTGACTGACTCGAGAATCATGTAACTCCAGCCCGCTCCTCACTCTCGAGATCCCTCTGACTCTGACGCTCTGAGTTGGAGTTGGGCCGCAGGCCGAGGCTTGCCGAGGACCGACGGCTTGAACGACGGGTAAAGCGCGCGTTCATCGTGACCGTACCAAGCGTCTTCAAGCGGACCGGCATCAACTGAAACCACCTCGGGCCTTGTACGTAGCCAAGACACTACCGCGCGCCGGTCTTCGTCAGTTGCTGAGTTGCGCCCGACGCGCGTGATGTATCCCGAGTCGCCGCCACCGAACGCAAGACCTCGAGGTTCGATGAGTTCCACAATCAGCGCGTGCCATAGCGTGACTTGCGTATCATCGTTCAGTCCCTGGACCAGTTGTATGGCGAGAGGAAACCCGAGTTCCTTGAACTCGCCGAGTCGGCGTTTCTTTCGCAGCCGGCGGCTGCGGCGCTTTGAGCGCGAAGGCAAATACAGCGAGATGGAAGGGTTAGGCGGCACCGGCTTACGCGAAGAGCCTAGCGGGCCGGCCGGGCATAGCTGACCGTCAACATTTCCCACTGATGCCCGTCGGGCTCATTCCAGTAGATACCACTACCACCGAACTGCGTGCTGATTTGCATGTCCATCGGCCCGCGCACCATGCTTCGATACTGTATGCCGGCGGACTTGATTCGTCCGAGAATCGAATCGAACTCTTGCTGAGAGACACGGAAGCAGAAGTGATAGATGGGAAAGTCTTCCGCTGTGTCTATGAAGTCGAGCGTCAGTCCGTCGTTGACGTAGACCGGGGCGAACGGACCCACTCCTGATTCAGCCCACGCAACCCCGAGCAGTTCGGCGAGAAGCTTGGCGGCAACAACCTTGTTGCGCGACGGTACGATGGTATGATCGAGTTGAATTGTCATCGCGGGTCTCCTGCGTCTTGTGTGGTCGGAGGACGGGTGGCGTGGCGCCTATCGTTTGAAATGAGGAGCGGGGTTTGACGTGACGAGCGGACTAAGGACGCAGTTCTTTGGCTGTCCCCTCGATGGAAGGGGATAGACGCCTCTGAGATAGCGCGCTCAACCGTGACTGGCTTCTTCGAGAACCTCAGTCGCCCATTGGTTCAGGCTCTTGCCTGCTGCCTGCGCTGCGACCAACGCCGCACCGTGAACCTCGGGCGGCACCCGCAACATGAGCTTTCCAGATGCAGGCTTCTCCGGGCGAACACCTTGTTCCTTGCAATCGCGCAGAAACTCCTCGATCGCAGTCTCGAACTCGGTACGCAATTCGGCCACCGTCTCGCCGTGAAAGCTGATCATGGTATGCAGACCTAGAACACGACCTACAAAGATGCTGTCGCGGTCGTCGAACTCAATTCTCGCGGTGTACCCCTTGTGATTCATGGTGTTCATGGCTTGATTCCTAGGCGTTCCAGCATCTCGCGGGCCTCCTCAACCTGATACCGCTTCGCTTCCTTGCGCGGGTGAGGTCGGTGGCAGTGCCACTGTTCATCGCGCAAAGTGATCCTGATGCGCGACCCTTCGCGCTTCTTGACGGCGCCACCCAGTGCTATGACCAGGGCCTCGATGTGAGAGAAAACAACTGTCGCCGACGTCGGGCGGGCAAAGATGGCTTGAACCGTTCTCCGATGTTTGGCGTTCACAAGTGCGGATGCTAGCGTTTCCCGCTATCAAGCGCAAGCGATAAGTGATAGCATCTTGGCTGCTAATTGGAGACGTCTGACGTCAGAGGTACGCGGGAGACAACGGCTCGCCGTTGGCTATCCGCCTGATCTACAGATTAGGTTCGTAGTAGGTTCGTAGATTGGGCACGCTCATATTCGCGGTCGCACTGCACGGCTCGTGCGCCATAGGGCAAGAACATCGAGGAGCTCACCGGATGCGCGGTAGTAGCGGCTATAGCGGATGCGAGGCAGGGTGACGCGACGTACGCCTCTTGCTTAACTTGAACGAGCAGGAATACCAGCACCGGGCTGCTCACACAATATGGCGAGCAACTCCGCTCCTGAACCTAGATCGCCGTAGCGCCCGGCGATGACGACGACGTAACCGTCTGGGTCTTTCCGCCAAACCTCCCGGTGCCTCGCGTTGGGATTAACCTTTGGCTCTTGGAGAACTTCGGCAGCCAACCTTCTGATAATGGTGATTTGCCTTTTGAGTTGTGCTTCGTATGGGTTCTTCCTTGCATTGGAAAAGTCGTACTCTTTGCGCATGTGGCACCTCTATAGGTAAGATTTGGATTCCTTGGCAACTGCCTTGCTCGCGGAGATGATGCGAATGCTCTGGAACGAAATGTTGGGCGATAGCGTGTGCAACCCGATTTGAAACTCCGAGTACTCGATTCTCTGCCTGAAAGCACTTCTAACCCCTGAGGTCAGGCGCGAAGTATTTCCCGTTCGTCCACTACCACGCGGACCAATTCTCCTATGAAGAGAGGGATGTCAGCCGTGACTGAAGTAACACCAGGGCCTGAAAAAGCAGCGTCTAGCGCTTCGCGAGAGTCAAACCAGAGTTCAGAAAACCCATCGTAGGCTGAGTTGGGATATTGCTCACGGTCGATGAGATTCACAGTGTAGCGTTTCAAGCCCGGCAACCCGCCCGCCAGCTTTGTGTGAGTCTCCAACCAATGGAAGCGAAATTCTTCCAGAGTCAGGTCTGCACGCTTTCGAATGAATCCAACGAGTTTTACCATTAGCTGTTCTCCAGATCGGAATACCGCCCCGCACATGGCGGCACTGCTTGTGACCAAGCTTCAAGTACCGTAGACCGGCTCGCCATTGTCGCAACTGCAGTCGGTGTGGCAATGATGCCCCCGAAATGCCCAACGTATCAAGCTAACCGGCGCGCGCTGCTTTTGCGCGCATCCGGGTTCAGCGCCGGGTTAGAGCGTGCCATGTTTACCCGCAAAGCAATAGCCCGTAACAACGCCAATCATGCCGCTGCAGAACGCGACATTCCGTTCGACGCACCTACACCGACATTTCGATCACACCTGACGCATGCAACGCGGCGATGCGCTCTTCCGAGTAACCGAGCAGTTCGGTCAACACCTCGTGGGTGTGTTCCCCGATCCGATAGGGTGCGCGCCGAGTTGGGTGGGTGGGCATGCCGTCGACAAAGAAAGGGGTCGATGTGACATGCACCGACGCGCGCGCGGGATGGCTCACTTCGGGGAAGGCTGAGCGCGCGGCCATGTGGGGGTGCTTCACTACCTCTTCGGGCGATAGCATGGGTACCGATGGCACGCGTGCGGTGGTGAGCGAATTGACCGCTTCGTCTACGCTCTGGAAACGATTCAACCACTCTCGGTAGACGTCGAGTAATGCAGGCCAGTTATCGCGCCGCGCGATGGGCGTTGCAAAGCGCGGATCGGTGGCGAGTTCGGGCTTACCGATGAGAGCTAGCAAGCGTGACCACAAGTGCGGCGCGCCGGCGGTTTGCAGCGCGACATGGCGTTCACCGATCGGGTGTACCACCATTCCCACTCTTGGACGCCTGACGATGGGTCCGCCGTTGAGTATGGATGTGTAAGTGATATCGTCGGCCGCGATCAGGCATTCCAGCATGGAGACGTCAAGGGTGGCGCCTTTGCCTGTGCGCCCACGTCGCACTAACGCGGCGCATATCGAACCGAAGGCATGCGCGCCTGCCAGAACATCCGCCGT
>JANNFC010000231.1:0-19761 GCA_031379405.1 Betaproteobacteria bacterium | reverse complement strand
CGCAAGACACTCACGGTCGCTCTCGCGAGGACGTACCAGGAGCTGGTGGCTGAAAAGACGTGGCTCTGCGTTTTCAACAACTCACCTGACAGCGTGCGGCAAGCATTGCAGGCTTACTTGGCCGCTGTTAGTCTCTTATGGGCCAAGTGTTGACAGAACTGGCGAAGATTATGATACGACGACACTTCCCCGGGGGATATACAAGGGGGACACCCCTTGTTCATTCGGGGGGGATAAACAAGGGGGTACTCCCCTTGTTCGTAACATGCATTTTGGCCGCACAGTTTCGACTGTCTTGGCTCCGGCTCGGCCGGCTTAGGAAAGTCGGGCCACGATGGTTTCGCCCGCGGTAGTGATGTCGCCCACGCTGACTTGTGGTTGGGCCGAAGGCGGAAGGTAAAGATCGACTCTGGAGCCGAAACGGATGAAGCCGTAGCGTTGGGCGCGAGTGAGTGTGTCGCCTTGCTTGACGTAGCACAGGATGCGGCGCGCGATCAGCCCCGCGATTTGGACGCAGGTGATGTCTTCACCTGCGTGGGTCTTGATCCACAGTGCTTGCCGCTCGTTGTCGGTCGAGGCCTTGTCCAGGGCGGCGTTAAAGAAGCCGCCGGCGTTGTACCAGGTGCGCTCGATGCGGCCGTCCACCGGGCTGCGATTGGAGTGGACGTTGAACACGTTCATGAACACGCTGATCTTCAATGCTTCGCGATCGAGATAGGGATCTTTGGTTTTCTCCACCACCAGCACCCTTCCATCGGCCGCTGATACGACGATTCCTTTGCTGCTCGGTGCGGTGCGTCGCGGATCGCGGAAGAACTGGAGAACGAACACGAAAATGACCCAGAAGGGCAGTGACCACCATCCCAGATAGGACGTAGCGAGGAGAGCAATGCCGCCGACGATGACCAAATGTGGCCAGCCTTCGCGGGCGATGAGGGGGTGGTTGTTCAAGAGATCGGGATAAGGGGAGCGCAAGCGCCCCTCACCCCCACCCTCTCCCTGTGGGCGAGGGAGCCGATCGAGCCCGTTTTGGCGTTCAACGATCTATCCGTACAGCTCACAGCGGCCGCCAGACTAGTTCCTCGACTGATCCACCAACCGGCTCTTCTTCAGCCAAGGCATCATGGCGCGCAGCTTCTCCCCGACGATCTCGATCGGGTGCTGGCGGCCGATGCGGCGCAGGGCATTCAACTTGGTGGCCCCGGTTTGGTTCTCCAGCAGGAATTCCTGGGCGTAGGCGCCGGTCTGGATTTCCTTGAGGATCTTGCGCATCTCGTTTTTGGATTCTTCGGTGATGATGCGCGGGCCGCGGGTAAAGTCACCGTATTCGGCATTGTTGGAAATGGAGTAACGCATGTTGGCGATGCCCCCTTCGTACATCAGATCGACGATCAGTTTGAGTTCGTGCAAGCACTCGAAGTAGGCCATCTCTGGGGCGTAGCCGGCTTCCACCAGCACCTCGAATCCGGCCTGGACCAGCGCGGTGGCCCCGCCGCACAGTACGACTTGTTCACCGAATAGATCGGTTTCGGTCTCTTCGCGGAAGTTGGTTTCGATCACGCCGGCACGCGCACCACCGATGGCAGCGGCATAGGACAGCGCGATGTCACGCGCGCGACCGGTCTTGTCTTGCGAGACGGCGATCAAGCACGGTGTGCCGGCGCCTTGCTGATATTGATTGCGCACCGTGTGGCCGGGAGCCTTGGGCGCGATCATGACCACGTCGAGGTCCTCACGCGGAATGACTTGGCCGAAGTGAATGTTGAAGCCGTGCGCGAAACCCAAGGTTGCGCCTGTCTTCATGTTGGGCGCGACATCGCTGCGATAGGTGCCGGCGATATGCTCATCGGGCATCAGCATCATGACAAAATCCGCCGCCTTCACCGCTTCGGCCACTTCTTGCACGTGCAGCCCGGCGCCCACGGCCTTTGCCCACGACGGGCCGGTCTTGCGCAAGCCAACGGTGACTTTCACACCGGATTCGTGCAGGTTGAGTGCGTGCGCATGCCCTTGCGAGCCGTAGCCGATGATGGCGACTTGTTTGCCCTTGATCAGCGATAGATCAGCGTCTTTATCGTAATAGACCTTCATGATTTTCCCCCGTTAAATTGCCCTGGAGTGCGAGGCGCGCACCGTGGAGGTTTTCGCCTCACGCCTCACCCCCCACTAGAGTTTAAGTACTCGGTCGCCGCGTCCGATGCCGGAGGCACCGGTGCGTACTGTTTCCAGAATGGCGGCGCGCTCGATGGCATTCAGAAACGCATCGAGTTTTTGTCCGTCTCCGGTGAGTTCTATGGTGTAAGACTTGTCGGTGACATCGATGATGCGACCGCGAAAGATGTCGGCGGTGCGCTTCATTTCTTCCCGGTCCTTGCCGGCGGCGCGGACTTTGACCAGCATCAACTCACGTTCGATGTGTTCCCCGTCGGACAAATCGACGACCTTGACCACATCCACCAACTTGTTGAGCTGCTTGGTGATCTGCTCGATCACTTCATCGGAGCCGGTGGTCACTACCGTCATCCGCGACATGGTCGAGTCTTCCGTGGGCGCGACCGTCAGCGACTCGATGTTATAGCCACGCGCGGAGAACAGCCCGGCCACGCGCGACAGCGCACCGGACTCGTTTTCTAGTAAAAGCGAAAGTATGTGACGCATTTTCCATTACACGAGAATCATCTCGGACAGGCCTTTACCGCCCGGGATCATGGGATAAACGTTTTCAGTCTGATCCGTCACAATGTCCATGAATACGAGGTCGTCCTTGCGAGCGAAGGCCTCGCGCAACGCCGGCTCCACATCGGCCGGTTTGTCCACGCGCATACCGACGTGTCCAAAGGCCTCGGCGAGCTTCACGAAGTCGGGCAGCGCGTCCATATAGGATTCGGCATAGCGGTTGCCGTGGAAGAACTCCTGCCACTGCCGCACCATACCCATGTAGCGGTTGTTCAGATTGATAACCTTGATGGGCAGCCGGTACTGCTTGCAGGTGGACAGCTCCTGGATACACATCATGACGCTGGCTTCGCCGGTCACGCAGGCCACATCCGCGTTCGGATGCGCCAGCTTGACTCCCATGGCGTAGGGAATGCCCACGCCCATGGTACCGAGCCCGCCGGAATTGATCCACCGGCGCGGCTTATTGAACTTGTAGAACTGCGCGGCCCACATCTGGTGCTGGCCGACATCGGAAGTGAGGAATAGCTCACCCTTGGTGATTTCGTACAACTTTTCCAGTACGTACTGGGGTTTGATGATGGGGGAGTTGCGGTCGTACTTGAGGCAATCGCGCCCTCTCCAGGAATTGATCTGTGCCCACCAGCTGTCGACATTTTCTTTCGCAGGCTTTTCGGTACCCGCGGCAAGCAGCCGATTCATCTCCTGCAGCACTTCCACCACGTCGCCCACGATGGGGATGTCCACCTTGACGCGCTTGGAGATGGATGACGGGTCGATGTCGACGTGGATGATCTGCCGGCCTTCCTGGTAGAAGTGTTTGGGGTTGCCGATCACGCGGTCGTCAAAGCGGGCGCCCACGGCCAGCAGCACGTCGCAGTTCTGCATGGCCATGTTGGCTTCGTAGGTACCGTGCATACCGAGCATGCCCACGAACAGGGGGTCGGTAGCCGGATAGCAGCCTAGGCCCATCAACGTATTGGTACACGGATAACCCAGAGTGCGCACGAACTTGGTGAGTTCCTCTGAACCGCCGCCCAGAACCACGCCGCCGCCGGCGTAGATCATCGGGCGCTTGGCCTGCAGCAGCAACTGCACCGCCTTCTTGATCTGCCCCGTATGTCCCTTCACGATGGGGTTATAGGAGCGCATCGTGATCTGTTCGGGATAATGGAACGTCGCTTTCTGCAGCGTGACGTCCTTCGGGATGTCCACCAGTACGGGGCCCGGACGCCCGGTCTTGGCAACGTAGAACGCTTTCTTGATGGTCAAGGCAATGTCGCGCACATCCTTGACCAGGAAATTGTGTTTCACGCAGGGACGGGTGATGCCAACCGTGTCCACTTCCTGGAAGGCGTCTTCACCGATGGCGTGCGTGGGCACCTGGCCGGTAATCATGACCAGGGGGATGGAATCCATGTAGGCGGTGGCGATGCCCGTGACCGCGTTGGTCACGCCGGGACCGGACGTCACCAGCGCTACACCCACCATTTCGGTGCTGCGAGCATAGGCGTCGGCCGCATGCACCGCGGCCTGCTCATGGCGCACCAGGATGTGTTTGATCTTATCCTGCTTGAAGATCTCGTCGTAGAGCGGTAATACCGCGCCGCCGGGATAGCCAAAAATAAACTTGACGCCCTCTTCTTGAAGACAGCGCAAAACGATCTCGGCACCGGTGATTTCGGTGGTCGAGCGCACTCCCGGGGTGGTCATTTCCATAGCAATTGTCCCGCACGAACCCAAAGACGGAACGGCGGAATTTACCCGGGGCAAGAGGCCGGGTCAAGAAAAAGGCAGATCAGCGGTGCGCGCGCACCCAATCTCGCCAAGGCTGGAACAGCGCGGGACTGCGGGTGGCGATGATGGAGCGTTTCCAGCGGTTGCCGGCTTCGAAGTCGTCCTGGTCCAGTGTCGAAACACATCCCCCTGCTTCCTCCAGGATGAGGGAACCGGCGGCGTAGTCCCATAGCTTTTGCCCGCCGTGCAGGTACAAATCGAAGCGGCCGGCGGCCAGATAACACCACTCTAAAGTGCCCGCGCCGTAGTTGCGCTGGCTCATATAGGGAGGCGCGCTCACCAGGTTTGCGGAAAGTTTCGGTTCCAGCCGCTTGAAATCAACGTTGGCCATGGCGCCGCGCAACGATGGAATTTGAGCCTTGAGGGGTAAGCGCTGGGTGCCCAGGTAGGCGCCGCCTCCGCGTTCGGCGTGAAACAGTTCGTCCGCCACGGGATCGTAAATCACGCCCAGGACGCTCTTGCCGCCTCGCATCAAGGCGACCGAGATGGCGAAGTAAGGCAGGCCGTTGACGAAATTAGAGGTGCCGTCGATGGGATCCACGCACCACAAGCCGGCATCGCCCGCCCGCCACTGCTCGGTCTGCTCCTCCTCCGACATCTCTTCCGCCACCACAGGTAAGGCTTGTATGGCTTGGAGTTCGGTCCGCAGAGCTTCCTGCGCGGCGAGATCGGCTTCCGTACACAGGCTGCCGTCGGCTTTGGAGCGATGCGCCACTTTCAGGTAGCGAGGCATGACTTCGCGCGCGGCTACGCGGCGCACGGCATCGCCGACTTGGGACACAAGGGATTGTTCGAGTCTAAGCTCGGTTTGGGCGAGTGGCATATCGTATGGGTTTGGAGCGATTCGTGGCTTGCCGGTGAGATTGCAATCCGGGTGCCACGCGGTGAAGTTGACGTTCGGACCGCGCGCGGGTGTGGTGTTCCGATGTCGTTACATTTCAGGGGGTGCGAAATTCATGGCAAGATCCTACCATGTCCAGACCGACCGATTCCGAGAGGCGCGTGCCCCGATTCTTCTGCGAAGGCCCGCTATCTGTCGGGATGCAACGCGAACTTCCGCCAACGGCCGCGCACCACGCCGCCCGCGTGCTGCGCTCGAAGGTGGGGGACGCTATTCGCGTATTCAGTGGCGATGATCATGAGTGGGATAGCGTCATCACCCGCATTGAGCGCGATCGCGTTTGCGTGCGATTGAGGCATGCGCAAGCGATCAGTGTGGAATCCCCGCTGCGTATCGCCCTGGCGCAGGGGATGAGCAGCCGGGAGAAGATGGATCTCACCCTGCAAAAAGCCACGGAACTGGGGGTGACGGAGATCTTTCCGGTCGTCACCCAGCGCAGCGTCATCAAACTCGATGAGGATCGGGCCGATCGTCGGGTCGAACATTGGCAAGGGGTAGTAGAAGCGGCGTGCGAGCAGTGCGGGCGCAATACAGTGCCCGTGATCCATCGGGTATTTCGCTTCGAAACCTGGATCGCTGCTTTGCCGCCCCACTCGGGAGAGTTGCGCCTGCTGCTATCACCCCACAGCGAAACGCGCTTAAGGGATATTCCGACGCCGAGCCGCATATTGCTACTCGTTGGACCGGAGGGAGGGCTCACGGCGCTGGAGCGGGAGATCGCCGGACGCTTCGGCTTTCAGCAGATTATCCTAGGGCCGAGGGTGCTGCGCACCGAAACGGCGGCGCTGGCCGCGGTGTCTGCCATGCATGCGTTGTGGGGGGATTTCTGATGGGCGATGCCCGGCTTTATACTTCGGCCCCCTTTATTGACTATCACTTCACTGGAAGAATCGCATAATGGACATTCGTAACAGCACTTTCGTAGTAACCGGCGGCGGCTCGGGCCTGGGCGGCGCCACGGCGGAAATGATCGTCGCCAATGGCGGCAATGTCGTCATCGCCGACATCAAGGGCGATGCACTGGCCGGCAAGCTGGGCTCGCAAGCCCGCTTTTGCACGACCGACGTCACCAATGAGGAGCAGGCAAAGGCCGCGATTGCCATGGCCCTGAAGGAGTTTGGCGCGCTGCACGGCCTGATTAACTGCGCCGGCATCGCCATCGGCGAGAAGACCATCGGCAAGGAAGGCCCGCACGCGCTGGCCACCTTTGCGCGGGTCATCAACATTAACCTGATCGGCACCTTCAACATGATCCGACTGGCGGCCGATGCCATGTCCAAGCAAGCGCCCAACGCCGCCGGCGAGCGTGGCGTCATCGTCAACACCGCCTCGATTGCCGCCTATGACGGCCAGATCGGACAAGCAGCGTATTCCGCTTCCAAGGGCGGCGTAGTGGGGATGACCTTGCCTATCGCGCGTGACCTTTCCCGCAGTGGCATCCGGGTGGTGACCATTGCACCGGGCATCTTTGAAACCCCGATGTTGATGGGCATGCCGCCCGAAGTGCAGGACTCGCTGGGCAAACAAGTGCCGTTCCCCTCGCGCTTGGGCAAACCGAAAGAGTATGCGGCGTTGGTCCAGCACATCTGCCAGAACGAAATGCTCAACGGCGAGACCATTCGTCTGGATGGCGCTATCAGGATGACGCCGAAGTAAACGGCTATGCCCGCAATGCCGTCTGCGTCCCAGCAGCAATTTGTCGACTGGTTCCGCTCGGCGGCGCCGTACATCCACGCCTTCCGGGGGCGCACCTTCGTGGTCGCCTTCGGGGGCGAGGTGGTGGAAAGCGGCAAGTTCACCGCGCTGACCCGCGATTTCAATCTCCTGGCCAGCCTCGGCGTGCGCCTCGTGCTGGTGCATGGCGCGCGCGCGCAGATCGAGCGACGACTTCCGGTCAAAGGGTCGCGATTCGTTCATGGAATGCGGGTGACCGATGCAACAGCGCTGGGCGTGGTCAAGGAGGAGAACGGCAGGCTGCGTACGGAAATCGAAGCGCTGCTCTCCATGGGACTCGCCAACGCCCCCATGGCCGATACCCGGCTCAAGGTGGCCGGCGGAAATTTCGTCGTCGCCCGTCCTTGGGGTGTCGTGGACGGTGTGGACATGCAGCACACCGGCGAAGTGCGAAAAATCGATGCCCGCGCCATCCAAGGTCGCTTGGAGGCGGGCGAAGTGGTGTTGATCTCGCCGTTGGGCTATTCGCCGACGGGCGAAATCTTTAACCTTACGTTCGAAGAGGTCGCCACCGAAACAGCGGTTGCACTGGCGGCGCACAAGCTGATTTTTCTGGTGGAAGGACCGCAAGCGGGGCAGCACACTGTACGCGAGCTGACGGTTTCTCAGGCCGAACAACTGCCGCGGGCGGAAGCGGCGGCGCAAGGGCTGGCGATGGCGGTACACGCCTGCCGCAACCGGGTGGAGCGGGTGCATTTCATTAGCCGGGATACCGATGGCGGCCTGCTGCTTGAGCTGTTCACGCACGACGGGGTGGGCACCATGATCACGCAGGACCCCCTGGAGCAGCTGCGCCAAGCTACCATCGAAGATGTCGGCGGCATCCTGCGCCTAATCGAACCCCTTGAAGCCGACGGCACACTGGTCAAGCGCAACCGAGAATTGTTGGAGACCGAAATCGAGCGCTTCACCGTGCTCGATCACGACCGCGTCATCGTGGGCTGCGCCGCCTTTCACCCTTTTCCCGGCGTCAAGGCCGGAGAACTGGGCTGCTTGGCGGTTCACGCCCAATACCAAGGCAGCGGTGGGGGTGAGCGCCTTCTGCGTCACGTCGAAGATCTGGCAAGACGGCAGGGATTGCGTCAACTCTTCGTCCTTACGACGAAGACCGCGCACTGGTTCGTCGAGCGCGGCTTCAGCGAGTCATCGGTCGAGCATCTCCCGCCTGAAAAAAAATCACTGTACAACCTGCAGCGGCTGTCGAAGGTGCTCATCAAAGCGCTGGACTAGCCCGTATGACATTGGTCTGGCGCGACTTTGGCTTATGAATCGCCCGACGAGAGCCGATCCCTGGCGTAATCAGGGAAAACCAGCTCCCCCAAAAGTCGAAAACCGACCCAATCACAGACCATAAGATCAACCGCTGCCTTTGGGTCTTCACAGCGAATAATGACGTGAGACCAGTCGTTCAAACGCAATGCGCCGCCTAGCGACACGGCTTCCAATTCTCTTGGTGGCGGCCGGTCTACTGATTGCGTGTCCAGCGGGCTGGACACGAGCGCCTTTGGAATTCGGGTTGGCGCCCTATATCAGCACCCGAACGCTTTTGGCCATGTTCAAGCCCCTTTGCGCCCATATCGAGCGGCGGCTGAATCGATCCATCATGTTGGTCACCGCGCCCCACCTCGAAGACTATGACAGCAGGTTGGCCGAGCATGCCTACGACCTCGCCATCGTTTCACCGCATACAGCGCGTGTCTTACAGCGTGAGCACAGCTACCAGCCTTTACTTCGCTTTACCGCCGAGCTCTACGGTGTCCTGCTCGTCAAGGCCGACAGCCCTGTGCGAAGCCTACGCGAACTGGCGAACCAAACCATCGCCTTTCCCCAGCGTACCAGCGTGACGACTCTGTTAGGCCGGGAATTGTTGGAGAAGAATGGCATTGGGATGGGACACGTTGAGCATCCCCACAGCTTTCAGGATTCGGTGCTGCTGGGGCTTGTGCAAGGCGAGTACGTTGCCGCCCTGGTCAACTCATTCGCGCTGAGCAGTGCAAGCGCGGAGCAGAAAGCGCAAGTCAGACAACTTGCGGCTACTCGTAGAATCCCCCACCTTATGCTAGTGGCTCGCACTAGCATGCTGACGGCCGACAAGGAAAGTCTCCAAGCCGCCATGACGGAATTCATCGAAAGAACCCCTGAAGGGGCGAAATTCCTAAGGGAAACCGGGTTGGGTGGGGTAAGGGCGCCCACGGAAACCGAACTGAAAAGTCTCGACAACCTAGCCGCAGAGCAGAGAAGAATTTGGGGGAAACTGCGAATCGGTCAAAGGCCGCCCCGCTGAAGCTGCCAATCGCTTATATGTCCATGCACATCTCCTCCCATGACCTTGGTACCCAAGTCCTTACGTCTTAGGCTCGTCCTCACCGCCCTTGTCGTCGAAGTTGTCACCATCTCGGTTCTGGTGGCCAACAGCGTGCGGCTGAACCAACAGGCCCTGGTTGAGGAGGCCGTCACCTGGATCGACAGCTGGTCGCCCGTTCTGAACGCCAGCCTTGCCGCTCCTCTGGCCCAGCGCGACTTCGCCACCATTCAGCAGCTCCTGGATGACATGCGCTCCGATCAGGGCCTGAGTTATCTGCAGGTGCTCGACCACCGCAAACGCGTAGTGGCCGCCTCGGGACGCAAGATGTCCCAGCCACTGCCACCGGCGGATCGCAAGATTGGGGAAAACGACACTGACGGCAACTACGATATGCGCATACCGATCAAGGTCGATGGCACTCAGTACGGAACGTTGGGTATCGGGTTTTCCACGCAGTTCCTGGCCAAGTCACGCCATGCGTTGATCTCGCAAAGCGGCGTGGTCGCCATCTTTGGCATAGGTGCTTCCACCTTGATGCTGACCTTGTTGGGATTCTGGCTCACGCGCCATTTGCGCCGCCTTACGCGCGCCGCCGCCAACATTGCAGCGGGCAACTTCAGCACCCGCGTTCGGGTTGTGGGCGACGATGAGGTCGGGCGTCTGGGGCACGCTTTCAACACCGTGGCGAGCGCTGCCGAGGATAAAATTCAGGCACTCGCGGCTGGCGAAGCGCGGCTGTCCGAAACGCTGCGCGAACTGGAAAAGGCGAATGCTATTCAGCGCGAATACTTAATGCAGGCAAGTGACGAGCGTGCGCGCTTGAACGCGCTGCTCTCCGCCATGCAGCTGGGCATTCTGTTCGTTGACCGGAATAACAAGGTGATTTACTCCAACCCCGCCTTCGAGCACATTTGGCTGGTCGGCAGCTCTAAAGCGCACTTCGTGGGCATGGACGCGGGCGCGTTGTTGCGCAGCGTGAAGAACACCTTGGCCAGTCCCGCCAAGCTCGAAAAACGCTTGTTTCATGACCACCCGAGTATTGAATCCGACACCGTGTTGGAAATCGAGATGGCCGATGGCCGGCTGGTCACGCGCCAAGGCTACCCCGTAAGCGATAGTGGCAGGGACTTGGTAGGCTACCTTTGGGTATTCGAAGACGTCACGCGCGAGCGCCAGACCGCCGACCAAATCCTCTATTTGGCGGAGCGTGATCCGCTCACCGGGCTTTACAACCGCCACCGTTTCCAGGAAGAATTGAATCGCGTGCTCACCCATAGCGAGCGCAGGAAGGCCGTCTCCGCTTTGCTGTTTTTCGATATCGATGAGTTCAAGCACGTCAACGATACCTTCGGACATCGCACGGGCGATGCTTTGCTCGTGAGGGTGGCGGGTGAGGTTTCCGCTCAGGTGCGGCGCAACGAGGTGTTTGCACGCTTAGGCGGCGACGAGTTCGCCATCCTGTGTCCCAACGTCACCGCCGCGGAGGTGCAATCCTTGGCCGAACGCATCGTGCGCGCCATCGCTCGCATCCCCTTCGACTTCGAGGGCAACCAACTTCGGCTCACGTGCAGTCTGGGCATCGCGCTCTACCCCAGCCATGCCGGCACTTCGGAAGACTTGGTGGCACATGCCGACGCCGCCATGTACCAGGCCAAAGAAGCGGGCAAGAACACCTGGCGCATGTACAAGGAAGATTCCGCCACCAGCCAACGCATGATCACGCGCTTGAATTGGAACGAACGGATCGAGGACGCGCTGGAGAATGACCGACTTCGGTTGCACTTTCAAGGCATCTACGCTTTCTCCAACAATCAATTGCGCCATCACGAAGCCCTGGTGCGGATGGAAGACAAGGATGATCCCGAGCATCCCATCATGCCCAATGCCTTCATTCCGGTGGCGGAGAAGAGCGGCAAGATCCTGGACATCGACCGCTGGGTGATCGGGGAATGTATCAGTCTGCTTTCCATGCATCCGCAGGTCCCCGCCATCGCATTGAACCTATCGGGGCGCTCCCTGGGCGAACCTTCCTTGCCGCGTTTCATCGCTGACGCGCTGCGGCGTGAAGAGGTTTCTCCCGCGCGTTTGATCGTCGAGATCACCGAAACCGCGGCCGTGTCCGATCTTCACGACGCACAGCGCTTCATCGACGCCATGCGCGAGGCCGGTACCCAAACTTGCCTGGATGACTTCGGCGCCGGGTTCTCCTCGTTCGCCTATCTCAAACACTTGAACGTCGACATGCTCAAGATCGACGGCCAGTTCGTCAAGAACCTCCCCGCGGACCACAACAATCAAGTGTTCGTGCGCGCCATCATAGAGGTGGCCAGGGGGCTGCACAAACGCACGGTGGCCGAATGCATCGAAGACGAAGGATCTCTCGAAATGCTGCGCGCCCTGGGCGTGGACCTGGGACAGGGCTATCATTTGTGCGAACCGAGGGAGCGCAAGGCGGCTTTCGCCGGCCTGCTGCACTAGGTGTTGTCATAATCTTGTAACCCACGCCCTTGCGGCGTAAGAGAGAATTCCAATGTCAAGAACCATTCAATGCATCAAACTCGGCCGCGAAGCCGAAGGTCTCGATTTTCCGCCCTACCCCGGGGAACTTGGCAAACGCATTTACGAGAACGTCTCCAAACCCGCTTGGCAAGAATGGCTCGAACAACAAAAACGCCTGATCAACGAGATGCGTCTCAGCCTAGCGGACGCGAAAGCCCGCAAGTATCTCGCCGAACAGATGGAGCAGCATTTCTTCGGAACGGGGGCGCAGGAAGCGTCGGGATACCAGCCGCCGGCGAGTTAACGCGCCCTCTCATGGCCGTCAGCGCACGCCCAAAGAAGAAACCGCCAACCCAGCACTTTCTCAACCGGGAACTGGGCCAGCTTGAATTCAATCGCCGCGTACTGGCGCAGGCCACGCATGCGGCTACGCCAGTACTTGAACGCCTGCGATTCCTTTGTATCGTCAGTAACAACCTCGACGAGTTCTTCGAAGTAAGGGTGGCCGGCCTCAAGGCGCTGATCGAATTGGGGGCCGAGCATGCAGCGCCCGATGGGTGTTCGCCCTCCAATGTCTTCAAGGCAGTGGGCCGTATCGCGCATGAGCTGGTCAGGCAGCAATATGCGATGTTCAACGATCAGTTGGTACCGGCCTTGGCCAAGGAGAGTATTCGATTCTTACGCCGGGGCCAGTGGAATGCGGCGCAGAAGGAGTGGATCAAGGCCTATTTCTTTCGTGAGTTGATGCCGGTGCTGACACCCATCGGACTTGATCCCGCTCACCCCTTTCCCCGTATTCTGAACAAGAGTCTGAACTTCGCGGTACAACTCTCCGGCAAGGATGCCTTTGGCCGCAAGTCGGGTATGGCGTTGCTCCAAGCCCCGCGCGTGCTGCCAAGAGTCATCCACCTTCCGCGCGAGGTCTCCGGCTGCGACTTTGGTTTCGTATTTCTCTCCTCGATCATCCACGCGCATGTTGGCGAATTGTTCGCGGGCATGGCAGTACAAGGTTGCTATCAGTTCCGGGTTACCCGTAACAGCGATTTGTTCGTCGACGAGGAAGAAGTAAAGAATTTGCGCACCGCACTCCAGGGCGAACTGCCACAACGCCACTTCGGCGACGCCGTGCGCCTGGAAGCGGCGCAGCTTTGTCCCCCCGTCATCACGGATTTTCTGCTCCAGCAGTTCGGATTGCAGGCTCCCGATTTGTATCAAGTGGATGGGCCGGTCAATCTGGTGCGCCTGATGCAAGTGCCGGATCAAGTCGATCGGCCAGACCTCAAGTACCCATCCTTCTCAGCGGGCGTTCCCAAGGCGTTGGTCAAACGCGCGGACATCTTCGCCGCCATTCGCAAGAGCGATATCTTGTTGCACCATCCTTTCCAGTCGTTCAAACCGGTGATCAGTTTCATCGATCAGGCGGCCAAGGACCCTGACGTACTCGCTATCAAGCAGACAGTCTATCGAACCGGTGTCGAATCGGAAGTCATGCACATCCTCCTCGACGCTGCCAAGCGCGGCAAGGAAATTACGGTGGTAGTGGAGTTGATGGCGCGCTTCGACGAAGAAGCCAACATGAATTGGGCATCGCGCCTGGAGGAAGTGGGTGCGCATGTGGTGTACGGTGTCGTAGGCCACAAGACTCACGCCAAAATGGTCATGGTTCTGCGCCGTGAAAAGACCGGCCTGCGTCGTTACGTCCACCTTGGCACCGGGAACTATCACACCCGCACCGCCGCGCTGTACACGGACTTTGCTCTGTTTACTTGCGACGAGGCGGTGTGTGCGGACGTCAACGGCGTGTTCATGCAGCTGACAAGCCTGGGCAAGGCGGGAAAGCTGCGGCACTTGCTGCAATCGCCCTTCACCTTGCATAGCCAGATGGTCATGGCGATTCGCCATGAAGCCGAACAGGCCAAAGCAGGCGCCACGTCAGGTGTTACCGCTAAGATGAACGCGCTGTTGGAACCTCAGATCATCGAAGAACTGTACGCCGCATCGAAGGCGGGCGTGAAGGTCAATCTCATCGTACGCGGTGTGTGCGCTTTACGCCCCGGCATCCCCGGACTGTCGGAGAACATTCGGGTGCGCTCCATCATCGGACGTTTTCTAGAGCACCACCGCATCTTCCATTTCCACTCTTCCGAACAAGTGTATTTGTCGAGCGCGGATTGGATGGATCGGAATTTTTTCCGCCGCATCGAAGTGTGCTTTCCGGTCCTGGATGGAAAGCTTCGCAAGCGCGTCATCGCGGAAGGTCTTGAAATCTACTTGCAGGACAATACCCAGACTTGGGAAATGGATGCGGATGGCACCTATCATCTCGCTAAGCCTGTGCGCGGTAGTAAGGTGTGCGCTCAAGCAAGCCTGCTGGCGCAATTAGGTTCCACGCCGAACGAGGAGGACGAGGACGAAGTGCATTTGAAGGCGCATCCGTCCAAGTTCGAGCGTAAGCGAACGAAATGACGCAAACGAAGTAATCGGCCTGAACCGATGGCCACCTTGATCGAATCGCGGGACTCCTCTCAGGATCCCACGCCTTGTGCCCCGCGTGAGTTGGAGATCAAGCTCGTCGGTCCCCACGACGTGCTGGCGCGTGCCATGCGCTCACCCGTGTTCAAGCAACGCACGCGCGGCAAGGTCATTACGCGCATGTTGCATAGCGTCTACTTCGACACGCCAGACGGAGCCCTGCAACGCCAGGGTGTCGGGCTACGCTTGCGCAAACAGGGCAGAAAGTGGATACAAACCATCAAGCGCGAGCGCAGCGTCAGCGCCGGGTTGCACGATCGAGACGAATTGGAACATGAGGTTTCGCTGCGCTGGCCGAGCTTCACGCTGCTTGACGGCAGCGTGTTCCAGGATACTTTCAAGGATTTGGAGTTACGCAAGCTGATCCAACCCGTCTTCACCACCGAGTTTCGCCGCTCCCAACGTATGTTCAAGGCGAGCGACGGTGCTTTGATTGAGATAGCGTTCGACCGCGGCCAGATTCTCGCCAACGGCAGTGTCCCCATTTGCGAGATCGAGCTGGAACTCAAGCATGGCGATGCCGCAAGTCTGTTCGCACTGGCGTCCGAGCTATGTACGCAGTTCCCGATCCGCCTGGAGAATCGCAGCAAGGCCGAGCGCGGATATGCGTTGCTCAATGCTGAGGCGGCGCAACCGACGCGGGCGCGGGCCATCATTCTCGACCCCGGCATGACGCCCAGCGAAGCCTTCGTCGCGATCGCCTCAGAGTGCTTGCGACATCTGCAGGCCAACGAAGAAGGCATGCTGCACGCAGACGATCCCGAATACATTCACCAAGCACGCGTTGCATTGCGTCGATTGCGCGCGGCGATAAGTTTGTTTCGCACAGCCATTCCCAAGGCATCGCTAGAGCAGCAAAACGGGGCATTGCGCAAGCTCGGACAAACCCTCGGCGTTGCGCGCGATTGGGATGTGTTTAGCCTGGAAACGCTGCCTGCATTGCCTTCCGACCTGACCAACGAAGCCGGCATCGGCGCCTTGATCGCCGAATCCGACGCTAAGCGCAAGGTCGCCGACGAATGCGCGCGGCGTTACATCTCGGATGCAAGTTATACCCTCGCACTTCTAGACATCGCCGCTACCTTCTATCGCCAACCATGGATGGCGGTGGAAGACTCTGCAGCCGTCGAAGCTCGAGCGCTACCCCTAGTCGAGTTCGCGCGCAAGGTCCTGTCCAAAAGCTGGCGATCCGCGGCGAAGCGGGCGGAAAGCATCGACTTGAAGCAGCCTGTGAGTTTGCATCCACTGCGCATCGAACTGAAGAAACTGCGTTACGGCGGGGAATTCTTTTCCTCTCTATTTGCTAGAAAAACAACCAGGCAGTTCTTGAAGTTGCTCTCTGAGATACAAGATCACTTGGGTCACATCAACGACGCCACCACCGTGGTGCGCATGGCCGACGCGCTGCGCCAGGATTGCCGCGAACCGGACACGCGCGAAGCCCTCGGCGCCCTGAGGGGGTATTTCGCGGCTCAGGTAGGGGCCGAGATCGCGCCTGCCATGAAAGCGTGGAAGCGGCTGAAGCAGACCGACACCTTCTGGCCATGACAAGGTAGTGGCCTCGGTAGCGGAGTAGACTTTGGCGCCGACCCATAACATACAGAAAAGCAATGGACCTCATCCTTTGGCGACACGCTGAGGCCGAAGAAGGCTTTCCGGATCTAAGCCGACGGCTTACCGATAAGGGCCACACAGACGCCCGACGCATGGGTACTTGGTTACGTGACCGACTGCCCAAGGGTGCCGTTTTACTTTGCAGCCCCGCCGAGCGCTGCCAGCAAACGGCTGAAGGCTTGACGGATAATTTCACCACCATGCCGGAGCTTGCTCCTGGGGCCGACATCCGGACATTGCTGGACGCCGCGCGCTGGCCGAAGGCAGGAGGCAGCGTTGTGTTGGTCAATCACCAGCCCACACTCGGTGAGCTGGCAGCCTATCTACTGTGCGGAGAAATCAGAAGTTGGAGCGTGAAAAAGGGCGCAGTCTGGTGGCTGTCTCTGCGTTATCGGGAACGTCACCCGCAAGCGGTACTCAAAGCTGCAATCTCACCTGAAATGCTGGACTAGGGAAGTTGCGAGAAACAGGTAATGATAGCCCTGGCAACACTTACACCACGGAACGGAGCTTGCTGTAAACTCCTGACAATGCACATTCGGACGCCTCTACTGCGTTGGTTCGCGGTCCTGCTCCTGATTTATTCTCAGGCGGCGCTCGCGCTCGCGCCGTGCATCTCCAACAGCGCGACGCCGGCGAGTGCCTTTTCGGATATGCCAGAGGACTGTCTGACGCAATTCGAGGCCAATCTTTGTCTTGCTCATTGTCAGACTGCGGATCAGAGTGACCTCCAACCTCAGATTCCCGCACTGCCCATGCTGGATACGGTTGTGCTCCGGCTGCCCTACCGAATGTATGTTGGCGCCGCCTGCGGGCAATGGCGCGTGCCGGACGCGCATCGCTCGACCGGGCCGCCATCTCTTATCCTTCTCTGCAGTTTCAATTTATAGCATCTGCTCCGTGACCTGACTCGATCGACAGATCGAGTCGTGAGGCTGAATCGTCGGTTTGTTTGTGCTCATCACGGAGTTCCAATGTTTCGCATCAATAGCTCGCACGGTCGTGCATTGGCAGGGCTGGGTTACCTTTTAACCCTCGCCGCTGCCCTTTTTACCCTTTGTACCCTTTCACCCCTGTCCCATGCCGCAGGGTCCTCGCTTACTCTGGACGAGGCTCTGCGCCTCGCGCTAGAGCGTTCTCGGCAATTGGTCGCACAGGACTTGGCTGCCGTCTCCGCCCGCGAGATGGCGGTCGCAGCCGGCCAACTACCGGACCCTACTTTTAAAGCAGGCGTCAACAATCTGCCCATCGATGGTCCGGATCAGTTTAGCCTCTCCCGAGATTTCATGACTATGCGTTCGATTGGCTTGATGCAGGAGTTCACCCGCAGCGAGAAACGCAAGATGCGTGCGGCACGCTTCGAGCGCGAGGCGGAGTTCGCTCATGCCGGACATGGCCTCGCAATGGCAAATCTTCAGCGCGGCACGGCGGTGGCTTGGCTGGATCGTTACTTTCAAGACCGCCTGCGGGCGCTGCTCGTCCAGCAGCGCGATGAGGCTCGCTTGCAGGTCGAGGCGGCGGAGGTTACCTATCGAGGTGGGCGCGGATCACAAATAGACATCTTTGCGGCCCGATCCTCCGTAGCGCAGCTCGATGACCGTATCGCCCAAGCGCAGCGCCAGATGGCAACGGCCACGACCCAACTTGCCCGCTGGGTGGGTGATATCGCCAATAGCGCCCTTGGGGCCCCACCCGCCATGGACGCCGTGCGGCTCAACCCGGAGGACCTCGATGGCCAGTTGCGCCACCACCCGCAGCTCGCTTTGTTGGCTAAACAAGAGGAGATTGCGCAAGCCGACGCGCGCATTGCGCAAGCCAACAAACGCGCTGACTGGAGCGTGGAGCTAATGGCCAGCCAGCGCGGTTCGGCCTATTCCAATATGGTATCGATCAACTTCTCGATTCCGCTGCAATGGGATCGAAAGCACCGTCAGGATCGTGAGTTGGCGGCCAAGCTCGCGACGGTTCAACAAATGCAAGCCCAACGCGAGGAAACGGCCCGCGAACACGTTGCCGAGGCCCGCGCGATGCTGCAGGAGTGGCAGAGCAACCGCGAGCGCCTGGCTCGTTACGACGGCACGCTGATCCCGCTGGCGAGTGAGCGCACTCGCGCTGCAATCGCCGCCTACCGAGGCGGCCAGGGAACCCTCAAGGCGGTGCTCGATGGCCGCCGCGACGAGGTTGATATTCGCACGGAGCGCGTGCGCTTGGAGATGGACACCGCGCGCCTGTGGGCGCAACTCAACTACCTGATCCCGGTCGGCCACGACGTGGCCCCACGGCGTCCGTGAACCCGGAGATCGCTCCATGAAACGCAAATCCTTGCTACTCGCCGTGGTCGTAGCCGGCCTCCTCGGTGCTGGCGGCTATGGCCTGTACGTTTTTCTTATGCAGCGCGCCCACCCGACGCCAACCGAAAGCGCCGGGGTCAAGCCAGGCGTACACAAGGCATCCAACCATGCCGGCCCATCGAGTATCGCCGAAGGTGAGGAAGCGACCCGTCGGCACATCGGCGACGGCCTCAAGGCCGGTGATACCGATCCGAGCACCGGTCGCAGGATCCTCTACTACCACGACCCGATGGTGCCAGGGAACAAGTTCGACAAGCCAGCCAAATCACCCTTCATGGACATGATGCTGGTCCCGGTTTACGCCGACGGGGATGGCGACCAGGGTAAAGTTACGGTGAGCCCCCGTATTCAGCAGAATCTCGGCGTACGCACCGCCGAAGTGACGGAGGAAACGCTATCCCCGCAAGTCTCCGCGGTAGGAAGCATTGCTTACAACGAGCGTGACCAAGTGGTGGTGCAAGCGCGCGCGACCGGCTACGTTGAGCGTTTACATGTGCGCGCCACACTGGATCGGGTAGCGAGAGGTCAACCCTTGGCGGAGCTCTACTGGCCGGAGTGGATCGCCGCGCAAGAGGAGTTCCTCTCTGTGCGTCGCATGCGGGGCAGCGATCTGGAAGTGATCGTGGATGGCGCGCGCCAGCGCATGCGCCAGGTCGGCATGAATGAGGAGCAGATTCGCCGGGTCGAGACCACCGGCAGGACCCAACTTCGCACCACGTTAAGAACGCCCATTGATGGCATTGTGACCGAGCTGGTGGCACGCGAGGGAGTGACGGTGATGTCCGGCACCACCTTGTTCCGCATCAGCGGGTTGTCCACCGTCTGGGCCAACGCCGAAGTGCCGGAGAGCCAGGCGGCCTTGCTGCGCCCAGGTGCGAAGGTGCAGGCTCGCAGTCCCGCTGTACCTGGCGAGAGTTTCGAAGGCACGGTGCAGGCGTTGTTACCAGAGGTGAACCCGACGACGCGCACACTTAAGGTCCGCATGGAGCTTGCGAACCCCGGTGCTCGCCTGGTACCCGGCATGTTCGTGACGATGCAGTTCATGGACACGCGCGCTAGCAAAGCCTTGGTGGTACCGAGTGAAGCACTCATCCAGACCGGTATGCGAACGGTGGTGCTACTCGCGGAGGAGGACGGCAAGTTCCGGCCGGTGGCGGTGGAAGCCGGTATCGAGAGTAATGGTCGAACCGAGATCAAGCACGGCTTGAACGCCGGCCAGCGTGTGGTAGTGTCCTCGCAGTTCCTGATCGACTCTGAAGCGAGTCTCAAGGGTGTCGAGGCCCGACTAAACGACGTGCCGCGATCAGCGGTCTCGGAGGCTGCGCAACGGCATGAGGGAGAGGCAGTTGTAG
>JANNFC010000223.1:0-2485 GCA_031379405.1 Betaproteobacteria bacterium | reverse complement strand
GATCGGTATTGAGCTGTTGTCGCCGCGCTAACTCTTCTAATGTGACCACGAGTCTCGCATACTGGACTCCCCCTCGATCCGGCAGGCCGAATCCCCGCAACAGGATTGGTTTTTCAGGATTACCTGCCACACGTTTGATCTCGAATTGCTCCCAGTCTTTTGCTTCGGTACGAACGTGAAGGGCCTTGATAATTTCTCCGCAGAGCTCTGTCAGTGCAGTCGGTAGGACTCCATGGGCTGATTTCAGGCTCCCTCCACCATGTTCTACCGCATTAATCTGTTTTGACAATTCTGAGGCTTGCCGATTCATATGGAGGAGCTGCATGGAAGCCGAGAGGACGACAATTCCTGAGCCCACGCGCTGATCGGCGAGAGTGTCTGTTGGGTCTACGGGGGGCGACGAATCACTCATGGATAGAAGGGCACATTCGCAGTCATTACGGAGATACTGAGCCGACCATCAAATAGTGCGTAGTGTGTGCTCAATAATCGCTTGTTTTCCCGTAGAAATGCCACTTTCGAGAAAGTTGTACGCGCACACTTAGCCGGTCTCATCAGTAATTCTAGACAATCCAATACTGTCTGCTAAGGTAGCACGCATACGTAAGAAACGTAACTCCAGAGTGAAAATAGTACCTAACCCTTTTGGGGGAGTCAACACCCACCTTTGGAGCAATGGGGCCTACATCGTTGGTATTGTTCCTGTTGTTCGTCCCTTCTATAGTCCACACAGAAGAAATGGAAGAGGAACAGGAGGCGGGCTTGCTTGGGCTCAGTGTTTCAAGACAAACCAAGCCGTGCTACCCACTAGAAAATTCTGAACCATCATGAGACTGAGGACGGAGTTATTTCCTTTACAGAGGAGGCGCGAGGTGACACAGCTAGAGTGGGAGTGGCCGATGGCAGATAGTCAAAAAAGTCACAGTGAGCGGGCCGCGCTACTGAGGCCGATACTATATGAGATGACGACGCCCGTAGAGATTCCAGCTGCACCGACCCACAGTGGGAAAGCACTCTCCTTGAACATCAGCAGTGGAGGGATGCTGGTCTTGATGGATCAGGCCCCGGCTATTGAACAGGTTCTGAAGGTCTATGTGCCGACACCCATAACCGCGGCAGAAACTCCGACACTTGCGGAAGTGCGCTGGACGAGAAAATTACCGTTTGGGAAGTCCAATGGCAATGGGGCGTATTTCGTTGGGTTGAAATTCATGTTTTGATTTCATACAGCCGCATGTCGTCGTAATCTGGTTCCAGATCTCGGAAGTCTTAGCATCTCGCCGATGAACTGGGAAGATGTATGTCAGTCTGAGCCATTGTGAGAGCATCTCACTAAGAGGGGGGCAGGGTGCGGAAGGAATGGGACACATGAGAATGTTAATGGGCGGCGCAGTCATGAGCTGCGCTCTTGGCCTAGGATCCGGCATCGTGTTTGCTGAGACAGCTGGAACAGTAGGCGTGTTGCCAGCATTCGCCACGACTGAGGCAGCCGAGAAATCCTCTCTGATTGTTACCCCGGACTACACGATTGGTCCCGAAGATGTCCTGGAAATAACGGTCTGGAGGAATGCAGACCTCTCGAAAGTAGTAGTTGTGCGGCCTGATGGTCGAGTGTCTTTACCGCTAATCGGCGATGTCACGGCAGTCGGTAGAACGGCAGCGCAACTTGCCGAGGCTATCGCCAATAAACTCAAAGAATTTAAGGAAAATCCTCAGGTTTCGATCGTGGTCAAAGAGGTCAATAGTTATTCGATTTACGTACTGGGAGAAGTGAACAAGCCGGGGAAATTTCCACTCAAGAGTAAGACCACTCTGCTCCAAGCGATCACCCTTGCGGGTGGGTTCACGCCTGCAGCAGCCCGAAATAAGATAGTCGTGTTCCGGTTTGGGGAGAGTGGGGAGAGGGATGCGAAAATCAAAGCAAGCTATGATGACATCATTCTGCGTGATGCCTCACCGCAAAACATTCATCTTAAACCGGGGGATACGATCGTAGTCCCCTCTGAAACGATGGTGCTAGTACCATGAAACCATATATTAATATCCCGGTAACCGCATCGAATCGTGTGTTCGATATCATTAGCAGATATGTATGCATTCTCGCTGTGGCTTTGCTTGCACCCATAGGTTGCGCCGACTTGCCCAAGGAGATCCTTGATGAAGCGAACAAACCTGTTCCCAAGGAATTTTTGCTAGGTCCTGAAGATGTTGTAGAGGTGACGGTCTGGCGCAATCAGGATCTCTCGCGCACTACAACAGTCCGCCCAGATGGCATGATTTCGCTTCCGTTGATTGGCGATGTGCAGGCGAGCGGATTCACATCCGGGCAGGTTGCAGATCGAATTGCCAAGCGGTTGACTGAGTTTAAGGAAAACCCTTCCGTATCTGTAAACGTGAAAGAAGTAAATAGTTACTATGTTTATGTGATGGGCGAGGTGGTAAAGCCTGGCAAATACCCGCTGAAATCCTATGCGACTGTCTTGCA
>JANNFC010000009.1:0-1530 GCA_031379405.1 Betaproteobacteria bacterium | reverse complement strand
GCTTTTTCGACCTTCTCGAAGACGGCAACAATTTCAGCTTTGTGCGCAGCAGTAAGTCTGAACATGCCTGGTTCGAAATAGACCTCTGTGTCCAGGCTGCAGCTCGATGCCGCCGCGAACGGTGCATAACCAACGACTGCTGCTATCGCCAAAGTCAGGATGAAGCGCATTCGCGGATTGTGATCTCTAACGTCGCGCTTTACCCGCGCGCGCCGCTCTTGCGCGCGTCGGCGTACAAGCGGTGGTTAGCCCGCTATCACTCAAAGGGAGGAAACTCTGCGTGCCTTGGCAAGTCATCCGTGAACCGAACCCATGGTAGACGTTTGGATTCCCAATAGTGCAGCGCCGGAGCCACCGCCTCTGGATGATCGAGGCTTCCTACTGTGAGGTCGACGAGCCCAGGGATGTAGCTTGCGGTGAAGCTGATTTGCGTGCCGCAAGCAGAGCAGAAACCTCGTTCAGCCTCGGATGATGATTTGTAGATGGTCGGCGTCTGATGAGTAAACGTGACTTGCGACTGCTGATACATGGCCCAAGCCACCGCCGGGGCAGCATTCGCGCGGCGACACATTGTGCAATGACATATGGCTACGACAACGGGCGTACCCGAGACCCGGTATCGGACCGCGCTGCACTGGCAACCGCCCTGTAACGTATCTGTGTTCATCGATGGCTCCAAAGAGCGGGCTAACGTTTTGGTCTGCGGCGGGCCGGCGCAGACGTTTGCACTTGCGCGACGCAAGCGGCCCGTCCGCAGCACCTATAGTTATACGTCTCTTTCACTCTTGATTGACCTTCCAAGCACTTGGCAAAGTAAGCCAGGGCTCCTTTTTCTTGTGTGTGACCGAGTATGTTGGCTCCGGAAGACCTGCATCGGCGAAACAACCGCCGGCGATGCCGATTAGCTCTGGCAGGACGGATACGTACCAGAAGAGGGTAGTTCCGCACGTTGAGCAGAAATGACGCTCCTGATCTTGGTTCTGCGTCGCATGGTGGAACGCAAAGATGGATGTTTGGCCGACGTGGTTGGTGACAGATGTCTTACTGAAGTACGAGGAGATTCCGAACGCGCTTCCCGTGCGGCGTTTGCAGTTCGTGCAGTGACAGATGCCGTGGATTTCGGGGTTGTTATCGACGGAGATGGAGGCCTGGCCGCAGGCGCAGATGGCTGTTCTAAGCATGCGAGTTCCCCAGGTGACGGTTGCGAGACGTATAACTAGTATTAGGTGACACGTCGTCACCGAGAAAAGAATATACCTGTAGATGCAAATATCTAGTGTTGGATACATGCATATGCCGGCAGATATCCAAGGATGGATATTCAATGTTGGATGTCTGGATAAATTCAGGGGCCGACGACACGGTCTTCGATGTTCAGGCCGCGGGCCACGCCCCAGGGGAGTTCCCACAGCTTATGGTGCGGGCGCCAAAGGGCGCCGAGGGCTCTTAGCTTTGCGCGCAACCCTTCTTCACCGAAGCCGACTCGGACATAGACCATGTCGTCGGGGGAACGGGTGTTGCGAGGTTTGC
>JANNFC010000200.1:0-12745 GCA_031379405.1 Betaproteobacteria bacterium | reverse complement strand
GAACGCAAGCTCGAAGGCATCACCATCCTGAACGCCAACGAGATCGTGATCAGCAGCGACAATGACTTCGGTATCGGCGACGTCCTCGGGGCCACGACCAAGGTCTACACCATCCGCTTGAGCGCCCCCATCCGCTGAAGTTGCTTTTTTGAAAAGATCACAAGGCTTTTGCGGCTCCGGCGCAAAAGCCTTTTCGTTTAGTCGGGGCTGCTTATCCGTTGTGTTGTCTTTCAAGGAGCTGGATGCCAGCGAACATCAGTTAAGCCGCTGCCAAATCGCGACTCGAAGCGGGACAGCGGATTCAATAACTCAGCTCCGCCAGCAATGCGCTGCGTAGAGGCTGCTACATCTTGGACTTGAGCGGCAACCTGACCACGGGATTTCTGGAACGGCATGCATCCAGGCTCTACCGGGAAGTACTCGACGGCTTCGGCCACACGCGCTTCGACCACTTGTACGGCGTGGCCAAATACGACCCTTACCTGCGATTGAATGAGAGTGTATCGATCCCTGCACTGCCCATCAAAATCGCAGAGGATCTTTTTGGCAGACCCATCAGTGTCGACAATACTGCCATCGTCTTGTATCTCGGCTATCGAGCGGACGCCGAGCTACACGGCCTAGCGTTCAAGGACGGACGATTGGAAGGCGCGTGCGTAACCGGGAATGGAACCTTATCGGATTGCCTGCGCGGAAAGATCATCATTGTCGGAAGCCTTGCCGCCGACGTCACGGCGATGCAATCACGCGCGGGACCAGAGTTACTGGCGTGGGCGCTGAGCGAACGCGTGCTGCCCGCCGATCTCGCTTCCCCAAAGCCATTGACGAACGCGTGGCTGCTGATTGGGCTGGCGCTCGGACATTCCGCCCTTACCCTTTGGATCCTGGGTGTGATACTGAAGCAGATGCCACCCATGCGTGGCAGGCTTTGGTTGCTCATCTGCCTGGCGGGGGCGCTGGCGATTGCCGTGTTGTGTTTGCTGGTCGTCGGGTTGCGCGCCCTCAACGTCGTCTATGCCCAAGTCACACTCGTCACAATCGGCATTGTCGCCACCTCGGTGCTGAGCCTGGCCTTTCTGCGAAAGCGTGCCCTGGTCACCGACCTGAACAACGGCGCACCCACCGTCGAGGAAACCTACGACATCTTCATCAGCTATTCGCGCACGCCGGAGAATGCGCGTTGGGTCACGCGAAATGTCTACGAACCGTTGAGCGCTTTGACCAAGGCGGACGGGTCCCCAGTGCGCATTTTCTTCGACCAGAATAGCTTGCGAATAGGCGTGTATTGGTTCACCGAACTCACTCGCGCCATCTACGGCAGCCGCTTGTTCGTCCCGGTCTATTCCACCGATTACTTCGACAAGCCGTTCTGCAAATTCGAGATCGAACAAGCCTTCATCAAGGAGGCCACCCAACGCGGGTTCGTATTGCCGCTCTCAAGAGGGACTACGAGCGTCCCGAAACAATACGGCCATGTGCAGTTTCTCGACATTGATTCCAAAGCGGGATACATCGAAGAGCTCTCACAGGTCGTCAAAATGAGGTTGAACTCCGATGCTTGAGATGCACAACGGAACCGATTCGGGATCGGCCCGAACACCATCACTTGAGTCTTACTAGAAAATATAGCGGAACTTGACCGAGATCTGGTCGGCCGAGGCATCACGCTTGAACAGATGCGCGTAGTCGAAATACAGGGTCCAAACAGGCGCCCCCGACACATCGAGGCCCAATCCAGCATTGATCCAATTTCTTTCCGGCGACGCCGTCAGGAAGGCGATGTGGGTACCGGAAGGGTCATCGCGAAAGCGCGAGGAGATGGTGCGAGAGCCATCGGCGAATTCGTGCACCCATTCGATCTTAGCGCGCGGCCTGATCTTGTGATTAGATCGAAATACCGTATACGCTGCTTGGCCGCCAAGTACGCCGGAGAGCGAGTTCACCGACTGCGGATCCACTGCCAACGCGGTCCTCGTATTGGACACTCCTCCCCTGGGACCTTCTTCGGCATAAGCGTCAGTTCGGAAGTGCAAATAGTCGGCTCGGACGTAAGCTCCGAAGGCGACGTCAAGTATCTTATAGCCATTGCCCCCTCCCACGCTGAGCAAGTATTCATCCCCCGAAAAGCTCGCAGTGTTCCGTGTCACCGTACTGCATGCTGAACATACGCGTCCCGAATCGAATCTGGATCGCCCATAACCCATGGAAGCTTCGGCATAGGCCGTTGTCGTGAACGCATAGTTGAGGAATGCCATTGCTCGAATGGTGTTGCTGTCGAGATGCCCGCTGTTTGAACCCTGAAAGTCGAATTCCATCTTGGCCTGCTGCAATCCAAGCGCCACGCCGCTCAGAAGATTGGGGGCTAACTTCGCGTCGGCGGCCACCACTATTCCGGGAGTATCGGCATTGAATCCCGTTTGGCCATCAACGCTATCTTGTTCTGCTCGCGCCAGCGTCCCGGTCACCGAGAAGCCTATCTCACCGATAGACCTGTGCTTCACCGATGAGGAGCCCAGGGCGTCTACTCCCTCCTTTGTACAACCGGGGAGATCGACTCCATTTCTTTGTGCCGCCACACAAGAAATCTGCGCACGCTGCGCCCCAGGAGACGAGATAACAGTGGTATTCAGTTGAATATCGGACTGGGTGGACAGTTGCTGGACCGCCACATTATTCACGCCGTAGTCGTTAACGATAGCACCTACGTCAGGATTGTCGGCAGCATCGCATAGGGCTCTTTGTGCGGGCGTGGTTGCGGTGATGAACCCACATACGGCGCCGGCGGCACTTGGCAATAGCATCAACACGCTCGCTACAAGCCAGGCTGCCGATTGTTCCATACGATTTGCCAGTAGTCGTGTCATAGCCTCGCTTCCTCTTCAAACCTTTCTCGTACATCTAGCCCGCGCATCCAACGCCAAATGCTGCGTGGATCTTGGCTCCGGAGCAACAGAACGTAGGGACTAGGCCATTGGTCGTAGTTCTTCAGACCTAGTGTAGTTCAGGCGATCGCAGTATAGGATGCTATTCAAGTGTCATGTCAAACAATGATCGCGTTTGGCGAATGCGACCAACGGAATACCGTGCGACAGGAGTTGTTCTGTCTCGACGGACTGCGCAAAGGTGTGGACTACTATCTCGTGGTGAGCTCACCGTCCGGAACGTATCGCCACTTCACCGGCGAAGTGGTGAGAGTCGCGAGTCGGTTGCGTCACGTTCCGCTGCTGCGCTTCATGCGCAGGGTTGAATGGCAGACACCAGCATGGCCTGTATCTGAGAATTGATCCGACCGCGCTCCTGCGCGGCTTCCCGTATAAGGTGCCTACCGCGACATGGCGAATAGTATGGCGAAAAGCGCCCCATGAGAATTGCCGCCATCACGGTCTCGGTGCGACTAATTCGCTTTCGGAGCCCCTTCAAATACGACCCTGCCCACAGTGGAGCAATCCGGGCGATGCATGTGGAGGTGCGCGCGAAAAACGACCGGGTAGGATTCGGCGAAGCGCTACCCTACGACGACTTCACCGGCGAAACCTTGCAGAGCACGCTTGCTTTCGTGGAAACTTACCGCGACCAGTGGCAGCGCGAGATAGCCGATGTGGACACGTTGCGCGCTTGGGCGCAGGTGCATAGGGAGGAGATTGATTGGAATCCCTGTGCGTGGACGGCTGTCGAACTGGCCATGCTGGACGTCCTGGGGAAAGACAACCAGCGCAGCATCGAACAGTTGCTGGAACTCCAACCTGTGCCCCACCCGCAGCCGGTCACGGCGGTCATCAATGACGGCGCGCCGCACTATTTCGATGCCCAACTCACGCACTACATTTGCGCGGGCTTTCGCGACTTCAAAATTCATCTCTGCGGCGAGCGAGTGCCCGAGCGCTCCAGGATTGACGCGTTGTTGGCGGGGCGCTTTCCACCTGGGATAGTGCGCGCTAGCGCGCACCGGCTATGGACGGACTCTGGGCAGGCCGTTGAGCATCTGCGTTGGCTCGAATATCCCTTCTGGGCCCTGGAAGAGCCGCTTGCACCCGGCGCATTCGGCGAACTCGCGCGCCTTGGCGAAGCGCTGAACACACGGATCATTCTGGATCACAGCTGCGTGCGCGCCGAGCAACTCGACTCCCTTGGGGCCGATGCCGCTCGCTGGATTGCCAGCGTACGCGTAGCCAAGATGGGCGGGTTGTTCCGTGCGCTCGAAGTCATCGCGCGCCTACGGACCCTGGGGATTCCCATCATTCTCGGCGCGCAACCGCGCGAATCAAGATTACTCAACCGCGCGGCACTCGCGCTGGTGGCGCCTGCCGGCAATTTGCTGCTGGGGCTGGAGGGCATGTTCGCGACCCTATCACCTCGAGATGGCGGGGGCGAATCTGCCATTCATTTACGTCCCGGCGGACTAGTGGATGGCGCCGCGCTGCGCCATCGCGCCGGACACGGACTGGAAATCGCGCAAGACGACACCCTCGAATCGGACGGAGTTTAGCCAATAAAAGGGACTTCGCGGGCGGGGTATTGACCCCGCCCTTGACCAAAGGGGGCTACGTGAAAATCACCTGCATGGCTTTGAGTTAATCTTGTCACCCGTTCCTCCACATCAAGACAGAGCCCAGAACTTTTCATGCACCCTCGCGACTACGCCCTTTGGCCCAAACAGTTTCCCACTTCGCTGCGCATTCCGCGCACCACTCTGAGCTATAACCTGGAGGTCGCCGCCAGACGCCACCCGGACAAGGCGGCGATCATTTTCTACGACTCGCGGGTCCGCTATGATGAGTTTCACGCGCAGGTGGAAGCGCTCGCCGGATTTTTGCAGCGCCGCTGTGGCGTCTCGCATGGCGATCGCGTCGTGCTCGACATGCAGAACTCGCCTCAGTTCTTGATTGGCTACTACGCCGTGCTGCGAGCCGACGCGGTAGTCGTAGCGCTCAGCCCGATGAACGTGACCGATGAGTTGGAGCATTACTTTACCGATAGCGGCGCGCGCATCGCCATCTTGGGCCGGGAATTGTGGACGCGATTCGAACCGCTGCTAGGCGAGCGCTTCGATCACGCCATCCTGGCCAATTACGCGGACTACTTGACGCAACCCACGTCGCTTCCCATCCCCGAGATGCTGCGCGCCGAACACCATCGGGTCGCACGCCATGGCGTTCATATCTGGATGGAGGTGCTACAGACAGGCGAAGTGGCCGCCCCGCCCGGCGCCCTTACGGACGACCTGTGCGCCATTCTCTACACTTCGGGCACCACGGGGCGCCCCAAGGGCTGCATGCACACCCATCAGAGCGTGCTCACCACCGCGGTCGGCGGCGCACTCTGGGAGGGTATGCGTGCGGAATCGGTCGTTCTAGCCACCGCGCCCATGTTTCACGTTACGGGCATGCAACACAGCATGAACGCGCCGTTGTTCATGGGTGCCACCATCGCGTTACTACCGCGCTGGGACGCAAGTGCCGCCGGCTACATGATCGAGCGCTATCGGTGCACCCATTGGGCGAATGTGCCGACCATGGTAGTGGACCTGCTGGCTCATCCCGATACCAAGGATCGCGATCTGTCTTCCCTGCGCAATATCTTCGGCGGCGGCGCGTCCATGCCCGAAGCCGTGGCGCAGGAACTGTTCGATCGTTGCGGCGTGCAATACATGGAAGCCTACGGGATGACGGAAACCATCTCTCAGACCCATATGAATCCTCCTGGGGATCTGCGCAAGCAGTGCCTGGGAATTCCAACGTTCGATACGGAATCGATCGTGGTGGATCCGGACACTTTGCAGGCGGTTGGCCGCAACGAAAATGGCGAAATCCTTTGCGCCGGGCCGCAACTGTTCAAAGGCTATTGGAACAATCCCGAAGCCACACGCGAGGCGCTCGTCGAAATCGACGGCAAACGTTTTTTGCGCACCGGCGACCTGGGGCGCATCGACGCTGACGGCTTCTTCTACATTGCCGACCGGTTAAAGCGCATGATCAACGCAAACGGCTACAAGGTGTGGCCAGCGGAAGTGGAATCCACCTTGTACAAACATCCACAGATCAAGGAAGTGGCAGTGGTCTCAACCCCGGACGAGCGCCGCGGCGAATCTGTGAAGGCGTACATAGTGCGCAAGGACGACGTGACGCTGAGCGAAGCCGAAATCGTGGCGTGGTCACGTGAGCACATGGCCGTATACAAGATCCCCCGCATAGTCCAGTTCGTCGACGCCCTGCCGCGCTCGCCTACCGGGAAGATTCAGTGGCGCACCTTGCAAGAGGCGGAATGGCGCGGCCGCTGATCCGGCTCGCTGCAAGCATCCTGCTCACTTCGGTGGCGGGATGCATCACGGTGCAGCTTCCGGAACCGGCGTCTGCGCCAGAAGACAATCCGCCCGTTACCCAAATCCCTCCTGCACCGCGGGATTCACCACCCCCGCCCGTCGCGCAACCAGTGCCAGGCGCAACGCCCGAACCCGTCGTTCCCCCGACGCCGACTCCATTACAGAAGCCGGACATGCGCGCTCAAGCAACCGATATCGCCTTGTCGATGGTCGGCCGACCTTACCGGCGCGGCGGCAGTTCTCCTCACGGTTTCGATTGCAGCGGCTTGATACAGTTCAGTTATGCCAAGCTCGCGCTCGACGTGCCGCGCGACACCGGCGGGTTGCTCAAGGCCAGCCGCGCCATCGACATGCAAGACCTACGCGTCGGAGACTTCGTGTTCTTTCACGTCCACCGCAGGCACTACTCCCATGTAGGCATCTATCTTGGCGACGGCCGCTTCGTGCACGCACCAGCTTCCGGAGGCCTGGTGCGCATCGAAAGCCTGTCGGTACCGTATTGGAACCGGCGCTTTGGCGGGGCATGGCGACTGGCCTTGTAACCACTGACGCGCCTGATATATTCGGACAGCATAATTCCCGCGAGCGTGTCGGGATGCGTGATGGGGGTTGAGTGGGAGTACAACCGCGAAACTCCTATCACAGCACTCATGTAGTGCGCTTGCGCACCCTTACAAAAACCCGAAAGACACTTCGGGTTTTTGTCCGGAGATGATGTCGGCAATGGCCTTTCCCGAACCACAGGCCAGGGTCCACCCAAGCGTACCGTGCCCGGTGTTGAGGAACAAATTGGAATAGCGCGTTTTGCCGATGAGCGGAACATTGCTGGGTGTGGCGGGACGCAATCCAGCCCAACGCTGAGCGTATTCGAAGCCGCCGACATTGGGAAATAATTCCTTGGCACGGTCCAGCAAGGACTCACAGCGCGCGGGCGTTACCGAGGTATCGTAACCGGTGAGCTCCGCCGTGCCGGCCACTCTCAAGCGCGACCCTAAGCGCGAGCAAGCGATTTTGAATGATTCGTGAGTGACGCTAACCTGCGGCGCGGCCAGAGCATTCTGGATGGGAATGGTGACGGAATAGCCTTTCACCGGGAATACGGGAATATCGATTCCCAGCGAGCGCAGATGCAGCGGGCTTTCACTTCCCAGGCAAGACAGGTAGGCATCCGCGGTCAGGATTTCATTGCGCCCGAGCAGGTCTTGCACCGTGACGCCGCGGATCTTGTCCGCCTCGGTATCGAAGCCCTTCAATGCACGTCCGAATAAATATCGCACGCCGTGGGCGATAGCATACATCTCCATATTGCGGGTGAAGGCATGGGCATCGCCCGATTCGTCCTCGGGCGAATAGGTCCCACCCACGAGCGGCACTTGCGAGTCCGCCAGTGCAGGCTCGATTTCGACGCATTGTTTGGGACTGACCACGTTGATGCGGCACCCCATCTCCGAATACAGTTGCGCGTGATCGACCGCTTTGACGAAGGACTTGTTCTCGCTGTGCAGATGCAAGATGCCCTTTTCCAGATGATCGTAGCGGATACCGGTTTGCACGCGCAGCGTCTTCAGCACGGAGCGGCTGTACACGCCGAGTGCCAGAAGTTGCAATGTGTTGCGGCGCGTGCGTCCTGGCAAACATTCGAGCAAGAAGCGCAGGCTCCACGCCCATTGGGCCGCATCGGCCCGCATGCGAAACAGCAGCGGCGCGTCTTCGCGCCCAAGCCATTTCAGTATGGTCATGGGCGCGCCGGGATTGGCCCATGGCTCGGCATGGCTGGCGGAGATCTGTCCGGCGTTGGCGAAACTCGTCTCCAACCCGGAAACCGATTGACGATCGATCACGGTGACTTCATGACCGAGTTGCGAGAGAAACCAAGCGCTGGTGGTGCCAACCACGCCGGCGCCGAGTACGAGGATTTTCATGCCTTTGGTAATTTTGGGAATGTCAGTGTGCAACGTTTGCAAGCGGCGAATAATGCCCGGCCGGCGTGGAGATCGCAACAAATCGCGCTAAATAAACGGGACTTCGCGGGCGGGGTATTACCCCCGCTCTTGACCAAAGGGGGCTCCGTATAAATCACTAGCAGATCACCGCCGAGGCCGCTGAATTGTTAATTCCACTGGCATAGGGCTCTATACAAAACATAAACTTATTAAGCAAGTTCAAATAAGTTTTTCGATTTTGCAGACACGCAATTTATACTTCGCCGCCTGGGGAGGTGGGTGTCCATGGGGGAGGACCCAAGGCATGTTGGGGTATCCCGAGTAGTGTCCCATCGCGATTTCCTTAACCAGGCCGGGACTATGAATTCCGACCACGATCTGTCTGATGAACAGCAATAGGGACATGACACGGGACCAACTGGTCGCGCGGTTGCGCGTAGTTGAAGGATATCTGTCGGCTGCGCGCGAGCTGTCACTGCTCACGCCCGAGCACGCTGGCACCTCGCCGGTCGAGCAAGACTTCGTGACGCACGACGCCCTGCGTATGCTGGAACGCAGCGGTACGCCCGCCTTCATCTATGAACTCGAGGGTGGTTTGCGCGTGCTGGATGCGAACTATGCCTTCGCCGCCATGAGCGGCTTCCTGGGCAACGATCTGTGGACTTTATGTCTGACGGACTTGCTGGGCACAGAGGTGCGCCCGAAATTATTCCGTGCACTATCCAAACCTCAGCCGCGAGGTTTCGTAGAAACCCGCATCTGGCACGGCCGCACGAAAGCGGGCGAATCCAAACAGGTGGTAGCCAGCGGCCACGATCTGATTTTTCAGGGGCGCCCGGCTCGCTTCGTAGTGCTGCATCCGGCACCGGTACGACAAGACCCGCGTACCCTCCTGACGCAATTGCTCGCTGTGATTCCTACCGCGGTGTATCTTCGCTCGCCCGATGGGGTCATCGAATCGTGGAACGCCAGTGCCGAGAAACTACTTGGGTTCGCGCCTAACGAAGTCATCGGGGAAAACGAAGCAACCCTCTTCCCCAGCGAGGTGTTGTCTGCCCTGCGCGAACTTGCCGCGGTGAAGCTCTCCGATGACGAAGTGCTGGAGCAGGAAATCAGCATGCGCCGCAAGGATGGCACCCTCATCCCCGTCCAACTCACCGCCGCCGCCGTTCCGGACGAAGCGCGCGCGGGAGGAAGCAGCATTTGGGTCCTGCGTGCGGGCGCCGCGACACCAGCCTCGACCATTGCCGACCGTCCGGCGTCCGAATCCACCACCGTCGCGCCACAAGAATGGCGCTGGGAACAAGACGATCAGTTGTGCTTCATCCACCATTCCGAGGAAGCCGAGCGTGGCCCGGACCCGTACTTAGGCTCCGTTTTAGGCAAGAGCCTATTGGAGCTTCCCGTGCGCTGGCTAGCGGTGGAGGACAAACGTCGTTACGAGCATGCGGTCAGCGCAAGGCGAGCGTTCCAGGACATCGAGCTACGCATCCCGGAGCAAGCCGGCAAAGAGCGCTCTGTATTAATTAGCGGCGGACCGCTGTTTGACGAGCGCGGCAATTTCCTGGGGTATCGCGGCGTGGGCGGTGACCTGACGCAACGCCGCCGCAACGCCGCGCAGCTACAACTCCTCACTACTTTATTGAGCGTCACCGAAGACGCGATTTTCACCTTGTCCGTCGACCTTAGCATCATGACCTGGAACGCCGGCGCGGAGCAATTATTGGGTTACTCCAGAGCGGAAGTCGCGGGAAAACGTGTTGCCGTACTCATCGCGATGAACGACGGGAAATTGCTCGACGAGATCACAGCACGCGCGCGCGGCGCGCACGACCTCGTGCAGCGTGAGAGTATCTTGCGGCATAAGAACGGCAGCGATGTGGCGCTGGCCGCCTCTTGCTCCGCGGTGCGCAACACGCGGGGAACGGTGCTGGGACTGGCGCTGATACTGCGCGATATCCAGCACACCAAGGTGCTGCAAAACTCGTTGGCGGCGCGCAATCAGGTGCTACAGCGCGCGCTCGATTCTGTCCCGCTGCATCTATGGACCTTGGACATGGAATCCGGTCGCATGCACTACGACGAGAGCTTCGGCCGACTCCTGGGGTACGCATCCGACGAACTGCCGGTGGGCGTGGGCGCATTTGCGGGACTGGTGGAATCCGACGATGCACCGCAGGTCTTGAGGGCACTGCGTGCGCTTCAGCACAACGAAAAAGCAGAATTCGACGCCACCTTTCGAGTGTGCAAACAAAACGGCGAACTGCTCTGGGTCCAAGCACGCGGCTGGGCCCCTCCTTCCGCGGAGGGTGAAACGCCTGCACTCATCCAAGGCACTTGCACCGATATCACCGCCGCCAAGTACCGCGAGCAATCGCGCAAGTTGCTCGCCACGCTGGCGGAGGCAAACGACGCGGTGATGCTGAGCCACGCCGTGGATGGCTTGGTGCTGAGTTGGAGCGCTGGCGCCGAGCACGTGTTGGGATATCGCGCCGCCGAAATCATCGGCGCAGGGCACGACCAGTTGCTGCCTGAATCGGTACGCGGGGAGTATGCGCAAGCCGTACAGCAACTCATCGGCGGCGTCCCCATGGTGAAGGTGACCTCCCCCTGCCGCCGCCGGGATGGCACGGTAGTCGAGGTGGAATGGGTGCTGGCTCCGGTGCGGGACAGCGCCGGCCACGTGCAAGAAATCGCCGCCATGGGCCAATTGCCCAGTCCGATTGCGCCTCTGGTGGAGCGCGCGCTGAAGTTAAGCGAAGCGCGCTTGCACTCCCTGATGGAAGCCACGCACCAAGTGGTTTGGATTACCAACGCGCAGGGCGAGATGCACGTAGAGAATCTTTCCTGGCAGAACTACACCGGGCTTACCTTTGAAGAATCCCACGGTTCCGGGTGGATCTCGGCCGTTCACTCCGACGACCGCGAACACGCCATGCTGCGCTGGTCCTCGGCGCTAGCTGGTGGATCGGTGTACGAATGCCCGCAAAGAGTGCTTCGCGCCGACGGACAATGGCGCCAGATGATCGCGCGCGCCGTACCCGTACGCGGCGAGGACGGCGGCGTGCGAGAGTGGATCGGCATTCACACCGACGTTACCGAACAGCGTAATGTCGAAGACGCGCTACGAGAAAGCGAAGGCCGGCTGCAATCCATCTTGAACAGTGCCGCCGAAGGTATCGTCGTGATCGACAGCTCTGGCAGCATCGAACGCCTCAACCTCGCCGCCCAGCGCATGTTCGGTTACACCCCCGAGGACTATTGGTCGCTTGATCTGAAGCATCTGATCATCGAACTGGACCGCGAATTCGAGGGCGAATCCTCGGAAGAACGCTACGCCGCGTGGCTACGGCGGATGATCGGCAGCCAGCGTGACCTGACCGGCCGGCGCAAGGACGGGCGTTTGTTTCCCCTCGAACTATCGGTCAATGAGGTGTCCGAAGGCGGACACCAAACGCGCTTCGTGGGTATCGTGCGCGACGTGACGGAGCGCAAATCGTGGGAAGCGCGCATTTTCCAACTCGCCTATTCCGATTCGCTCACCGGGTTGCCCAACCGCTTGCTGCTGGTCGACCGCCTGGAGCAAGCCGTCGCCGCCGCACAGCGTAACAAGAGTCTGGTGGGCGTACTGTTCTTCGACTTCGATGGCTTCAAGCAAGTCAATGATCGCTATGGACATCACTCGGGCGATTTGCTGCTCAAAGGGATGAGCGATCGCATACGCAACTGCGTGCGCGAGATCGACACCGTCTCACGCCTGGGCGGCGACGAATTCGTCGTGGTACTGCCCGAATTGAAAGACGGCGGTGACGCCGGCGCGGTGGCCCGCAAGATCACCGCGGCGCTGAGCCAGCCCTACAGTATCGAGCACCATGAAATCAGCATCACACTCACCGCGGGCATCAGCATCTACCCCAACGACGGTGAAAGCGCGGAGATCCTCATCCGCAATGCCGACACCGCCATGTACTTCGCCAAGGAAAGCGGCAAGAACCGCTATCGGTACTTCAATACGGACCTGCAGGCTTTGCACTAGCCGGCCGACCGCAGGGTACGCGCCAGCCCGCATTTTTCCCGGGGCGGCCTTGTGGGGAATGTGGGGAATGTGGGGAATGTAGCCTAGTAACCCGGCTTTGAGCACATCTCCTTCGGCCCAGGATAAATTGCTTCCCTCTGTCCGCGAGCGTGTCCGCATGTGTGATACATCCAAGGACGTGTATCCTTTGCGCCCATAGTCTAGTAACGAGGGGGACAGTCATGCTTGTACCACGAAAAGCCCGCATCGGGCTCGGCCTAGTGATGGCGGAAGTAGTCGTGACAATGGTTGCTTCGGTTGCAATAGCCAACGACCGGCTGGGACCGGGGCCAGCCGCATGGAGCGGAGATCTGCAAGCTATTTCCGCATCCGATTGGAGTGCCGATCGGGCCGCGCATCTGATCGAACGCGCCGGATTCGGCGGCACACCGGAGGAAATTGCCCGTC
>JANNFC010000065.1:0-5839 GCA_031379405.1 Betaproteobacteria bacterium | reverse complement strand
ACCAGACTGCGTCACACCCCGAAGGGGCGTAACTATACCTTTTCGGCTAAATCCCGGTCAATCATAGTTCGGAAGTCTCTGATGAATAAGGATGGATCAGGCGCGGAGCAAAAGTTGCTTGCAGTGCCGGTGGAATTTTGTTAATAAACCCGTTTTTCTTGCGATCAACCCTTCAAGAATGGCTGCTGAACCCCGCACACAGATCAAACCGTACACTCCCAAGAAAGGGGAGGAGTACATGAATCCGAAACAGCTTGACCACTTTCGCCAGATTCTACGCGCCCTCAAGGGCGAACTAAGCGAAGGCATCGACCGTACGGTTCACACCATGCAAGACGAGGCCACGATTTTCGCGGATCCTAACGATCGCGCCAGTCAAGAGTCCGATATGGCACTCGAGCTGCGAAATCGCGATCGCGAACGCAAGCTCATCAAGAAAATCGACGAAACCATCGGCCGCATCGACGCCGAAGATTATGGTTACTGCGATAGTTGCGGCATCGAAATTGGGTTGAAGCGACTCGAAGCCCGTCCCACTGCCACTTTGTGTATCGACTGCAAGACGCTCGACGAGTTGCGCGAAAAGCAAGTCGCCAAGTAATAGAAGCCCCCTAAGAATAGAAGCCTCCTTAGCACCTGCTCGTCGAGCCCTCTTCCGCTCTTCTAATTTCATCCAGCTTCGTTCGCCACTTGTCGTGTCATCGTCGCCAGCATCGCGAGTAGAGTTATTCTTCTCCCGCGACGACGGTTGTTTACGATTCCCCGATCGCCGTTCCCCATTTCGTCCTGGGTCAGCCGATTTCCCGTCGCGCCGACCCATAGCCTTGTCATATGCCGGCGGCAACACGACGCATGCGCCATCTTCGGCATGCACCTCACATTGTCTTGTCTCGACGATTTGGTGAAATTTGCTCGCGGCATAACGCGGCAGCATATCCCTTTGTAATAGATGTTGATGCCGGCGTGATATTCATCGCACATAAAGTTAACTCCATACCGTGGGCATGATAACTGCGAAAACGATCGCAAGCGGTGACCAGGACTTTCAGAGAACTTCGCGATGAAGTCAATCGAAAGCCATCGGTGCCAAGCGACGATCAACTTACAAAGGACGCAGAGATCAAGATGGCCGACAAATCGATTAATCCAAGAGAAGTGCGACTTAGATTAGGACTCAATCAGCAGGAGTTCTGGGGCCGCATCGGAGTCACGCAAAGTGGCGGTAGTCGCTATGAAAGCGGACGCGCCATGCCAAAGCCGGTGCAAGAGCTTCTTCGCATCGTGCACGTCGATCAGATCGACGTACGCAAGATTACGCGAGGCGACTTCGAAGTCTTGGCTTATTTGAAGAATGCCGATCCCACGCTCTACCGACGGCTCAAACAACAAGCGCATACCACTGGAACCTTGCGGCCGTCGCGCCGCAGACATGCGATGGCGTAGTCCACCCGCTCAGGCACGATCATTCACACAGGCTTGGACTCACCTCCAGGCCTGTTTTGTTTTCGGCCTACGCATTTCTTAAAGTAGACGGCACCGGAACTGTACGGTAGGCTCGTCCCACCGTATATCCCTCACGACTGCGCGCGACGGCGATTTCTGTTTTCGATGACAACAAATCACGATATCGACTGGATCGACGGGCAGCCTTATTCACGGCTTTTCGGTGACATCTTTTTCTCGCGCGAATCGGGCTTGGAGGAAACACGCCACGTATTTCTCGATGGCAACTCGCTGAGGCCAAGGTGGCAAACCCAAGGTGCGGGCGAGACGTTCGTTATCGGCGAAACGGGATTCGGCACCGGACTCAACTTTCTCGCCACATGGCAGGCATGGAACCAGATCGGCTCGCGAGGGCGACTGCATTTCTTCAGCTGTGAGAAGTACCCCTTGTCAGTGCACGCCCTAGAGACCACACATGGGCTGTGGCCCGAACTGTCTGCGTTGAGTGCGCTTCTGCGCGCGCAGTATGGCGAACCGAGTCCCGGATGGCATCGCTTGATTTTTCAGGAGGGGCGTGTCGCACTCACCCTGGTAATTGGCGATGCACGCGAGTGTCTACCGCTCATGAATGCGCGTGCTCACGCTTGGTTTCTGGATGGCTTTGCGCCGGCGCGCAATCCGGAGTTGTGGGACCTAACGGTGCTGAAGCAGATCGCTAGACTCTCGCATTCCAACGCGACCTTCGCGACGTACACTTGCGCAGGCGAGGTGCGGCGTGCTCTTCAATTGGTTGGCTTCACGGTCGCGAAAAAGCCCGGATTCGGTCGCAAACGCGAAATGCTGGTGGGTACTTCTCCGGATCGCAGTAGGGTCCCGCGTCGTACCGGCGAAAAGCAAGCGATCGTCCTAGGTGGAGGAATCTCTGGATGCAGCACCAGCAGAAGTCTCGCGGAACGTGGATGGCAAGTCACGCTTTTGGAACGTAACCCTCGACTTGCAGACGGCGCATCTGGCATACCTCAGGCGACACTCAATCTACGTCTGCGAAAGCGCATGCTCGCTGCGCATTTGCTCGCACTCGTGGGCTATCAGTTCAGCATCCGCTTGTGCAATCGCCTTCTCTCCGATACGCAATTTGACTGGCAGCAGTGCGGAACCTTGCAGTTGGATCACGCTTCGCGCCGCATAGTTGATTCTTCCGTCCTCACGTCTTTGGGTCTGCCACCTGGCTTGGCCCAGAGGCTTTCGCAGATTGAAGCGGGTGAATTGTGCGGACTGCCCGTTTCCTCTGGGGGATTCTATTTTCCTCGAGGTGGGTGCCTACACGGACCGACTCTGTGTCAGCGGCTTACCGCCCATGACCTAATTCACATGCGATTCAGCACCGAGATCACTGACGTGCAATGGTCGCAAGGCGAGGCGGGTTGGCACGCCGCAGATCGAAACGGCGAAACACACTACGCCGCAGTTGTCGTCGTAGCCAACGCTCAGAACGCCACGCTGCTGCCTTCCCTGAATCAACTTCCCCTGCATCGCGTGGGCGGGCAAATCACACTGATCCCCGCCACCAACCAAAGCATGAAACTGCGAACCGTATTATGTGGCGAGGGGGTCATCACGCCAGCGCGAGACGGAGTGCATACCGTAGGCGCCACTTACAATCATGCGCGGGAAGATGATCGGCCCAGCGAAAAGGAGGACGAAGCCAATCTGCAAATGCTTTCGCATCTTGCGCCTGCCTTGTACTCAGCGCTAGGCTTGAACACCCATCCGACACTCGGCAACCGAGTCGCTTTTCGCAGCACGAGCCCGGACCGCACGCCACTCGCGGGTGCGATGGACTGTGGCTTAGCAAGTGGTTTGTGGGTGAATCTCGCCCACGGCTCTAGAGGATTTTCTACCGGCCCGCTGTTGGGAGAGTTCATTGCGTCGGCCATCGAAGGAGAACCCTCTCCCCTTCCCGATGACCTTGCCCGTTCCATCGATCCCAATCGGTTTCGTTAAAGGATCCTGGCGGATGAGAGCCGTGGCTGCGGCTAGTTTCAACTGGAGTACTTCGTCGGAGTGGGCAACTGAGCTTCCTGTAAGCTTCTCATGGCGATAGCCACCGCGGCGGTGCGCGTTTCGACGCCAAGTTTTACGTATAGGTTTTCCAAATGCTTGTCCGCGGTCCGCGGACTGATACTCAGGATGCCGCCGATGTCGCGGCTGGTCTTCCCTTTCGAGACCCACAGCAGCACCTCGGCTTCGCGCGCGGTAAGCTTGAATTGCGCCGACAAGACCGGCAAGGCCAAGCCCAAGGATTGTTCTTCCATCTCAATCAGAAACTCGTCGTTGTCAAAGCATCCTGCAATCCTGGCCGATAGCCGATGGGGCCCGTCTTGACGATGATGCAGAGGTCTCCATGCCCCGGCATCCGCTTCAATCGCAAAGCGCAACCAATCGCCTAGCGCTTGCGATGCTTGCGCGAGTGCGTTCAAGGATTGGGGCAGGAGACGATCGAGCAGTGCCTTTGCGCGTGGACTACTCCAAACCAGTTCTCCCGTCATGTTGGCGATGAGGAGGGCCTTTCCGGAATTTTCCAGAGCGTTGCGTACGCGCCGCAGGTGACGCGCCGATGCCAAGTGAGTTGCGACTCGTGCCAGCACTTCGTCGATTTGAATCGGCTTGGTCACATAGTCGATCGCCCCTGCAGCAAAACCTCGAAGTACATGGCTCGTTTCGTGGAGGGCGGTCATGAAGATCACCGGCACATGGCATGCCTCTTCCATTTTTTTATGCGTTCGCAAGTCTCAAAACCATCCATCCCTGGCATAACGGCATCGAGCAGCACAATGTCGGGGCGGGTCCGCTGCAAGGTCTTGAGCGCCTCCTCACCATCGCGCGCTACCACCACGACGTAACCGGCTTGATCCAGGGCCGTTGATAGAAAGGATAGATTCTGTGGTACATCGTCGACAATGAGAACGACGCCGTTGTTAGGTTCGCTGTTTGTATCCATCTTCCAGTCTAGGCAGGTTCTGCTGAATCCACTGTAGTTTGAGGGAGGTCGTGAGCTTGTCGAGGAGATCGTCGAAGTTCACAGGCTTCACCACGAAAGCATCAATGCCGGCCGCAGCCAACTTACCTTGTTCATTCTCGAAACCTGCCGAGACGGCGATGATGGGACCGGCGAAGTTGAAGTCGCTACGTAGCCGGCGCGCCGTGGTCCAGCCATCGAGCCCCGGCATCGCCAGATCGAGCAGTACGGCTTCGGGTACGTTATCACAACACATTCGAAGACACTCTTCCCCGCTGGATGCGAGACGTACTTCGAATCCCAACCCGCTTAACAGACTCAGCATGAGCACTCCGTGCGACGGTTCATCGTCGACGATCATCACTTTGCGGCGCGACCCCAGATATCCGACGATACGCCTATCGGGCTTTAGCACGGGGCGCGGATCACGTACGTGAGGCAAAAAGAGTCGCACTTGAAAAACACTTCCCACGCCGAGGGTACTGCGTACGGAGACCTCTCCGCCCATCAACTCGGCCAGCATTTTGGTGATGGTCAGGCCCAACCCGGTTCCGATTTCCTTGCTGCCGGGAACGCCGTTGCCTTGCTCAAATGGCAGAAATATGCGCTCGATCTCCTGAAGGGAAATCCCTGCGCCGGTATCCTCTATTTCGAACCGTCCCATCTCGCCGTGATGGCTGCAGCGCAGCGTGACGCTGCCGCGCGCAGTGAACTTGACCGCGTTACCCAGTAAGTTGATCAGGATCTGACGGAACCGCCGCGCGTCCACGCGCACCACCGCGGGAAGTCTGCCTTCGATCTCGACGCGAAATGCCAGACCCTTGGCATCAGCCTGGGGTTGCAACATGCGTTCGATCTCTTTAATGAATTCAACCAAACGCAACTCGTCGTGACTCAGCTCCAGGTGGCCAGCCTCGATCTTTGCGATATCCAGCAGGCCATCGATAAGCGCCAGCAAGTGCTCGCCGCTAAGCCGTATGACGCGCACTGATTCGCGCTTGGAGTCGAGCACAGACCGGTCTTTCTCGAGCAACTGCGCGAATCCGAGAATGCTGTTCAGCGGGGTGCGCAGTTCGTGGCTGATGGCCGTGACGAACCGACTCTTCGCGCGATTGGCTTTTTCGGCGGCATCCTTTGCCTTCTGCAACTCGGCATCAGTGCGCCGGTGCGCCTCGATTTCCTGCATCAGAAGCAGCGTTTGTCGATTGGATTCCTCCTGCGCCACCTGCCTGCTCTCGTCGGTCAACACCCACCACCATGCCGCGACGCCGGCGATCACCATCAATATGGCGAAGATCCTGATCAGCACGTCTCGCATTTGGGCTATGGGAAGGGCGCCATGACCAATACCGATAAAGTTCTCCTGGAAATAGATCA
>JANNFC010000183.1:0-16681 GCA_031379405.1 Betaproteobacteria bacterium | reverse complement strand
GAATCACGACAAGCACCAGTCCAAGCACATAGGTTAGCTTTTCCATTGAGTTTCCGGTGAATAGTAGAAATTTTGCACTACAGCCGTAGAAAATACTTTGCGTCGCATCAAACTGCGCGATCAAGCATCCAGGGTCTATTGCGCGGGATTTCACGGAATTGCGCGGAATCCCGCAAAGGCGCGCCGGAGTACTATTCTGACTCAGAGCAATTCCACTCCTATCCAACCATCATCGGAGTCTTATGTTCCAAACCACTATCGCGGGCAGCCTCCCCAAACCGCAATGGCTCGCGGAAACCCACAAATTATGGCCGCAGTGGAAATTGGATGGTGAAGCATTAGCCGAGGGCAAGCGCGACGCCACGCTACTTTGGCTCAAATCCCAGGAGGACGCGGGCATCGATATCGTCAGCGATGGCGAGCAATCGCGCCAGCACTTCGTGCACGGTTTCCTTGAATTCGTGGATGGCGTGGACTTCGATCACAAGGTGAGGATGGGCATTCGGAACAACCGCTACGAAGCGATGGTCCCGGTGGTCAATTCCGCGGTGAAGCTACGCACGCGCGTGCATGAGACGGAAGCAGGCGTTGCTCGGGCCCATACTAAAAACTCGCTAAAGATCACCATGCCTGGTCCCATGACAATGGTAGACACCGTTGCCGACTCCTACTACGGCGACAAAGCCAAGCTGGCCATGGCCCTGGCGGAACTCCTCAATCAAGAAGCCCTTGCGCTCGAAGCGCAAGGCGTCGATGTGATCCAGTTCGATGAACCGGCCTTCAATGTCTATATGGATGATGTGAAGCGATGGGGAATCGAGGCGCTGCACCGCGCCATCGCCGGACTGAAGTGCCAGACCGCTGTGCATATTTGTTACGGCTACGGCATCAAAGCCAATATCGATTGGAAGGACACCTTGGGCAACGAGTGGCGCCAGTATGAGGAGATCTTTCCCGCGCTGGCGAAAAGCAAGCTCGATCAGATTTCCGTCGAATGCATCCATTCAAGAGTACCCATCCATCTGCTGAAATTGCTGAGCGGGAAGGATGTACTGGTCGGCGTAATCGATGTGGCGAGCGATAAGGTCGAGACGGCGGAAGAAGTCGCAGGTGTCATCGCCGAAGCGACCAAGTATGTGCCTAAGGAAAATTTATATCCCTGCACCAACTGCGGCATGGCGCCCATGGATCGGGGAATTGCCTTGGCTAAACTGCAAGCCTTGGGAGCGGGTGCCGCTTTAGCCCGTAGTAGGTTGGGCTGAGCGCGGCTTCAGCCTCAACGAGGCTCGCCACTTCGCAGGCAATTCAAGTACCTTCTTTTGCTCCGGACTGAAGGTACTTGACCAGAAGGTACTTGATCAATTACGCCCCGACGCGTTCGCGCGAATGCGAATGCGCTGCTCTTCCGTGAGCAGATTTTCAATGCATCCGAAAGCGCCGGTCGCGCAAAGAAAATAGTTGGCTGCAAGATTGCGCCGCCTCACCATTTCAAGTTGTTCGCTGGTGAGATCCTCGCGGTTGCACTGAACCAGGGTCCCAACCGTATTCATACATCCGGAGAAGTTACGCTCGGCGTAAGCCACACGCACGGCGGCACGCTCCTCTGCGCTTAAAGCGTCCTCCTTACAAGCGATCAGTCCAGCCAGACAACTTTCCTTATTGCGCTGGCGCATCGCCTCCTGAACCTCAGTGCGCTGCGCCTCGGTCAGCAAGCGCGCATCACAAGTGGCCTCCGCGCGCAAACAGGCTTGGGTGTTCAATCGGGCGACGGCTTCGCGTACCTGGAGGAGTTCCCGCTTACTCAGCGACATCTCATTGCAGCGTTGGCGCGCGAGACAGTCTTGGAAGTGCTGTTGTCTGTGCACCTCGGCTATACGCTGCCGTTCCTGAGCGCTTAGCGCAGACTCGGCACAGGCACGTTCATTGGCCAGACAGATCGCAAAATTCGAGGTTCGCTCCGCAGGTGTAGCGCAAGCGCCTAGCAGCAGCACGCCAGTGAAGGCCAGGCAGACTTCGGAGTAGCCACTTATCCAGTACCGCATCCACATAGCCTGCTCATTCCAGCGTTATGAAATCTTTCGCAGCGTAACCGCGCACGCGTGCGACCGCTTCGAACCCTTCCCTGCTACCCGAATCGTTGGTATTGCCTTCAAGGGTGCGAAACGCTTCGCTTTCGAATCCACGTACGAGGCCGGTATGAATCCAATCGGTGGGCGAGCGGCGGACAAGAAACACGCAAGCCGTTTGGGGAAGTGCACGACTGCGAAGATCGCCCTCACGTACGAAGCGTCCCACCTCCTTTGCCTGGGCAGCGAGCGTGTCGCAAGAACTTGAACCCTTGATGGGCATCTTGAACGATGAGAACGTGGACGCTTGACGCAGCAGGAAGGTTACAAACCCCGCACACCAAGGCCACCCCTTACCTTCGTTGCCCTCCGTGTACATTCGTACCCACGGACCCGAGTTCTCGTCGCCCACTTCCCTGGGATGGCTTTTGATGTGCTGCAACGCGTAGGCCAGTACAAGCTCAGGATAGGAAAGTTGCTTGGTATCGATCGGCGCCAGCACGTCGAACAGAGGCTGCACCATCGCTGCAAAGGTCTTCTCGTCGACAACGCCGCTTACACGCAGACCACGAGACTTCTGAAAATCCTTTACGGCTAACACCGTTGCACCACCAAACTCACCGTCGATAGCGGTTGGCGACCGATGGAAGGTGAGCCACTCCTGGACGGTCTTTACTTTCCTACCGCGGTTGCCATGGCGCACCTCTCCGGGGAAGGTCACTTCCTTCCTCACCCATGCAAACGGCACGTCTTGCGTTTTCATTGTTCACTCTCCCGACAAAACCATACTCAGGGCATCCATCACACCACCTTGAGTAGTGCGCCAACCACCTTCACTACGACCCCGCCTAACTCTCCAATGTTGGTGGTGAGCGCAGCGATTTTCTTGTTCTCGGATTCGGCCTTGCTGACGATTTCAATCAGCTGCTGAAGTCTCTGTTTGTCGGCCTTTCTTGGCAGCAATGCATTGATCTCATCCACGGTCATGGGGGTGATCTTGGCTAACTCTTCCGCCAGTTGCTGGTTGGTAAGATTTGCTTCCTCGTCAAAGTTGAATCCCATTTTGGTGTCTCCTTACTTGGTCGCCTTGCCAGCGCGATTGAGCCAATCCTTTAGTTTCGCCACGGCAGCGTTTACGCCCTCCTTCAGATCCTTCGAGCCGCCCAGAACATTCATGGCATCCTCATTCGCACTGATCGCCGAATCAAGCAAGCTTCGCTGCTCGTCAAGCAGGCCGATTTTTTTGACGACGGCGTCGCGGTTCTCCGTTACTTTAACCACCGAAGCCAGATATCCCCGGATGGAGGAGCTACCCGCCAGGAGATCCGCATAGCCTGCACGCAACTCACGGAGCACGAACGCTTCTTGCGCCTCGATGGGATCAAGAAGCTTGCGGCGCTGAAGCGAAATCTGTCGTTGTGCTTCATTGGAGAAGTCGATCAGAACCCGCCCCAATTCGCCGCGCTCCCGAACCGCGACTTCCTCAATGGCTTCTTTAATGGCGGTGACCGTCTTGGAATCCGCAATGCCTTCAATCTTGACCGCATCTGCCCAATCCACCTTCGCAAGCGCGTAGCCACGATCCAGCTCGGCGCGAAATTGCCTACCGCCTTCACCCTGTCCCGAAATGACATTGGACAAAAACTGGGGCGTCCACTTCTGGGCCATGAACTCATCCACGTCGCTGCGCAGCCCCGAGTAGTACAGGCGCACGAACTCTTCGTGGGAGGTTTGCATGTGAGCGATCTGTTGATTGACCGCTTCCGCCAGTTCGACGGTCTGCTTGGGCGCGCTGGCGCATGCTGTGAACAACAACGCTGTCGTTGCGCAGGCCAGTTTTAGTTTCATTCGTGATGTCCTTCCTCGAAAGAAAGTGCCAAGTGTATGTGTATGCTGATTGAATGGACGGCATTTTGCAAGAATAACGGAATGGCAAGAAATTGAACATACCACTTAGGACAACATGCCCTGGCGCCAACCTGCCACCAGAGGCACGCTCCGCAGGTATCTTTGACGCGAAACCAACCTAACCGAAAAGCCAACAAGAGGTCGCCAAGCGGCGTGAATGCATGATCCACTCACTTTTCTCATCACTTCCCTGGCAAACCGATGCCCTGAGATGTTTCCCGGTAAGAAAGTAAGTTGAATCTCATTCTTGACACCAAGAGCGGGTTCCAACCAGAATACGGCTCCCAATTCAACCAACCCCCCGACGCCATCAGCATGGCCTTCGGCCTACTTCGCTTCGCTTTGAGCCGAGATTACCCGGAAGCGCGCATGTTTCGCACGCCGGAGCGACTCAAACCTACCTACGACGCCGTGATCATCGGTGCGGGCGGGCATGGATTGGCATCGGCCTATTACCTGGCGCGCGACTACGGGCTAACCCACGTGGCAGTGTTGGAGCGTAATTATTTGGGCGGCGGCAACACGGGCCGCAATACCACCATCATTCGTTCGAACTATCTCACACCTGAAGGCGTGGCCTTTTACGACGAGAGCGTGCGACTGTTTCAGGATCTCGCCCAAGACTTCGACCTGAATTTGTTCTATTCCACGCGTGGTCATTTCACGCTGGCCCATACGGATGCCACCTTGCGCACCATGCGCTGGAGAGCGGAGGTGAACAAGCATCTGGGTGTTGACAGTGAGTTGGTCGGCCCCGAATTCATCACGCGAGCCTGCCCGCAAATCGATTTGACGTGCAATGGCCACGCACCCATTCTCGGGGCGCTGTATCACGCCCCGGGAGCCATCGCCCGCCACGACGCGGTGGCTTGGGGGTACGGGCGCGGGGCCAGTCAGCGCGGGGTTGAGATTCATCAGCAAACCGAGGTTACCGGTATCGATGTGCGCGGCGGGAAAGTAGTCGGTGTCAAAACCACGCGAGGATACATTTCCACCTCCAAGGTGCTGTGCGCGGTAGCCGGATTCACGCCGCGCGTATTGAACATGGTGGATCTTCGCTCCCCCCTCTACATTCATCCTCTGCAAGCGATGGTGAGCGAGCCCATGAAGCCCTGGTTGGATCCGATTTTTGTGTCCGGCAGCTTGCATGTCTATGTGAGCCAATCGGCGCGCGGTGAACTGGTGATGGGCGCCTCCCTCGATCCCTATGAGCTGCACTCCACTCGCTCCACCCTGGATTTCGCGGAAGGCCTAGCGGCCCATATTCTCGATATGTTCCCATTTTTGTCCACCGCCAATGTCGTGCGCCAGTGGGCGGGCATGGCGGACATGACCCCGGATTTCGCACCCATCATGGGCAAGACTCCGGTGGAGGGTTTCTATCTGGACGCCGGCTGGGGTACTTGGGGCTTCAAGGCGACGCCGGTAGCCGGCAAGACTATGAGCTATACGCTGTTCAATGATCGCGATCACGATTTGATCAAGGGTTTTCGGTTATCGCGCTTTGCGGAGTATGAGTTGACCGGCGAGAAAGGCGCCGCCGCCGTGGGGCACTAGCCCGCACATTCACTATGAAGATAATGCTCTGTCCCATCAATGGCCCGCGTCCGGTGTCGGAATTCGTCTGCGCCGGTGAAGTGCGCGAAATGCCGCATCCGCCCACTTGTAGCGATGCGCAGTGGTCTGACTACGTGTTCAATCGCAGCGGTGTGCCTGGCATCAAGAAGGAATGGTGGTATCACGCATCCAGCGGCGTCTGGTTCATCGCCGAGCGCGACACGACAGCGGACCGTTTGCTGCGTACCTATCTCCTGGGTGAGGAGTCGAAGTGAGTTCTCGATTGCCGCCTGTGCTCGGCGAGTGGATTGACCGAAGCCAGAGCTTGACCATTCGTTTCGATGGCCAGCGCTACGCCGGGCATCCCGGTGATGTGGTGAGCAGCGCGCTGTGGGCAGCGGGCGTGCGCGTGTTGGGAAGGAGCTTCAAGTATCACCGTCCAAGGGGCATCCTGTCCTTGGCCAATCACGACGTCAATACGCTGATGACGGACGACGCCCACATCAATCTACGAGGAGATGTCTCGCCACTGGCTGAGGGCATGGATCTGCGCGCCGTAAACACCGCCGGTGGCGCCCGCGCAGACCGCAGACGCTTGTTTGACAAGCTCTCCGCCTTCATGCCCGTAGGTTTCTATTACAAGGCCTTTCATCGGCCTAAAGCCCTGGCGCATTTCTGGGAGCGCTTCTTCCGTCGCATGGCGGGATTGGGTGAGATCAACGTTGACTCCCCTCGCTTGTACACGCCGAAACGCTACGACTTCCGCGACCTACTGGTCATTGGCGCAGGCCCATCGGGCCTGGCCGCCGGGCTTTGCGCGGCGCACAGTGGCGCCTCCGTGCTTATCGTAGAGGAGAATGCGCAGGCAGGCGGAAGTCTGGGTTATGCTCGCGGGGGCAGCGATACGAACCATGAGCGGCTCGAGGAACTACTCGCGCAAGCAAAACAGTTACCCCATCTGGAAATACGTACCGGCACCTGCGCCGTCGGCTACTACGCCGATCATTGGATCGCCTTGGTCGAAGCCCAACGCATGACCACACTGCGTGCTCGTGCTGTGATCGTGAGCACCGGCGTTATGGACCAACCGGCCGTGTTCCGAAACAACGATGCGCCTGGGGTGATGTTCGCATCGGCGGCACAGCGCCTGATCTACCGCTATGCAGTCAAACCCATGCATCGAGCGGTGGTGCTCACCGCCAATAGCGAGGGTTACGAAGCAGCCCTCGACCTCGATCGTCACGGCATTGGCGTGGGCGCCGTATTGGATTTACGACCAGAAGGTGAGAGTACGGACTTAGCGCAGCGCGTCACCAGTGCCAACATCCGCGTCTTGAAAGGCTATGGAGTATCCGAGGCAATCGCGCGCAATGATCGATTGACGGGCGTGCGCATTTTCTCCGTTGACGGCCAAGCACGATTACCCATCCCGAATTCGGAAGTGTTGTCCTGCGATGGTCTGCTGATGAGCGTGGGATTCGCGCCGGCGGCCGCACTGCTCTACCAAGCAGGGGCGCGCATGAGCTATTCCGAAATCACCCATCAATTCTATCCGCGTGAGCTGCCCAAGGGTGTGTTCGCGGCGGGGCGGGTAAACGGTGTCTTTGATCTGCCCTATCGTCTTGAAGATGGTAAGCGTGCCGCACAGGAGGCGGTTCGTTACTTGGGATTCAGTACGCAACCCAACCCCATCGTGCCACCCCAGAGGCGTTGGCCAACGCACCCTTATCCGATTTTTGCCCACCCAGACGGGAAGAATTTCGTCGACTTCGATGAGGACTTGCAGCTGAAGGATTTCGCCAATGCCGCCCAGGAAGGCTTCGATAACATCGAGTTGATGAAGCGCTATTCCACGGTGGGCATGGGCCCCAGCCAAGGCAAACACTCCAACATGAACGCCATACGCATTTTGGCGAACCTTCGTGGAGAAACCGTGGACAAGGTGGGCACGACCACGTCAAGGCCCTTCTATCACCCGGTGGCGCTGGCGCATCTGAGCGGTCGCGGTTTTCATCCTGTGAGACGTACACCTTTGCACAGTTTGCACGCCGAGCTTGGCGCAGCGTGGATGCCAGCGGGTAACTGGCAACGCCCGGAGTACTACGCGCGCTCCGACCAGGACAAAAACGAATGCGTACGAGGCGAAGTACGGGCAGTGCGCGAATCACTCGGTTTGATCGATGTGGGCACGCTGGGAAAGATGGATCTCTACGGTCCCGCCGCCGGCGAGTTTCTGGAGCGCGTCTACGCCGGCCGTTGCGCCAATCTCAAGGTTGGCATGACGCGCTATGGCGTAATGCTGGACGAAAGCGGCGTCATCATCGACGATGGGGTAATGGCTCGCCTCAGCGATCAGCATTTCTATTTCACCACCACGACCACCGGTTCGGCCACGGTCTATCGCGAACTCACGCGCTGGAACACGCTGTGGCGCATGGACTGTGGGATAGTCAATCTTACCGGCGCGTTCAGCGCCATGAACTTGGCCGGACCCAAGGCGCGCGACTTATTGGCGAAGCTGACGGACCTCGATCTATCGCATGCGAGTTTTCCATATCTGGGTGTGCGCGAAGCGCAGGTTGCTGACGTGCCTTGTCGATTGCTGCGTGTGGGTTTTGTCGGCGAGCTAGGCTACGAGATTCACACACCGGCGGAGCACGCGCATCACCTTTGGACGGCGTTGATGGCAGCAGGCAATGCGCTCGGCATTCGCCCCTTCGGAGTGGAAGCGCAACGGCTGCTGCGTCTGGAGAAGGGACACATCATCATCGGTCAAGACACCGACGGACTGACCACTCCACTGGAAGCCAGAATGGAGTGGGCCATCAAGATGGACAAGCCCTTCTTTGTGGGTCAGAGAAGCTTGAGGATCGTTGCGCCACGCCAGCGCAAACAAGTTTTGGTGGGCTTTACTTTAGACAAGAGTCATTCAGGCGCCGTACCAAAGGAATGCCATCTAATCATTCGCGGCAACGATATCGCAGGGCGGGTGACGAGCATCGCATTCAGCGAGACCCTGGGATGCCACATCGGCTTGGCGTTCATCATTCCCGAATTGGCGGAGGAAGGCACAGCCTTCGCGATTCGCGCCGACGCCGGAAAGATGGTGAGCGCCGTGGTGGCAAAAGCTCCGTTCTACGACCCGAGTGCTCAACGCCAAAGGGACTACTGATGGAAACGCGACGTAGCGCGCTGCACGATTTGCTTCAACAACATAATCCGCGCTGGTCCGCCATGAACGGCATGTTGGCGCCGGTATCTATGGATGACCGGCGGCCTACCATCGCCCTCGCTGACGCCAGTTGCATGCACCGGATGGGTGTCAAAGGATCGCAGGCGGAAGTTTGGTTGCACAGCCAAGGGATCGAGATGCTGCCCGGCATCAACGCTTGGGTTCGCACACCTGAGGGCACGTTGGTGGCGCGCTTGGGTCGCACTGAATTTTTTCTGGAGGACAGTCCTTCCGCGACCACCACGACACGCCTTCGATCAACATTGCGCGCGGCATCCGGGCTCACGCCCGTAATACGGCAGGATTGTGCGATCGTTTTAAGCGGTGAGCGTACAAACGAACTTTTGACGCAAACCTGCAGCGTCAACTTTGCAGCCTATTCCGATGCGGATCGCTTCGCCATCCTGACCAGCATGGTCGGCGTCAGCGTCCTGGTTATCTGGGAATTGCACACCGGCCAGCGGGGCTATCGCATTTGGTGCGACCCCTCCTTCGCCGCCTTCCTGTGGGAAACCCTGCTTGGGATCGCTCAGGAGTTAGGTGGCGGAGCGGTCGGTTTAGGCGCATTGATTCCAGAAGTGGTGCGTTGACCATCCTCGTTACAAAGGAACGGAGCACAACATGACGCCAAGCGAAGCAAAGAAGTGGCTCAAGGCCAACCACATCAAGTTCATTCTCGTGCAGTTCGTGGATATTCACGGCTCCGCGAAAGCGAAGGCGGTTCCCGCGGAGCATCTCGATATGGTGCTCACCGACGGCGCCGGGTTCGCGGGGTTCGCGCTTTGGGGTTTCGGCATGGGACCGCATGGGCCGGATTACATGGCCGTGGGCGACCTGTCCACCTTACATGCCGTACCCTGGATGCCGGGCTACGCGCGCCTGACCACCATCGGCCATGTGCGTGGCAAACCCTACGCCTACGACTCGCGATGGGTACTGAAGATGCAACTGGAAAAACTCGCGAACAAGGGCATGACCCTGTACACGGGAATTGAACCCGAATTCATGTTGCTCAAGCGCAAAGCTGACGGTGGCATCGCCATGTGTGACGACACCGACACCTTGGAAAAACCCTGCTATGACTTCAAGGGTCTCGCGCGCAGCGCCGTTTATCTGGAAAAACTGGTGGACGCCACGCGCGCGGTGGGGATCGATGTTTATCAAATCGATCACGAGGATGCCAACGGTCAGTTCGAAGTGAACTACACCTATGGCGACGCCTTATCCACCGCCGATCGTCTTGTGTTCCTGAAGATGGCAGCCTCGGAAATCGCCCATCAGATGGGATTGGTCACCACCTTCATGCCCAAACCTTTCTCCAATCGCACGGGGACCGGATCGCACTATCACATCTCCATCGGAGATGACCAGACAAAGAACCTGTTCCACGACGACAAGGACAAGCGCAAGCTTGGCCTGTCGAAGATGGGCTATCACTTTCTGGGTGGTTTGCTGCATCACGCCGCGGCGTTGACCGCCGTGTGCGCGCCCTCGATCAACTCCTATAAGCGCTTGGTCGTCGGCCGAGCGTTGTCCGGTGCGACCTGGGCACCAGCCTACATCACCTACGGCGACAATAATCGCACGTGCATGGTGCGAGTTCCCTACGGACGACTTGAAATGCGACTGCCCGATGGTTCTTCCAATCCCTACCTAGCCACCACCGCCATGCTTGCCGCTGGGATGGACGGAGTAGAGAACAAGATGGATCCGGGTGAACCCAACAATACCAACCTCTACGAGTGGAGCACGGAGGAACTCGCCAAGGCCAAGATCGCACTGCTGCCGCAGAACCTCAACCAGGCAATAGACGCTCTGGAGAAAGACAAGGTGATCTGCGGCGCCATCGGTAAAGACCTTGCCGAAGAGTTCCTGCGCTTGAAGCGCATGGAGTGGGTGGAGTACTCGCGTTACGTCTCCCAGTGGGAAGTGGATCGCTACTTGGAGTTTTTCTAGACAGAGGTTTTCATGTGTGGAATTGTTGGATTTCTCGTTAAGAACCCGGCGCTGCGCTCGCAACTGGGCGAACTGATGGTACCCATGTTGGTGGAGATGGGTGCGCGCGGACCCGAATCGGCGGGCCTTGCCGTCTACACTGACGAATTTGCGGACGATCAGCGTAAGTACAGTATTCAAGCGCCTGGATGGGAGCATGACTGGTCGGGATTCACGACTGAATTTCTGCGCGATCACGGCGCCCAGGCACGCATCAATACGCTGGGCAATCACGCCGTGTTGAGTTGTGTCACGCAAGCCGTGCCATTCAAACAGTGGGTTCACAAGTACTATCCCGCCATGCATGTGCTTTCCGCCGGAAGAGTGATCGATATCTACAAAGATATCGGGCATCCAAGCGAGATCTCCGAGCGCTACGAATTCAGAAAACTCACGGGCTCGCATGTGGTGGGACACACTCGCATGGCTACCGAGTCTGCGGTCACGCCCGATCGTGCGCATCCGTTTACAGCAGGCGAGGATTTCTGCTTGGTACACAACGGCACCATATCCAACCCATACATGGTGCGTCGCAAGCTGGAGCATCAAGGCATTGAATTCGAAACCGACAACGACACCGAGGCCGCCTGCCGATTTCTCGAATGGCGCATGCGCGAAGGCGATGATCTGGAAGAGGCAATACGGCGCGGCTTCAAGGAATTGGATGGGTTCTACACCTTCTTGATCGGTACGCAGAACAAACTCGCATTGGTACGCGACGCCTTTGCCTGCAAACCCGCGATCGTGGCAGAGACTGACGACTACGTCGCCATCTCCTCTGAGTTTCGCGGACTGGCCCACTTGCCAGGGGTGGAGAATGCGAAGCTTTTCGAACCGATGCCAGAGGAGATCTACTCATGGACAGTGTAGCCACCAACACTCACATGATGTTCGATCTCAAGAAGGAGGGGGTGCGCGCATTCAATCAATTCCTGCACACAGAGCTACCCAACAAAGGGATAGAGCACATCGACGTGATGCATCCGAACGGTGCCCATAGCATTGCGGTGGGCATCAATCATCCGGTACGCATCGACGTGCGTGGCCACGGCGGTTACTACCTGGGCGGCATGAACAAGTACGCAGACATCACCGTGCACGGAAATGTGGGATGGGGAGTAGCCGAGAACATGATGTCGGGCAGTGTGCGTGTGAAGGGCTTCGCTTCCGAATCCGCGGGTGCTACCGGGCACGGCGGCCTACTGGTGATTGAAGGTGATGCCAGCTTGCGTTGCGGCATTTCCATGAAAGGCATCGACATCGTGGTAGGTGGCAACGTGGGCAACTACTCGGCGTTCATGGCGCAGGCCGGCCGATTGGTGGTATGCGGTGACGCGGGGGAAGGACTCGGCGATTCTCTTTACGAGGCGGTGATCTACGTCCGCGGAAAAATCAAATCCTTAGGTGCGGACGCTCACGTGGAGGCCATGACCGAAGCCGACTACATCGCAGTGGGCGAACTCATGCAGAGAGCCGGCTTTGCCTACGCGCCAATGGAATTCAAACGGGTGGCTTCCATGCGTAGCCTCTACCACTGGAACGCCGACTCTGGTCAGGAATACTGAGCAAGAGTACTGAGTAGGAATACTGAAAATGAACAAACCTATCGATGCTATTACTCGCGGCAAGCGACTTCAGAATGAAGAGAGCTGGGGCTACGACCGCAAGGTAATCGACTACATCCATCGTGCGGCCGCCACCGGCCTCTACGAGATTCGCGGGCTGGGTGCAAAGCGCCACTTGCCGCATTTCGATGATCTGGTTTTTCTCGCGGGCTCGGCATCGCGCTATCCCCTGGAAGGCTATCGCGAGAAGTGCCATACCACCACTGTGCTTGGAACACGGTACGCCAAGAAGCCCATCGAATTGGCCATACCGATCACCTTTGCCGGCATGAGTTTCGGCTCGCTGTCCGCTAACGTGAAGGAGGCACTCGGACTGGCGGCACGCGAGTTGGGCACCTCCACTACCACGGGTGATGGCGGCATGACGCAAGAGGAAAGGCGCTCATCCAGGACGCTGGTTTATCAATGCCTGCCATCACGCTATGGATTTAACCCCGATGATGTGCGGCAAGCCGATGCCATCGAAGTCGTCATCGGTCAGGGCGCCAAGCCCGGAGGCGGCGGCATGTTGCTCGGTCAGAAGATCAATCCGCGCGTGGCCAAGATGCGCGTTCTGCCTCCGGGTGTGGATCAACGCTCCGCTTGCCGTCACCCGGACTGGACCGGGCCGGACGATCTGGTCATCAAGATCAACGAACTGCGCGAGATCACCGATTGGCAAGTCCCCATCTACGTGAAGATCGGCGCCACGCGCACCTATCACGATGTCAAACTAGCGGTGCATTCGGGGGCCGACGTCATTGTGCTGGATGGTATGCAAGGCGGAACGGCCGCCACCCAAACGGTCTTCATCGAGCATGTGGGGATACCCACGCTGCCGGCGCTGCGCCAAGCGGTGGACGCACTGGAAGAAATGAATATGCGCGGGACGGTACAGTTGGTGATATCCGGCGGCATTCGCACCGGTGCCGATGTCGCCAAAGCCCTCGCCATGGGAGCCGACGCCGTATCGGTGGGACAAGGCGCATTGTTCGCCATGGGTTGCAACAGCGAGACTTACGTTCGCGACGGTGATCATCACGATGCGGTCGCGGACTATCATGCGCTGGGTACCTCACCGGGGCATTGTCATCATTGCCATACGGGGAAATGTCCCGTGGGAATCACCACTCAAGATGCAGTACTGGAGAAGCGGCTCGAACCTACTTTCGCAGCAAAGCGCTTGCGCAACTATGTGAAGACCATGGTGATGGAACTGACCACCGTGGCGCGTGCCTGCGGCAAATCCAACGTCCACCATTTGGAACGAGAAGACTTGGTGGCACTCACCCTCGAATCGGCCGCCATGGCGCGAGTACCCTTGGCAGGCACCAACTGGATTCCAGGTTGGAACGCGCCGTTATAAGAACACTGCGAAAGCGATGCCCGCCACACCTGCACGCGCGAAAGCATGCCGGCAATCCGATCCGCGATCCTTGGAGCGTCATTTGGGCACTACCATCCGTGAGCTACGCCGCAAGGATCATCTCACCATTGCCGACGTCGCCACCCAAGCCGGCATCAGCAGTGGCATGCTGTCGAAGATCGAGAACGGTCAAACCTCGACCAGTCTCGACACCCTAACCGGCATCGCGGGCGCACTGGGCGTTTCCTTGTCACAACTGTTTCGTGATTTCGATCCGCCCACAGGCGGTGCGCAATTGGTGAAGGCCAATCAAGGCATGCAAGTCGTGCGTCGTGGAACGAAACGCGGCCATACCTATCACTTGCTGGCTTACGACAAAGGCCCGCGCAAGACCTTCGAACCCTTCCTTATCACCATGGACGATGCGAGTGAAGTGTTTCCGCGCTTCGAGCATCCCGGCACCGAGTTCATCTATATCTTGAAGGGCAAGATCGAGTACCGCCATGGCCGTCAAACCTACTTGCTCGTCCCGGGAGACTCCCTAAGCTTTCGCGGCGAGGTGCCGCACGGACCCGAGCGTCTCATTCAAACGCCCATTCATATGCTGTCGGTGATCATCTATGGCATCACGGACGGGGAATAGGAGTTGAAGGCGCCCCACGACCGGTAGTTTTCACCCGTCCGCATTTCTATCGCAACATATATCGCTGCCCCAAAGGCACCACCCGCGCCGGCTCGCAAGTGATGATTCTCCCGTCGACCATCACATCGAACGTGGAAGGGTTCACGCTGATGTTCGGGCAGGCATCGTTGTGCAGCATATGACGCTTGTTCAGTTTGCGCGTGCCTTTGGCAGGCAGGCATTGCTTGAAGATGCCCAACCTTCCCCGGATGTCCCGATCGACGGACATCTGCGACACGAAATTGAAAGACAGATGCTGTTTCGCAGTGCCGAAAGCGCCCCACTGCGGGCGCATCGCTAGCGGTTCGCAAGTCATCAGGCTGGCAGCGGAGTCGCCCATGGCCGACCAGGCGATGAAGCCTCCTTTCACCACCAATTCAGGCTTGATGCCAAAGAAGCCTGGGCGCCACAGCACGATATCGGCAATCTTGCCTGACTCCAATGAGCCGACGTACTGATCAATACCGAAGGTGCGCGCGGCGTTGATGGTGTACTTGGCGATGTAACGCTTAATGCGCTCGTTGTCGCCGATGCGAGATTTCTCTTCCGGCAACCGCCCTCGCTGGTCCTTCATCTTCGAAGCCAATTGCCACGTGCGGCAGATCACTTCGTTGATTCGACCCATGCCCTGACTGTCGGAACCCAGCATGGAAATAGCGCCCATGTCATGCAGCACATCCTCCGCCGCGATGGTCTGCGCGCGAATGCGGGATTCGGCGAAGGCGACATCCTCGGGCACGGCGGGGTTCAAATGATGACACACCATGATCATGTCGAGGTGTTCATCGAAAGTATTGATGGTGTATGGATTGGTGGGGTTGGTGGAAGAAGGCAGGCAGTTCATCTGCCCCGCCACGGCGATGATGTCCGGAGCATGTCCGCCACCCGCACCCTCCGTGTGGTACATATGAATGGTGCGGCCGTTGATGGCCGCCAACGTATCTTCCAGAAAACCGCTTTCGTTTAGCGTGTCCGTATGCAACTGAACTTGGAAATCGAGCTCGTCCGCCACGCCAAGACAGGTGTCGATGACAGCGGGCATGGAGCCCCAGTCCTCGTGAATTTTGAGGCCGAGACATCCGCCCGCCATTTGATCGAGAAGGGAACGCGGCTTGGAAGAGTTGCCACGCCCTAGAAATCCGAAGTTCATGGGCCACTGTTCGGAAGCCTGCAACATCTTGCCGACGTTCCATTCGCCTCCGCAGTCGATCCCCACGGTAATAGGGCCGAGTGAACCACCGATCATGGTGGTCAGCCCCGAACCGATAGCATGTTCCACCAGTTGCGCACTGTCGAAATGCACATGCACGTCGATACCACCCGGTGTTGCGATCAGACCTTCCGCATCTCGCACAGCCGTCGCCGCGCCACAGATGAGCCGGGGATGCACGCCATCCATCACCGCCGGATTGCCCGCTTTGCCGATGGCGACGATGTTGCCGTTCTTGATACCGATGTCGCCCTTCACCACACCCAATACCGGATCGATGATCACGGCGTTGCTGATGAGCATATCGAGTGAACCCTGCGCGCTGTCGTAACCGGCGGTCAGCCCCATGCCGTCGCGCAGCGTCTTGCCGCCGCCGTGCAGGCATTCTTCGCCGGGCACACCGAAATCATGCTCGATTTCAGCCAGCAAGGAAGTATCGCCGAGCCGCACGGCATCGCCTTGGGTGGGGCCATAGAGTTGCGCATACTCTTTTCTCGTTAGCTTAGCCATTCTCACGCTCCCTTGAAACCAAGATCTCTAGCCTTGCGCAACGCTTCGGCTTTACGCGAGGCGCTGCGCGTGGAACCATTGGTAAGACTGTTGAGGCCGAAGATTTCCCCGGTGCCACCGAATTCGACCAAAGCGACCTCCTTGCTCGCGCCCGGTTCGAAGCGCACCGCCGTTCCGGCCGGGATATCCAGTCGCATGCCAAAGGCTTGCTCGCGCTCGAACTGCAATGCCTTGTTCACTTCAAAAAAATGAAAGTGGCTGCCAATCTGGATTGGACGATCGCCCGTATTCACCGCCTTGATCGTTAGCTTGCGACGCCCGGCGTTGATTTCAATGTCGCCGTCGGCCGTGAAGATTTCTCCAGGCGTCACAACGTCGGCGACGGGCTGCGCCCCCGGCCGTATGGGCTCGTGTACGGTGACCAATTTGGTGCCATCTGGAAAGGTAGCTTCTACCTGCAACATCGGCATGAGTTCCGCCACGCCGGGCATCACGTCGTCGCTAGTGAGCAGGGTCGAGCCGAAGCTGATGAGTTGTGCGACGGTCTTGCC
>JANNFC010000143.1:0-1632 GCA_031379405.1 Betaproteobacteria bacterium | reverse complement strand
CATCAGCACATCCATCAAGTAACGCGGCGGTCCGACCACCGCCCCGCAGACTAGAAGGAGGCTCCGACTTCGGAGCCTCTTCGTTTTTGTCAATGAGAGCGTCGAATCAGCGTTGTTCTAGTGACGCCATTTCCACATAGCACATGGCTTTGGCTGTTTGGTATGACGGTCAATGATTGCAGCGATCGCCGATCTAGCGCAGACGGAATATATAGACTTGCAAAAAAAAGCTCTTAGCGTCGCATGCGGCGCTTTAATTGTTCACCTGCAACTCAAGCTTGAAATTAGACGTGCGCAGCGAGGCGCATCGGCGGTCAACTCGTTTGCCCGCGAATACCGGGCATGATTCGAATAAGGGGCAATCCTTCGCTGCGAGAGCGCGACCAATAGGGAAGTGTTGCCACTCCTGATCGCCGGTGCCGCTTCAGATCGAAACTACGTGAGCAAGATATCCGGGTCGGTGTTGGATTGCATCGCAATTCACGTTTCCGTGGCGCACTGATGGAGCCGTCCGCGTTAACGCTGTTGTTGGCGTGGAAATCCTTACTGGTGAGTGCGCGGGCGCGTGGCCACATCGTTCGCGTCGCCCACACAATCGCGGCTCTCGACGAAAGCGAACGCTTGGATAAAAGCTATGTGGCGGATGTTCTGCAATAATCGGGGAGGAGCTAACAACGACGACGTGGGGTCGTTGGTGCGAGTCCTGGTGGCCGAGCTGCGGAGGAATGTTCGCGAAAAGGGCGCTTGACTGATGAGCAACTCGGTGTACAGTTGCTCGTGATACTTCAATCACAGCGGAGATCGAAAGTTGCATCTTTGATGTTCCACCCTTCCTGAGCCTCGTCGATAAAGGCCGCAAACTGCTGAACTGGGGAGGACCCGCCATGCGCTTAACTTCGAGGCAAGTGGGAGTTGTGGTTGCGGTTGTTTCTATCACCGTCGCACCGGGGAGAAGTCTGCCAGAGGAATCGTTGCCCCCGCGACCAGCGACAATTCTGCGCGAATCAATAAAGTCTTCGCCGCGCCACATCGAAATCTCATTCCAATTTCCGGCACCGAAGTTAGTTGTTCGACCGGAACACGCCCGAGCAATGACCGTTGAGATGGAAGGCGCTATGCCGCTGGCTGAGCCCGGGTCGCCTGACGTTCCGTACTTGAGCAGTCTGATTGCAATCCCCGAATGCGATCAAATCCAACTCTCAGTAGAAGCTCGCGGCGTTCAAATGCTTCGAGGTGTGGACGTTGTGGTCATGCCGGCAGTGCCGACCGAGAAGAGCGCTAGAGCCGGTGCACCTCCCTCAAGGACCACCGACGTTCCGGGTGTCTGGGCCCGTGTCGTGGACGTTCAGCACGCGCGTGGCCAGGCTCTTGCGCGCATCGAGGTTTACCCGGTACGCGTGGACTCACGGCAACGCACAGTTTCTTATCCTCAGGAAATCCGCGTCGCGCTCACGCCCGTAAACCCTCGCGGCTCCCTTTCAGTGAACGCGGGGCCGTTGCAGGACGTCCTGAACGCAGTTGTTCCCAACCTTGACGGAGTTAGACCCGAATTGAAGGATCGCCCGCCCGCCCGAAAAACAAAGCGTGGCCCCTCGCTTACCTCGGGGGCGGGTCAAGTCTGCTGGTGCAACT